>NZ_JAQAHF010000008.1:0-253564 GCF_027871645.1 Agrobacterium sp. ST15.13.015
CCGCCCTCGTTCAGTGAGCGGACTTATAAATCCACCCAACCAAACAAGTCAACACAGCAATATCAAAAAAAATCAGAAATGTGATATCTAACTGATTGTAAAAGGGAATTTCGTTTTCATGAGCTTATCGGCATAAAAAGACGCAACCACACTCCTGGTTTTGCACAGGAGAACAGGCCGCCGGGCATCAAGGCAGGGCTCACGCCTTCTTTTAGCCCCCTTCCTCGCTAATTGCTTCGTCAACGAAGCGTTAATACGAGACATGCCTGCGCGTGTCCTTATATGGGCTGCTGCGACATATCCCGCTGGTGCGTCGACCGATTTGACTCCCAGCTTTGAAAGTTGCACACCTTCGCCTGAAGTTTCTGGAGAGCGCATGACCGACGGGGCACAGCTGGTATGACTGCGGATCGCAATGTGATCCGGTCGCTAGGCACGGAACCGCCAATTCTGGCGGAAGGGCGCCGTGCACCCGATCGTCGCGAAATTTCGCTCCGATGGCTTTCCGGCACGTTCCTCACCGGCATTACCTCTTCCATATTGATGGGCGTGGCGCTGTTTGCCGCTCTTGACGGTCGCCAGCAGCTTGCCATTCCCGCCGAAGCCTTCGCCAAGGCGGATATGGGCAACAATGCCACGGAAGCCGCCCGTCGCGGAACGCGCCTCGTCGCACCGAATATCGCGGCCCGGCCGTCCGACCGGTCGATCATGGAAGTCTCCACCGTCATCAATGAAGGCGACAAGGAAGTGGTCCGCAAGGTCCCCTTCTCTCACGTCAAGATTCCGCTGGCGTCAAATTACGCCAAGCAGGATGACTATCCCGCCTTCGATCCCCTGAATATTTTTGCCAGCAACGAAGACAAGGACGCATCGGCACCCGCGCCTAGCCGGACGGGAACGATCTATGGCTCCGAGGTTGAATCCGAAGTCAGCCTGAAGACTGTCGCCTTTCCCGTCCAGCATTCCAAATATGCCTTCGCCGGCTCATTGAGCTTCGACGAGGTCGAGGAGGCGGTGCGCTCGAACGGTTCGATCCTGACGGATGGCAACGAGCAGCTGGCCGCGCTCTATTATATCGACCCACGCCGTTTCGATAATGATGACGGCGATGTCGACATTACCGCGGGCCTTGCCGCCCGTGTCGTCGAACAGAACATGTCGGTCTCGACCCCGCAGTCAGCCTCGGTGCCTGTCAAGGAATATGCCGACGACGTGATCCCTGCCCGCCAGACCGAAACCATCGAGGCCGCCCTTTTCGGCGCCGGCTATTCGAAGGCGCAGTCCTCGGAAATCGCCGGGCTGCTATCGCCGCAAATCCAGTCGAACAATGTCGAAAGCGGCGATGTGCTGCGCGTCGGCATTATTCAGGAAGACGAGAAAAGCGATATCGTGCGCGTGAGCCTTTATCGCAAGGGCCGTCACATGGTCACCATGGCCATCGATGACAGCAAGCGTTTCATAAAGGCCAGCGAACCGCCGAAGCTCGATGCCGTGGCGACCGCCTTCGACAGCACCCCGGCACCTGCCGCCGGACGCGATCTGCCGAGCGTTTATGACGGGGTCTACCGTGCGGCTCTGGCTTACGGCATGAACCAAGGCATGGTTTCGCAGCTCATCAAGCTTCTGGCCAGCAGCGTCGATTTTCAGGCGCAGCTCAAGCCGGCAGATACGCTCGAAGCCTTCTTCTCCGTGGAAGACGCGGATGGCAAGGCGACGGACAAGTCGGAACTGCTCTACGTCAACGCCAAATTCGGCGACAACGAGACACGTTTTTACCGATTCCAGAACCCGGACGACAACAGCATCGATTATTTCGACGAGAACGGCAAAAGCATCCGGCAATTCCTGTTGCGCAACCCGGTTCCGAACGGCCGCATGACATCCGGTTTCGGCATGCGCCGCCATCCGGTTTTGAAATTCAGCCGCATGCATACCGGCACCGACTGGGCCGCCGCCCGCGGCACGCCGATCATCGCGACGGGCAACGGCACTGTCGAAAAGGCCGGATGGGCCTCCGGTTACGGCAACCAGACGCTGATCCGCCATGCCAATGGCTATGTCTCTTCCTATAACCACCAGAGCGCCATCGCCAAGGGTGTCACCGAAGGCGCAAAGGTCCGGCAGGGCCAGGTCATCGGTTATGTGGGATCGACCGGCCTTTCGACCGGCGCGCATCTGCATTACGAGCTGATCGTCAACGGCACCAAGGTGGACGCGATGAAAGTGCGCCTGCCGGGCGGCAAGTCGCTTTCCGGCGAGGCGCTGGCGCGTTTCTCCGACGAGAGAAAGCGCATCGACAATCTGCTGAATATTGACGAAAAGCCCAATCAGGTGGCGAGCCGCTGATCTGCGGAGAACCCCGAACGACAATCCCGGGCGCATGAAAAGGGCCCGGTCATGTGAAAAGGGTCCGATCATATAAAAAGGGCTCCGTTTCCGGAGCCCTTTCATTTTATGCGGCATCGGCCGTTTCAGCTTCGGCCTCACCCTTGGCGGGCTTGACCTTGAACAGCAGCCGGTCCGTGCCCGAGGTCACCTTGACCCGCGATCCATCCGGGACTTCGCCGCCGAGGATCATTTCGGCAAGCCTGTCCTGAACTGCCTTCTGGATCACCCGTTTCAGCGGACGCGCGCCGTAAGCCGGATCGTAACCCTTATTGGCAAGCCAGTTGCGGGCATCCTCATCCAGTTCGAGCGAAATCTTGCGATCGCCGAGCAGCGAGATGAGGCGCTTCAGCTGGATTTCGACAATTGCACCCATTTCGTCGCGCCGCAGGCGGTGAAAGAGGATGATATCGTCGATACGGTTGACGAATTCCGGCCGGAAATGCGACCGGACCCGCTCCATAACCAGATCGCGAACCGAATCCACATCGTCATTGTCGCCCATCTGCGTCATGAATTCCGAACCGAGGTTCGAGGTCATGATGATGATGGTGTTCTTGAAATCGACGGTGCGGCCCTGGCCATCCGTGAGGCGGCCATCATCCAGCACCTGCAAGAGGACGTTGAACACGTCCGGATGCGCTTTCTCGATCTCGTCGAACAGCACGACCTGATAGGGCCGGCGGCGAACCGCTTCCGTGAGCGCCCCGCCTTCTTCGTAACCGACATAGCCGGGAGGCGCACCGATCAGCCGGGCAACGGAGTGTTTCTCCATATATTCCGACATGTCGAGGCGAACCATCGCGGTTTCGTCGTCGAACAGGAAGCGGGCGAGCGACTTGGTCAGCTCGGTCTTGCCCACGCCCGTCGGGCCGAGGAAGATGAACGAACCGATCGGCCGGTTGGGATCCTGAAGGCCGGCGCGCGAACGGCGAACCGCCTTGGAAACCGCCTGAACGGCCTCGCCTTGCCCGACAACGGACTTGGCAAGCTCGTCTTCCATGCGCAGCAGCTTTTCGCGCTGGCCTTCCAGCATCTTGTCGACCGGAATGCCTGTCCAGCGGGAAACGACATGGGCGATATTGTCCGCCGTCACCACTTCCTGAACCATCGAGCCGACACCGCTGCTATCGCGGGCTTCCGCCGCAGCCAGTTCCTTTTCGAGACCCGGAATGATGCCATAGGTCAGCTCGCCGGCGCGCTGGAACTGGCCGTTGCGCTGGGCAATCGCCAATTCGTTGCGGGCTTCGTCCAGCCGCTTCTTGAGGTCTGCGGCATGGCCGAGCTTCTGCTTTTCCGCCTGCCAGCGGGCCGTCAGCGCATCCGCCTTTTCTTCCGTATCGGCCAACTCGTCCTCGAGCTTCTTGAGGCGGTCGGCGGACGACTGGTCCGTTTCCTGCTTCAGGGCTTCGCGCTCGATCTTGAGCTGAATGATGCGGCGATCCAGTTCGTCCAGTTCCTCCGGCTTGGAATCCACCTGCATGCGAAGCCGCGAAGCGGCTTCGTCCATCAGGTCGATTGCCTTGTCGGGCAGGAAGCGGTCGGTGATATAACGGTTGGAAAGCGTCGCAGCTGCAACCAGGGCCGAATCCGAGATGCGGACCTTGTGATGCTGTTCGTATTTTTCCTTCAGGCCGCGCAGGATCGAGATCGTGTCTTCCACGGTCGGCTCGTCCACAAGAACGGGCTGGAAACGGCGGGCAAGGGCCGGATCCTTTTCCACATGCTTGCGGTACTCATCGAGCGTGGTGGCGCCGACGCAGTGCAACTCGCCACGGGCAAGCGCGGGCTTCAGGAGATTGGACGCATCCATCGCGCCATCGGCCTTGCCGGCGCCGACCAGCGTGTGCATCTCATCGATGAACAAGATAATGCCGCCATTTTCGGCCTGCACCTCATTGAGCACAGCCTTCAGACGCTCTTCGAACTCACCGCGATATTTCGCACCGGCGATCAGCGCGCCCATATCGAGCGCCATCAGCTTCTTGTCCTTCAGGCTTTCCGGCACGTCGCCATTGACGATGCGCAACGCAAGGCCTTCGGCAATCGCCGTTTTACCGACGCCCGGTTCACCGATCAGCACGGGATTGTTCTTGGTGCGGCGCGAGAGCACCTGGATGGTGCGGCGGATTTCGTCGTCGCGACCGATCACCGGATCGAGCTTGCCTTCACGAGCCTCTTCCGTCAGGTCGCGCGCGAATTTCTTCAGCGCATCGAAGCCCTGTTCGGCATTGGCGCTATCGGCGGTGCGGCCCTTGCGGATATCGTTGATGACCTGATTGAGCGCCTGTGCCGTTGCGCCGGCCTTCTTCAGAGAAGCCGAGGTGGTGGCGGAGCTTTCAATCGCAAGCGCCTGCAGCAGACGCTCGACAGTGACGAAACTGTCGCCGGCCTTCTTGGCGAGATCTTCCGCGGTCGAGAACACTTTGGCGAGCGGCGCGGTGAGCGAAAGGCCGCCATTGCCGCCGGAAACCTTGGGCAACTTGGCAAGCGCCGCATCATTGGCAAGACGCGCTTCCTTGGCGTTGCCGCCGGCGCGCTCGATCAGCGATGCCGCCATGCCCTGCTCGTCATCGAGCAGAACTTTCAGAACGTGTTCGGGCGAAAACTGCTGATGGTTTTCGGCCAGCGCAAAGGTCTGTGCCGATTGCAGAAAACCGCGAACGCGTTCGGAGTATTTTTCAATATTCATAGTCGAACCTCCATTGACCGGCCCGCCCGCTTTCGGCACGGCTCCGGGTGTTAGGGTTGAGGCTCCCTCAAAAGGCAAGCCCCGCTACGACAGCCGTGTTTATAGGATTTCACGATCGCCGCCTCTTGATGGTCGGTTGCCGGCGAATGCGGCTTCCGTCCGTCCTGCACGAATATGGGAGGCATTTTCATCGGTTTAAAGGGAGAAAAACCCATCATCCGGGAAATTTTCACATGATTTGACAGGCATCAATTCGCCACATGAAACCACGCCGATTGCTGGCGGAATGTTCATAACCAACCGCCAAAAACAAAAAACTCCGGCAGGCCGGAGTTTTTCGATTGCAGAGTTGTTTGCAGAAGCTGCTTATTCGGCAGCGTTCTCAAGCGTGGCGGGTGCCGCCTCTTCACCGGCCGGCGCATCTTCGCCTTCGGCACCTTCCGCAGCGGCGGTGCGGCGCGGGCGGCGCTGGCGCGGTCCGGTTGCACGGCGCGTCTTCGGTGCGCGTTCGCCCGCCGGAGCTTCCGCCTGCTGCTGCTCTTCCTCGACGGCGACTTCCATGGGCGTGCCTTCGATGACGGGCTGCGGCGCCTGGCTGGCGTCGTATACCGGCGGCTGCTGTTCGGCGACGACCTGCGGCTGGCGCGGCTGACGCTCCTGCCGTTCGCGGCGGTCCGGGCGCTCACGACGCTGTTCGTTCCGCTCAGTACGCTCCTGACGTTCCGGCTGCTGCGCGCGCTCGGCCTGTTCGGCCTGCTGCTGCGGTGCAACGACGCCTTCATCGCCGTCGTTCACATCCATATCGTCGCCATCGGCAGCATTGTACTCGCCGCGGTCGTCGCGCTGGAAACGTTCCTGCATCTGGGCCTGAGCCGAAGCGATGATGCGGTTATAGTGTTCAGCGTGCTGCAGATAGTTCTCAGCGATCACGCGGTCGCCGGAACTCTGCGCATCGCGCGCCAGAGCCGCGTATTTTTCCGCTATGTGCTGGGCTGTGCCACGGATTTTAACATCGGGGCCGGAACTGTCATAAGTCCTGGTGAGCGGGTTGCCGCCCTTGCGGTTGAAGTTGTTGTTACCGCCACCATTGTTATTGTTGTTGTTTCCACGCCCCCGGCCGCGCTTGTTTTGCTGTCCTGGCCTCATCAATTGCTCACCTGAATTCTGTTTTGCTGACAATCTGGTTGTTTTCATGCAATTCCGGGCGGAAAACCGCTGGAAATTTTTCCTGAAATTGCTCCATCACGCGCCTTGCCGAAGATAACCCCAGGGCAAGACCTCGCGTATGACGACCGGCTGCGCAAATGCTGCACCGAGCCGCCTGCGAACAAAGTTTACTGATTCACATGCCGGAAACGCCCAGCCTTTCAGGGCTCTTTAAAGAACCCGCTTCGGGACTGACCCATACCCTGACGAATCTGTGTTCGTCCTCAGCCACCCGGCATGTGGCCGCAAACTATCCCGCTTCCTGCGGAAATCCAAGCCTTTTCTTTTGCTGTGCAAAATATCCTTGCAAAAAATCCGAAGACATATCGCGAACAACTATCTCCGGAAGGTCAAAACTCTGTCGTTACCGCCATAATCCTTCACGGCGTCCAGAAGAGAGAAGCCGTGGGAAGCAAATATAGCGGAAACATCAAGCCTTTGATCGAAACCGATCTCCACACCGACAATCCCGTTTTCCACAAGAAAGCGGCCTGCATCGGCAGCGATGAGGCGGTACGGTGCAAGGCCGTCCTGACCTCCATCCAGCGCCGCCATCGGGTCGTGGTTACGAACCTCCTGGTCAAGCGTTGCGACGATATCAGTCCTTATATAAGGCGGATTCGACACAATTATGTCAAAGCGGCCGGAGATTTTTTCAAACCAGTCGCTGCGTATGGCCTCGAAGCGCCCGCCGAGATCGTTTCGGGCCGCATTCCGGACCGCCGTTTCGAGCGCATCGGCGGAAATATCGCTGCCGATACCGGTTGCTTCGGGGCACTCCTTCAACAGCGCCAGACAGATCGCGCCGGTCCCGGTGCCCATATCCAGAATGCGGGCGTTGCCCTTGGCGGAAACGGCTTTTTTCAGCGCCGGCAACAGGGTATCGACAAGAACTTCCGTATCCGGCCGGGGCTCGAGCGTCTCCTTCGATAAAAGAAGGTCGAGGCCATGAAATTCCCGGTGGCCGAGAATACGGTGAACGGGCTCGCCATTCGCCCGCCTTTCGATCATGGCCGCGATACGGGCGCTTTCTTCCGGCATAACGGCACGATCAGGTTTCATCACGAAATCGGTCAATGAAAAACCGACAACCTCCGCAATCAAAAGCCGCGCATCGAGAAGCGGATCGGCGATCCCCGCCGCCTGCAATCTTTTGCGGGCTGCGGCAAGCGCACTCGCAACACTCGCTTCAGCGGCCGTGCTCAAAGCTGTTCGCCGAGCTGTGCAAGCTGCCCCGCCTGATAGTCTGCGATCAGCGCATCCACCAGCTCATCGATCTCGCCTTCGATCATCCGGTCCAGCTTGTAGAGCGTGAGGTTGATGCGGTGATCGGTAACGCGGCCCTGCGGGAAGTTATAGGTGCGGATGCGCTCGGAACGGTCGCCGGAACCTACCTGGCTCTTACGGTCGGCTGAACGTTCGCTCTCCACTTTCTGGCGCTCGATGTCGTAGAGACGCGAGCGCAGGACCTGCATGGCCTTGGCGCGGTTCTGATGCTGCGATTTCTCCGAGCTGGTAACGATCAGGCCCGTCGGCAGATGGGTGATGCGAACGGCGGAGTCGGTGGTGTTGACGTGCTGGCCGCCTGCACCCGAAGCACGCATCGTGTCGATACGAATGTCTTCCGGGCGGATTTCGATATCGATATCTTCCGCTTCCGGCAGGACCGCAACGGTGGCGGCAGACGTATGGATGCGGCCGCTCGCTTCCGTTTCCGGCACGCGCTGCACCCGGTGCACGCCGGATTCGAATTTCAGCTTGGAGAACACCCCTCGCCCGCTGATCGTCGCGATGATTTCCTTGTAACCGCCCGCTTCGCCCTCGCTTGCGGAAAGCACTTCCACCTTCCAGCCCTTGGTCGAGGCGAAGCGCTCATACATGCGGAACAGATCGCCGGCGAAAAGGGCTGCCTCGGAGCCGCCGGTGCCCGCCCGAATTTCGAGAATCGCGCTTTTTTCGTCCGCCGCATCCTTCGGCAGCAGCAGAACCTGCATGTCCTTTTCAAGCTCACCGATGCGGACCTCGACATCCGGCAGCTCCATTTCCGCCAGATCGCGCATATCCTTGTCGGTCGACTTGTCGGCCAGCAGCGCCTCCAGATCGGCGGCTTCGGAAACCGCCTTCTCGTAGTCGCGGATTTTCTTCACCACCGGCTCGAGTTCGGAATATTCCGAAGCCAGTTTCACATAGACATCCGCAGCAGGCCCGGCCGACATACGCGCTTCGATCTCACCGAAACGCCTTTCCAACTCGCGCATTTTTTCGACGGGAAGCTTCGCCACCAGTCACTCCAATAATGAAACAGGTCTTTTAGAGGGTTTTCGCTTTTCTTCGAAACGCGAAAACGCTTTAACCTTTTGCTCTAACGCATTTCCGGACGGAAAACCGGGATCCACTTTTCCTGGAAATGCTCTAAATGGGAATGGAATGCGTCGCGGCAAAGCGTAACAACACCTCGCGCGCGCTTTCCAGCGAATTATGGTCGTCCAGCGCCGCGTTCAGCTCTTCGGCGAGGCGCGCGGCATCGAGCCCGAGAAGCATGGCCTTGACCGGACCGATGGCCGTCGGCGACATGGAAACAGAACGGAAACCGAGGCCGATCAAAGCCATGGCCGAAAGCGGCTTGCCCGCCATTTCGCCGCACAGCGTGACCGAGGTGTGGTGCCTTTCGCCAGCGCGGACGATATCGCGCAGAATGCGCAGAAACGGCTTGCCGAGATTGTCGAAACGATCCGAAACACGCGCATTGCCGCGGTCTACCGCCATCGAGAACTGGAACAGGTCGTTCGAACCGACGGACACGAAATCCACCTCCTGCATCAGCTCATCGAGCTGCCACATCAGCGATGGCACTTCCAGCATGGCGCCGAATTGCAGCTTTTTCGGCAACGCATGGCTGAATTTCGAAAGATGCTGCACTTCCTTCTGCAAAAGGTCGCGAGCGGCGCGGATTTCCGACACTTCCGTCACCATCGGCAGCATCATGCGCAGTTCGGCACCCGAGGCGGCGCGCAGCAGCGCGCGCATCTGCGTTCGCATCAGGCCCGGCCGGTCCAGCGACAGGCGGATCGCCCGCCAGCCCAGCGCCGGATTTTCCTCTTCCTGGCCGCGCATATAAGAAACGACCTTGTCGCCGCCGATATCGAGCGTGCGGAAGGTGACGCTCTTACCCTTCGCCTGCCGCAGGACGGAGCGATAGAACGCCTCCTGCTCCTCGCCCTTCGGCATGTTGGAGGCGATCATGAATTGCAGCTCGGTGCGGAACAGGCCAATGCCGTCGGCGCCGGATTCGTCAAGCTGCGGCAGGTCCACCAGAAGGCCCGCATTCATCTTCAGATTGACCTTCTGGCCATCCTTGGTGATCGGCTCGACATTGCGCAGCGCGCGGAACTGCTCCTGCCGCCGGGCGCGCAGGCGCACCTTTTCTTCATAAGCACGCTGCAAATCCGACATCGGGCGCAGATGCACCTGGCCGTCATCGCCATCGATAATGATGGGATCGTTGTTTTCCGCCAGAGCGACGATACCGGTCGCCTGTCCGATGATCGGAATGCCCATGGCACGGGCCACAATGACGACATGGCTCGTCACCGCGCCATCTTCCAGCACCAGACCACGCAGTTTTTCACGCGGGTAATCCAGCAGTTCGGCAGCACCCATGGCGCGCGCCAAAACGATGGCGTCGAGCGGGAAATCCTGCTCCGGCCCACGACCGCCAAAACCGATCAACTGCCGCAGCAGCCGGTTGGCGAGATCGTCGAAATCATGCATGCGCTCGCGCAGATAGGGATCGGTCAGGCGCATCATGCGCGCCTTGGTGTCGCTCTGCACCTTCTCGACCGCCGCCTCCGCCGTCAGGCCGTTTCGGATCGCCTCTTCCATGCGCCGCACCCAGCCCTGGTCGTGAGCGAACATGCGGTAGGTTTCCAGAACCTCGCGGTGCTCACCCTCGGTCGGCACATCGCGACGCTGCAGCATGTCGTCGATGGACAGACGCAGCGAGCCGATGGCATCGGCAAGACGCCGGATTTCCGTATCGGCATCTTCATTGAGCAGGTTGGTGACGACGATACGCGGATCATGCAACACGACATGGCCAAGACCGATGCCTTCGCCATAGCCGTCGCCATCGATGGAAACGGCGCGCGTCAGGTCCAGCTCCACCCCGGGGCGGGTGATCTTCTTCAACTCGCCGCTCGCCACTATTTCGGCAATGAGCATCGCGGTTGTCTCAAGCGCTTCCACTTCATCCTCCCGGTATGTTCGGCTGGCCTTGTTCTGGACCACAAGAACGCCAAGAGTGCGACCGGAACGCAAAATCGGCACGCCGAGGAAGGAATGATAAATTTCCTCACCGGTTTCAGGAAGATAGCGGAAAGCGGGATGCGCCTGCGCATCGGAAAGATTGAGAGGTTGGGCGGAAGCGGCGATGGTGCCGACAAGACCCTGCCCCATTTTCAGCTGGGCGAGATGCACGGCATCCTTGTTCAGACCTTCGGTCGCGTAAAGCTCGAGCACGCTGTCGGAGCGCAGCACATAGACCGAGCAAACCTCCGCCACCATGTTGCTGGCAATCTGACGGACGATCTGGTCCAGACGGTCCTGCGGTTCAAGGTGCTCCGCCATCATTTCGCGCAGCCGCTTGAGCAGGACGCGCGGACCTGCGGAAAGGTCTCTCATCGCGTTTGCTCCCCGACACTTCCGATCCGAATGTCATAATATTCGGGAATCAAAAGGTCATTTAAAAATTTATAGCGCGAGAAGCGCGTCCCGCAAGGGACACGCTTTCATGAAACGCCACATCGGAAGAACGCAACTCCGAAGAATCGGAGCATCGGGAACCGATGTCTCGGCTTAGCTCTTATCGAGACCGTAGGCGGAATGCAAAGTGCGAACCGCAAGTTCGGCATAGGCGCCGTCGATCAGGATCGAAATCTTGATCTCGGAGGTGGTGATCGCCTTGATGTTGATGTTCTTCTCGGCAAGCGCCTTAAACGCGCTGGCGGCAACGCCGGCGTGGCTGCGCATGCCGATACCGATGACCGAAACCTTTGCGAGACCGGTCTCGTTCTGCGCGACGTCGAAGCCGATCTGGGCCTTGTTGTCTTCCAGAAGCTTGATCGCCTTGGCAACGTCGCCCGAAGGAACGGTGAAGGTCATGTCGGTGCGCGAACCGTCTTCAGAGATGTTCTGCACGATCATGTCGACGTTGATATGCGCTTCGGCAAGCGGCCCGAAGATCGCGGCGGAAACGCCCGGACGGTCGGCCACGCGGCGCAGCGAGATCTGTGCTTCATCCTTGGCATAGGCGATGCCGGTTACGACTTCCTGTTCCACGATTTCATCCTCGTCACAAATCAAAGTACCGGGCGGGTTGATGAGGTCGCCCATGCCCGGCGCATCGGGATCCTCGAAACTGGAGCGAACGAAGGTGCGCACCTTGTGTACCATGGCAAGCTCGACCGAGCGAACCTGCAGAACCTTCGCGCCGAGAGACGCCATTTCGAGCATTTCCTCGAAAGCGATCTTCTTCATGCGGCGAGCCTTGGGCTCGATGCGCGGATCGGTCGTATAAACGCCGTCGACATCGGTATAGATGTCGCAACGATCCGCCTTGACGGCAGCGGCAATCGCCACTGCGGACGTATCCGAACCGCCACGTCCGAGCGTCGCGATGCGGTTGTCCGGGCCGATGCCCTGGAAACCGGCGACAACGGCAACCTGGCCTTCACCCATGCGATGGATGATATCTGAACCGTCGATTTCAAGAATGCGGGCGGCGCCATGCGCATTGTCGGTGCGGATCGGGATCTGCCAGCCCTGCCAGGAGCGCGCATTGATGCCCATGGATTGCAGCGTGATCGCCAGAAGGCCTGACGTCACCTGCTCGCCGGATGCAACAACCGCGTCATATTCGCGCGCATCGAAAAAGGAGGCGGCATTGGCGCCGGCCACCTTCGCGGCGTTCTGCACCCAGTCCACCAGCTCATTGGTTTTGCCGGACATGGCGGAAACGACCACGGCCACTTCATGGCCGGCATCCACTTCGCGTTTCACATGCCGTGCGACATTGTGAATGCGTTCGAGGTTCGCGACGGACGTGCCGCCGAATTTCATGACAATGCGAGCCATAGCCTTGACCAGTACCATCCCATTTTCCCGCCGGCTCCTTCAGGAAGCGGACGGACAAGAACAAACCCAGTCGGCTCTTCCTGACAAAGAGCCTCAAGTTGCGGGTCTCTTAGCGAAAAGGCGGGGGGCACGCAATGCCGTTTATGAACCATGCGGTACGCCTTTTTCGCAGCGTCGCTCCGGAACAATGGCGGGATGAAAACGTCGGCGGGATAAAGCACCCGCAAAAGAGCGTACCGCAGTGCACTGTACAAACCGGCCCATTCGCAGTATGAGCGCGGCAATGCAACCGGCCAGATGGCCGAAATGGCCTGTATCGGCTGCCCCGGAGACTTTAGGACCTATTGGTTTCGGGCGGATGCGGGCGGCTTCATATCCGAAAGACGGTAGATGACAGACACCCAGGGTATCGCCCCGGCGATCGCGCAGGCGTTGGAAAAACGCGGCTATAAAGATTTGACCCCCGTGCAGCAGGCGATGCTTGCACCCGAACTGGCCGACAAGGATGCGCTGGTTTCCGCACAGACCGGCTCCGGCAAGACGGTTGCCTTCGGCATTGCACTGGCGCCGACGCTGCTGCCGGAGAGCGGCCGTTTCGGTCAGGCTTCCGCACCGCTGGCGCTCGCCATCGCGCCGACCCGCGAACTGGCCATGCAGGTCAAGCGCGAGCTGGAGTGGCTCTATGAATTCGCCGGTGTCTCGATTGCCTCCTGCGTCGGCGGCATGGATGTGCGCAACGAGCGCCGGGCGCTCGAACGCGGCGCTCACATCGTCGTCGGCACACCCGGACGTCTTTGCGACCACATCAAGCGCGGCGCGCTCGATCTGTCGTCCATCCGCGCCGTGGTGCTGGATGAAGCCGACGAGATGCTCGATCTCGGTTTCCGTGAAGATCTGGAATTCATTCTGGAAGAATCGCCGGAAACCCGGCGCACGCTGATGTTCTCGGCCACCGTTCCGCGCAGCATCGCCAAGCTTGCAGAAAGCTACCAGAAGAACGCCGTGCGCATCGCCACCGCTTCCGAACAGAAGCAGCATGTCGATATCGAATACCGCGCCATGCTGGTGACGCCGGCCGACCGCGAGAACGCCATCATCAATGCGCTGCGCTTTTATGAAGCCCGCAACGCCATCGTCTTCTGCTCCACCCGTGCGGCGGTGAACCATCTGACGGCGCGCCTGAACAATCGCGGCTTTGCCGTGGTGGCCCTTTCCGGCGAACTGACCCAGAACGAGCGCACCCATGCGCTGCAGGCCATGCGCGACGGCCGCGCACGCGTTTGTGTGGCGACCGACGTTGCCGCCCGCGGTATCGACCTGCCGGGTCTCGAACTCGTCATCCACGCCGACCTGCCGACCAATTCCGAAACGCTTCTGCATCGCTCCGGCCGCACCGGCCGCGCCGGTCAGAAGGGCGTCAGCGCCATCGTGGTGCCGATCAACCAGCGCCGCAAGGCAGAGCGCCTGCTGGAAGGCGCCAAGGTCAGCCCGGCATGGGTTCGCCCGCCTTCGGCTGAAGAGATCGTTGAGCGCGATGGCGCCCGGCTTCTGGCCGATCCATCGCTCACCGAGGCCGTGGCCGAGGACGAGCGCGATTTCGTCACCAGGCTGCTCGAACAGCATGGCGCGGAAAAGGTCGCCGCCGCTTTCGTGCGCCTTTACCACGCCGGACGTTCCGCGCCCGAAGACATCGCCGAAGTCTCGCTGGACAACAACCGCAAGCCGCGCCGCGACAGTTTCGAGACGGTCGAGAACAATGCGCCGCGCCGCGAACGCTCCGATTTCGCCGACAGCGCCTGGTTTTCGCTGTCCGTCGGCCGCAAGCAGAGCGCCGAACCGCGCTGGCTGATCCCCATGCTCTGCCGTTTCGGCAAGATCACCCGCCAGGATATCGGCGCGATCCGCATGCAGCAGACGGAGACCTTCGTGGAACTGGCGGCTGACGCCGTCGACCGTTTCACCTCCGCCATCGGCAAGGACATGACGCTCGAAAAGGGCATCCGTCTGAAGGCGCTGGAAGGCAAGCCGGAAATGACCGGCGGTTTCCGCGAAGACACACGCCCGGCCAAGGCGCAGCGGAAATTCAGCAAATCGGACAATGCAAGCGGCCCCCGCGATGACCGCAAGGGCGACGACAAGCCCTGGAAAAAGAAAAAGCCCTTCGGCGACAAGCCGAAATACGAGGGCAAGAAGGACAAGCCCTTCGAAAAGCGTGGGCCGAAGCCGACGAAGGGCTGAGGGCCACTCGTCACAAGCCTCAGCAATCTCGGCTCACGTTCATCTGGGACTTGAGACCGGCAGCAAGGTTTCGGCCGTCATGCCGGCCTTGAGCCGGCATCCAGCCACGGCGCGTCTGCGCCGTGAGAAGACTCTCCCGCGATCAAGGACTTGATCGCGCTGGACCCCGGACTAAATCCGGGGTGACGGTAAGGATGCTACGAATTCGCCAAACTATTCTGGTCGGCAGACGTCGCCACCAACAAAAAAGCCCCGCTTTCGCGGGGCTTTCTATTTAACGCAATCACAACACCATCACTCAGAACTCCAGCGCGCGGTCGCCGTTTTCGTCCTTGATGCGGTTCGGAAGGCCGATCTTGTTGAGAAGGTTCAGGAACGGCTTCGGCGGCAGTTCTTCCACATTGGCCATCTGCTTCACGTCCCATTCGCCGGTGGCGATGAGCATGGCGGCGGCGACCGGCGGAACGCCGGCGGTGTAGGAAATGCCCTGCGAGCCGACTTCTTCATAGGCTTCCTTGTGGTCGGCCACGTTGTAGATGAAGACTTCGCGCTCCTTGCCGTCCTTGATGCCCTTGACGATATCGCCGATGCAGGTCTTGCCGACGTAGTCGGGCGCCAGCGAAGACGGATCGGGCAGCACGGCCTTGACCACCTTGAGCGGCACGACTTCCAGGCCTTCGGCGGTCTTGACCGGCTTTTCGGACAGGAGGCCGAGGTTCTTCAGCACCGTGAAGACGTTGATATAGTGATCGCCAAAGCCCATCCAGAAGCGCACATCGGCACCGTCCATGTTCTTGGACAGCGAATGCACTTCGTCATGGCCGGTCATATAGGCCTTCTGCTTGCCGACGACCGGCAGGTCAAATTCCTGGCCGACTTCGAACATCTGGTTCGTCTGCCACTGGCCATTCTGCCAGGAGTAAACAACACCAGTGAATTCGCGGAAGTTGATCTCCGGGTCGAAGTTGGTGGAGAACCAGCGACCGTGGCTGCCGGCATTGATATCGACGATATCGACCGAGGTGACCTTGTCGAAATAGTCATCCTTGGCGAGACGCGCATAGGCGTTCACCACGCCCGGATCGAAGCCGACGCCGAGAATGGCGGTAATGCCCTTTTCCTTGCACTCTTCAGCGCGCTTCCACTCGTAGTTTCCGTACCACGGCGGCGTCTCGCAAATCTTGGTCGGATCCTCGTGGATCGCCGTATCCATATAGGCAACACCCGTGTCCATGCAGGCACGAAGAACGGACATGTTGACGAAAGCCGAACCGACGTTGATAACGATTTCAACACCGGTCTGTTTAATCAAGGCTTTCGTCGCCTCGATATCCATCGCGTCAAGCGCATGGGCCTCAAGTTTCACATCTGTCTTGAGGCTCTTCTTTTCGCGTACGGACTCGACAATCTTGCGGCACTTTCCCAAAGTCCGTGACGCAATATGAATGTCTCCCAATACATCGCTGTTCTGGGCGCATTTATGCGCCACGACCTGTGCTACGCCACCGGCGCCGATGATCAGAACGTTCTTCTTCATTTCAGGTGATGCCTCCTTTTCCCCGCAGGGATGAGCTTCGTTTCATGTTAAAAACAGGGTTTAAGACAGGCTTTGCTCGAAATCGGCAAAGTCGAATTCACGAACGGCGCGCACGGTGCCGTCCAGTTCCTTGATGGCGATGGTCGGCATCTTGACGCCGTTGAACCAGTTCTTCTTGACCATGGTGTAGCCGGCCGCGTCCTGGAAGGAGATACGGTCGCCGACCTTCAATTCCCTGTCGAAGCGGAAATCGCCGAAGATATCGCCTGCAAGGCAGGATTTGCCGCAGACCATGTAGGGGTGCTCGCCTTCGTTCGGTGAAACCTTGGCACTCTCACGATAGATCAGCAGATCGAGCATATGCGCTTCGATGGAGCTGTCGACGATGGCGAGGTTCTTGCCGTTGAACAGCGTGTCGAGAACCGTCACTTCCAGGGTCGTGCTTTTGGTGATCGAGGCTTCGCCCGGTTCCAGATAGACCTGCACGCCGTATTTTTCCGAGAAGGCGCGCAGACGGTCGCAGAACTGGTCGAGCGGATAATTGTCGCCGGTAAAGTGGATGCCGCCGCCGAGGCTGACCCACTCCGCACGCGACAGCAGCGATCCGAATTTCTCCTCGATCTGCGTCAACATGCGGTCGAACAGGGAAAAATCGCTGTTTTCGCAATTATTATGGATCATGAAGCCGGAGATACGGTCCATGACCTTGTCGACCTTGGCGACATCCCATTCGCCCAGCCGGCTGAAGGGGCGCGCAGGATCGGCAAGATCGAAGCTCGAGGAGCTGACCTGCGGGTTGAGGCGCAGACCGCGTGTGATGCCGGCAGCCTTGTCGGCGAAACGCTCGAGCTGACCGATGGAATTGAAGATGATCTTGTCCGCATTCGCAATCACCTCGTCGATTTCATAATCGGCATAGGCGACGGAATAGGCATGGGTCTCGCCGCCGAATTTCTCGCGGCCGAGGCGCACTTCATAAAGCGAGGACGAGGTGGTGCCGTCCATATATTGCGACATGAAATCGAACACCGACCATGTGGCGAAGCACTTCAGCGCCAAGAGCGCCTTGGCGCCGGATTTTTCCCGCACATAGGCAATCTTCTCCATGTTGCGAAGAAGTTTTGTCTTGTCGATCAGGTAATAGGGCGTCTGGAGCATGTCGTTTCACATATTGATTGAAGTCAAGGTACGTCTCGATGAGGGGCCTTATAGGATGCTTGTGACAGGAAAACAAATGTCAGGCACCGAATTCCTCGAAAATCGCCCCCGAGCCGAAGTGCCATCAAGAAAACCCGTCCCGTTGCGGAACCAAGCCGGCATCGGCGCGTTTGACTGACGGACAGGCGGGTGTTTCGGCCGCCGAAACGAAGCTTCACGGACGACGGTGACGTGTCGTCGTCCCATCAATGATGTTCAGGAAGGACCTCACCTATGGCAAGCGTGCGTAGCAGCGTCAGCGACAAGATCCAGCAATCCCTCGAAAACGGCGATGCGGCCGATGTGGCAGCGCAGCTCGCCCAGCTTCGCGAAGATCTGGCTAGTCTTGCCAAAAGCGTGAAGGCGCTTGGCGTCGGCGCTTCGCATGAGCTGAAGGCGCAGGCCGCCCGCGTGGCCGATGACGCCCTCACCGCATCCGGAGAAATGGCCGACAGCGTTCGCAATGAAATCTCCACGCTCAACGACAACCTCACCGACCACGTCCAGAAGAACCCGCTCCAGTCCCTCGGCATCGCCGTCGGCGTCGGTTTCGTGCTCGCCCTTCTGACGCGTCGATAAGGCCGCGCTCATGCTTGAGGCATTGCTGGTCTATCTGGGGGAGACCCAGCGCGAGGGGCGTGTCGTGACACGGCGATTGCGCGCGACCATAATCCTGTCGGTCCTGACAGGGATATTTTTTCTGATCGCCTTCATCGCCGCCGTGGTGGCGGGGTCAATCTATCTTGCCCGGCATGTGGGTGCAGGCCCAGCGGCGCTCGTCGTCGCCGGGACGGCGTTCCTGCTCGGCGTCATCATGCTGGTGGCGCTGGCGATCGTCAAACGTCCGAGGGTCTATGCAGCACGTCCCGCTGTCACTCCTTTGACGGCGGCGCCGCTTGCCGCAGCCCCGATTGCCCTGCAATCGCTGCTGACGCTGGCGATCCAGGCACGTCCCTATGCGACGCTCGCCGTGGCTGTCGCGGCCGGTTTCCTGGCCACAAGGGTCAATACGAAAAAGTCCAAGTAATTTCTTGGCGACACGACAAGGCAAACCGCGCGTCCAGACGATGGATGCGCGTTTTTTTTTATGTTACCCGCGAAGGATAGACTGGTTGATGGCGTTAACCGCCACGCCGCCCTTATTTGAACAAAGTGACATACAGTCTCGGGCAGTCTCGACGCGTCCGTAATTTTCTGAAAGGCAATTGATGAAGAAGAAAGTCCTTGTCGTCGGCGGTGCCGGCTATATCGGTTCGCACACCTGCCTTCTCCTGTCTGAGCGAGGATATGAACCGGTCGTTTTCGACAATCTGTCCAACGGGCATGAGGAATTCGTCCGCTGGGGACCATTCGAACAGGGCGATATTCGCGACCGGGCGCGGCTGGATGAGGTCTTCGCCAAACACCGGCCGGAAGCCGTTCTGCATTTCGCCGCGCTGATCGAAGTCGGCGAATCCGTCAAGCAGCCCGTGGCTTTCTACGACAACAATGTCATCGGCTCGCTCAACCTGCTCTCCGCCGCCATCGATGCCGGCGTCACGGCATTCGTTTTTTCGTCCACCTGCGCAACTTACGGGTTGCCGGAACAGGTGCCGATCGACGAGACGCACCGGCAGGCGCCGATCAACCCCTATGGCCGCACCAAATGGGTGGTGGAGCAGGCGCTGAAGGACTACAGCACCTATAAGGGGCTGCGCTCCGTGATGCTGCGCTACTTCAATGCCGCCGGCGCGGATTTCGAAGGCCGCATCGGCGAATGGCACAAGCCGGAAACCCACGCGATCCCGCTGGCCATCGAGGCCGCACTCGGCCGGCGTCAGGGCTTCAAGGTGTTCGGCACGGATTACGACACGCGCGACGGCACCTGCGTGCGCGACTATATCCACATTCTCGATCTCGCCGATGCGCATGTCCGGGCCGTGGATTATCTGCTGGCCGGCGGAGAGACCGTCGAACTCAACCTCGGCACCGGCACCGGCACCACGGTGAAAGAATTGCTGGCGGCGATTTCGGAGGTTTCCGGCCGCCCCTTCCCCGTCGAATATACCGGGCGGCGCGACGGCGATTCCACGACGCTGGTCGCCAATAACGACAAGGCGAAGGAGGTTCTCGGCTGGGAGCCGCGTTATTCCCTGTCGGACATCATCAAATCCGCCTGGGCATGGCATTCCTCCCGCAATGCCGGGGATTGAACAGCCGGCGAACAAACATAAAAAAGACACCGGCCTGTTGGCCGGTGCCTCCTGCGGGACAGCTGATTGAAGCCGGTCCCGCTCCTGCCTCCCAGGGACGGGAATTAGGGCTTGGTGGCGGACGTCGTCGTGCTGTCAGGAGCCGCCGGCGTTGCCGCATTCTTTTCGCTGGCCTTCTGTTCCAGCGTCTTGAATTCGGGAGCCGCCTTCAGCGTTTCCGCCGTTTCGGTCGTGGTCAGGCGGATGGTGCCGTCCTGCGCGTTGCGCGTCATCGTTACCTTGTCCATCGGAACGGCGACGTCCTTTGCGCCGATACCCAGGAAGCCGCCGACGCCGATCACGGCCGCAACCAGACCACCGTCTTCTTCCATGATCAGGTTGGTGACGTTACCGATGCTTTCATCGGCCGCGGTATAGACCGCCTTGCCGATATAATCATTGGCGCTGACCTGCGTTTCGCCCTGTTCGGTGAGATAAGCGCCGCCTGTCGTTGTAGCCGCGCTGTCATTGGTCGAAGGAGCAGCAGGCGTCATCGGTGTGGCGGGCGGGGTTGCAGGCTCCGTCTGCGCACTCGGATTTGCCGGCGCAGGCTGGGTAGTGCCCTGAGCGATGGCCAGCGGCGCGAAAGCCGTCGTGCCCATCAGAGCGGCAGTGACGAGGATTGTAAGTTTCTTTGCCATTTCGTACCTTCCTTTCATCGTTCTCAACTGGCCGGCGGTGATGAATTTCGTGTCCGCTCCTCGGCCGGTTCGTCTGGCAAACGGGTTGGTCGTTGAAATAGTTCCGATTTTTTCAACCGAGTCTGTGCGATTGTGACCGGCCGCAACAACCGAAGGTAAAAATCAGGCATTGCTAAAGGGGGACGGCACGGTATTATCCGTGTCGTAACAATGCCATAACTGCCGGAGTTTTTTGTATGCCTCGACCCGGCGACAGACTGAAAGACATGATCTCGGCTTTGCGTCGGCGCAGTGCGAATTTTTTCCCGACCGCCTCCATCGGCACCTATCTGGTGGTGATGGCTACCGTCATTACCCTGCCGCTCATTCTTTTCGGCGGCTATCTGATGCTGCGCCTCGAGGCGGAAAAACGCGACGACCTGCAACGGGAAACCATCGAGGATGTACGGGTGGTCTCCCGCAACATCGACCGCCGCCTGCAGGAAATCGCCACCTCGCTCAATCTCCTGTCGCAATTCCCGGAACTTGAGAGCGGCAACCTCGCCGCGTTTCAGGGGCGCGTCGCCGACAGTCTGAAGCGGGAGGGCCTTTATGCCATTCTCGCCACCAAAGATGGTCAGCAGCGTCTCAATACGCGCGTGCCCTATGGCCAGCCGCTCGGCAAGGTGTCGGAGGAAGCCAATCTGGCCAAGGCGATCGACTCCCGCCGCATCACCGTCTCGGACATGTTTTTCGGCTCGACCAGCAAGGAATGGGTGTTCAACGTCACCATGCCGCTAGGCCCGGACCTGGACCCCGCCGGAGACGCCCTGATCCTGACGCAGAATACCAGCGACCTGAGCAGGCTCATCCCCACGGAAAACCTGCCGCGCCACTGGGCGGTCGCCATCATTGACGGCAATAACCGCGTTGTCGTCTCAAGCGCGCCCGAAGAGGCGGAAGTGGGCAAGCCCTTTGTCACCCCCGATGTCCTTTCGGAAATGCAGGCCTTCAGCGGCAATTTTTTCGACGGCAAGGGTAATCTCTACGCCTATGCTCAATTGCCGGGCTGGCAATGGAAGACGGTGATGTGGGGTCCGCTCGCCGCAAGCCAGGCGGCGCTGATAGACACCTGGCGGCAGATGATGATCGGCAGCCTGATGCTGGTGCTGATTGCCATTGGCGGCGCCTATCTGGTCGGCCGGCAATTGCGCAGCTCCATCCGTGACCTGACCCTGATGGCCGAGCGCATCGGCGAGGGCGAAATCGTCGCGCCCGTCGATACGAAGATAAAGGAGGCCAACCAGGTCGCCATCGCGCTCTCCAACGCATCCTTCGACAGAAGCCAGTCGGAAGAGCGCCTGCAATTGCTGCTGCACGAGTTGGTTCACCGTTCCAAGAACATTCTGACGCTGGTTCAGGCGATGATACGGCAATTGGGACGCGAAAATAAAAGCATTCCAGAATTCCAGAAGGAGGTCGATCACCGCCTGCGCGGCCTTGGAATGTCGATCCGGGCCCTGGCGGAGGTTCAATGGCAGGGTCTGCCGATCCGCAAGCTGATCGAAACCCACCTCGATGTTTTCGGAACCGTGGCGCAGCGCATCGTGCTGGTGGGAGAGGATTTCATGCTTTCCCCGGAAGCGGCACAGAATTTCGGTCTGGTGGTCCATGAGCTGACGACGAATTCCATCAAATACGGCTCATTGTCGGCTCCAGCGGGAAAAATTACCCTGCGCTGGCAGTCGCGTGAAAAAGACGGGCGGCAGATGATCCATCTCGTCTGGACCGAAACGGGCGGACCGCCCGCCAGAGAACCGAGCCGCAAAGGCTTCGGCACCACGGTCATCAAAAGGCATGCGGAAGGCGCCTTCGGCGGGCAGGTGCTGACGGAATATCGTGAATCCGGCTTCGAGTGGTCGCTGGAAGCGCCGATGCGTTACTTCACGCCCAAACGATCGGAACAGACAGGCACGCATTAAGGCCGCGACTTGCGGACCTATCCGCTGTGCAGACGGCAAAAAACCGGCAAAATGGCCGGTATTTTGCGCAATGTTAAAAAAACGCATTTTTTGGGAACCGAATCCGGTCAGGCGTGTTTTTACTGCAGGCCAAGCAATTCCCCCGTCCCCGCCTGAAGCTTGGCTGAAAATAAACAGGTTTCGCCCCTGAAAACCTGTCATAAAAATAGCACGGCTCTTTCATGAGCCGTGCTATTTGTTTTGGCTTTCATGAAATGAACGATGAACCCGGCGTTGCGCGCGATATCGCGATTTCAGGCATCCGCGCCGTCGCCGGAGGGAAATTTCAGCCGGTAGACGATCCGTTCGGGCGTCAACTCGTATTCGGCACTTCCCCCCAATGCGGAGGGAACCACCTTTTCCAGCACCACGCTGCCGAAGCTGCCGCGCCGGGTCTCCGCCGGCTCTTTCGACGGCATCATCGGCTCATTCCATTCCACGATATAAAAATCACCCTCCTGACGGCATTGCAGGGATATGGGCGGGTGATAGGCGAGATTGCCGCTGTGGCTGACGGTGTTGACGACCAGCTCATGGAAGGCGAGCCCGATATAAAGCGCGCCATTCGGATTGAGCAGCAGGTTTTCGCCTTCCATACGGATGAGGTTCGGATATTCCGGCACATAAAGATCGAATTGCTGGCGCAACAACTCGAATATGCGCGCGCCCCGCCAGTCCGAATCCGTAATGAGATCCTGACTCTGGGCGAGAGCGTGTAGTCTGCCGCGGAACTTGCGCAGAAAATCATCCTTGGTCAGGCTGAACCGGGCAGTCTGGCCGGCAAGGCTCTGGATG
Source organism: Agrobacterium sp. ST15.13.015 (assembly GCF_027871645.1). Taxonomy (NCBI): domain Bacteria; kingdom Pseudomonadati; phylum Pseudomonadota; class Alphaproteobacteria; order Hyphomicrobiales; family Rhizobiaceae; genus Agrobacterium; species Agrobacterium sp. ST15.13.015. The sequence continues at coordinate 23,055 of NZ_JAQAHF010000008.1, forward strand.
ATCGCCAGGAGGTTCTTGGAACGGTGGCTGACCTCGCGCAGCAGCGAGCGCAGAAGCTGCTCGCGCCGCCTTTCCGCCGTCACCTCGCGAATGGTGGTTTTCATCACCACCTGGTTCGTCTGGTTGAGAGTGGAATGAACCTGAAACTGGAAGACGCGATCATTGCCGGCATTGACTTCCAGCATGCCGCGGCTGCCCGCCGTGTTCATGTCCTTCTTGAGATCGGCCAGTCGGGCGGAGAGATCGTTACCGAACAGATTTTCATCTGTGGGACGGGATTCTGCCGGAATTTTCCAGACATCCGGCAGATTGGCCACGAATATATAGTCGCGGTTCCAGTCCTGCAGCATGACTGTCTCACCCGAATCGAGCAAGGCGAGGACGAGCGAATCGTGAAGTTCGCTTTCGTCCCTCTCCGCGTTATGCCATGCCAGCCGATGCAAATTCGTCTCCTTGCAGAAAGCCGCGGGGCAGCCCCACGACCGTAACCGCCAACGCCCGGGCACCAGAGTGGTTCCCGGTCAGTCTGCGGTTTCGGCAAAATTCACGCCGCGACGCGTGAGCTTTCGTTGAAAAACAGGGCCTGGCTGATAAGCGCTTTCACCATGTCCGGATTAAACGGCTTCGTCACAAGGAAGGTCGGCTCCGGCCGCTCGCCCGTCAGAAGACGCTCGGGGAAGGCGGTGATGAAGATTACCGGCAGCGTGGTCATCTGCAGGATGTCCTTCATCGCATCGAGACCGGAACTGCCATCGGCGAGCTGAATATCGGCAAGGATCATCTTCGGCTGGGTGCGATGGAAGAGATCGAGCGCTTCCGTGTGGGTGCGGGCGATGCCCGTGACGCGGTGGCCGAGATCGGTGACCATCTGCTCGATATCCATGGCGATCAGAGGTTCGTCCTCGATGATCATGATATCGGTTGCCACCTGGCGGGCGATTTCAGAGGCTGCCTCATCGATCAGCTTGCCGACCTGATCCTCGGAGACTTTCAGAACCTCTGCGGTTTCCGAAGGTGTGAATTCTTCGACCGTCGTCAAAAGGAACGCCTGGCGGGCAAGCGCCGGCACGGCGGAGAGGTTGGCCGAGGCGCGTTTTTCCCATCCCGACAGGTTTTCGTCGGTCTTAATATTGATCGTGACGGAACTAAAGATCGATACGAACAATTGATAGAGCGAAACGCGATCGCCGCTTGTCTGCGGAAAAATGCTGATATCGGCGATCAGAGCTTCGAGTGTTGCCGCAACATAGGCATCGCCCGTCGATTGTGAGCCGCAAACGGCACGCGCGAACCTGCGCAGATATGGCAGGTGCGGTGCGATGCGTGTAGAAACTGACATGGAATTCTCCCCTTTCATGCGGTCTGCAACGCAAACCCACGATAGCAACGTGCGCGTTGCAAAAAAAGTTCCGTTCCGCCGGAACTATTTTTTTCACGGCGCATTCTTTGCCACGACGCAAAAGGAATACCGGACGTTATGAGCATATTTCAATCGGACCAAGATCAGCCGGACAATTCGGCCGCCCCCCAGGTTCCACACTCCGGGCGGGCGGTGATTTCCCGTAAGCTCAGGGAGCTTTATGATGCCGTCCAGGATGAAGGCATCCCTGACAAATTCCTCGACCTTCTCGAAAAACTCGATGAAGCCGAAAGCAGAGCCAAAATGAAGGCTTCGGAGGAATGATGGCGAAAGAGCCGGAGCTGACAGAATACAACTTCAAACGGGAAATGCTGGCGGCGCTGCCGAACCTGCGCGCCTTCGCTATTTCGCTGATCCGCTCGCGGGACCGTGCCGACGACCTCGTGCAGGACACGATCATGAAGGCATGGGCGAAACAGGACAGCTACCAGCCGGGCACCAATATGCGGGCATGGCTGGTAACGATCCTGCGCAACGAGTTCTACAGCCAGATCCGCAAATCCGGCCGTGAGGTGCAGGATACGGACGGGGTCTATACCTCGCGCCTGTCGGTACCGCCAGAACAGCATGGTTCGGTCGACCTTCAGGACTTCCGCGCAGCACTCGCAAAGCTGCCGGACGACCAGCGTGAAGCGATCCTGCTGATCGGGGCTTCGGGTTTTGCCTACGAAGAAGCCGCCGAAATCTGCGGTTGCCCAGTCGGCACCATCAAAAGCCGTGTCAGCCGCGCAAGGCTGCGGCTGCAGGAGCTGCTCGGCATCGAAAACGAAAACGAGTTCGGCCCGGACGCGCAGATGACCGCGGTGACCGCCGCCGCCACGGCGCGCTGAGAGCGCTGAATTCGAACAGCGGTGAACGGGCAGGCCTACGTCTGCCCGTTAAGACGATGACAAACGCCGCAAACCTCTCCTCCGTCATGCCGGACTAGATCCGGCATCCAGCCACGGCGCGTCTGCGCCGTGAAAGGACTCTCTCGCGATCAATGACTTGATCGCACTGGACCCCGGATCTAGTCCGGGGTGACGGTGTGCGGATGATACGGCGAGCGCGCGCCCGCCACTGTCTTCGTGTCACCCCTTCAGATGCCGGTTTCCTTGACCGATTGCATAACCACGAAGGTCGAGGTGTTGGCGACGGATGGCAGGCTTGAGATTTTCTCGCCGAGTACCCTTCGATACTTGCGGATATCGCTGGTGCGCACCTTCAGAAGATAATCGAAGGCGCCGGCGATCATGTGGCACTCCTCCACTTCCTTGATCTTGCGCACCGCCGCGTTGAATTCCTCCAGCGCCTTTTCGCGCGTATCGGAAAGCTTTACCTCGGCGAAGGCGATGTGATCGACACCGAGCTTCTGCGGATTGAGCATGGCGCGGAAGCCGAGAATATAGCCCTCATCCACCAGCCGTTTCAGCCGTGTCTGGCAGGGCGTCTTGGAAAGACCGACTCTTTTCGAGAGCTGCAGCACGGACATGCGCCCGTCTTCGCTCAGCGCCTCGAGAATCTTGAGATCGAAATGATCCAGATCGTCTGTTTTTTGACTATTTGCCATGTGATTTAACGCCATATTTCAAAAATAAAAGTTCATATTGCCTGTTTTATCCTGAAAATAGGGCCATAGCAATTTCTGCGGTGATGATATTGTCTGTCACAGGATGACAAGCGGCGGGGCGGAGGACACGCTGCCGCCGAAGGTCTATCTTCAACAGCGTTTTCAGGATTTTTCAGAATGGCCGATGGTGCAAGCAACGCCGGTGTAGTGGCGAACGGTATCTTCCAGAATTTTGCGCCGCCGGTGCGCGAGCAAAGCCTGCTGCGCAAGGCGATCACCGCCGCCTATCGTCGCCCGGAGGAAGAATGCCTGGCGCCGCTGATCGAGGCGGCAACGGTGACGGCGGAAGAAACGAAAGCCATTCGCGACACGGCCCGCAAACTGATCGAGGCATTGCGCGCCAAGACCAGGGGCACCGGCGTCGAAGGTCTGGTGCAGGAATATTCGCTCTCCAGCCACGAGGGCGTGGCGCTGATGTGCCTTGCCGAAGCGCTGCTGCGCATTCCCGACACAGCCACCCGCGACGCGCTGATCCGCGACAAGATCGCGCGCGGCGACTGGAAGTCCCATATTGGCGGCGGGCGCTCGCTCTTCGTCAATGCCGCCACCTGGGGCCTCGTCATCACCGGCAAGCTGACCTCGACGGTAAACGACAGCGGCCTTTCGGCGGCGCTGACCAAGCTGATCGCCCGCGCTGGCGAACCCGTCATCCGCCGTGGCGTCGATATGGCCATGCGCATGATGGGCGAACAGTTCGTGACCGGCGAAACGATCGGCGAAGCGATCAAGCGTTCGAAGCCGCTGGAAGAACAGGGCTTCCAATATTCCTACGACATGCTGGGCGAAGCCGCGACCACCGCCAAGGATGCGGAGCGTTATTACAAGGACTACGAAAACGCCATCCACGCCATCGGCAAGGCATCGGCCGGGCGCGGCATCTATGGCGGTCCGGGCATTTCCATCAAGCTTTCGGCGCTGCATCCGCGTTACGCCCGCGCGCAGGCAGAGCGGGTGATGGCGGAGCTTCTTCCACGCGTCAAATCGCTGATGCTGCTCAGCAAGAAATACGATATCGGCCTCAACATCGATGCGGAGGAAGCCGACCGTCTGGAACTGTCGCTTGACCTTCTGGAGGAACTGGCGCTCGACAGGGACCTCGCCGGCTGGAATGGCCTCGGTTTCGTCGTGCAGGCCTATGGTCGCCGCTGCCCTTTCGTTCTCGACTACATCATCGATCTCGCCCGCCGCTCGGGCCGGCGTATCATGGTGCGTCTCGTCAAGGGCGCCTATTGGGATGCGGAAATCAAGCGCGCGCAGGTGGAGGGGCTGGAGGACTTCCCGGTCTTCACCCGCAAGGTCCACACGGATGTCTCCTACATTGCCTGCGCCCGCAAGCTGCTCGCCGCGCGCGATCTGGTCTTCCCGCAATTTGCGACCCACAATGCGCAGTCCATGGCGACGATCTACCATCTCGCCGGCCCCGGCTTCAAACTCGGCGACTATGAGTTCCAGTGCCTGCATGGCATGGGCGAACCGCTTTACAGCGAAGTCGTCGGCAAGAAGAAGCTCGACCGGCCCTGCCGTTTCTATGCCCCCGTCGGCACCCATGAGACGCTGCTCGCCTATCTCGTCCGCCGCCTTTTGGAAAACGGTGCGAACTCTTCCTTCGTCAACCGCATTGCCGACCCCGCCGTGCCGGTGGATTCCCTGCTGGAAGACCCGGTCGCGGTGGTCAAGGCCTATCCCGTTCCCGGCGCGCGTCACGACCGCATCGCCGCCCCCGAAGGCCTGTTCGGCCCGGAACGCAAAAATTCCGCCGGCCTCGATCTTTCCAGTGAAACGACGCTCGCCGCGCTGGACAAAACCCTGAAGGCAGGTCCTGCGACGGAGTGGAAAGCGTCGGCACCGCAGGCAGGTGGCAACACGCGCCCGGTTCTCAATCCCGGCGACCATAATGATATCGTCGGCCATGTGACGGAGCCGACTGAAGCCGATGTCGAAGCCGCCATGCAGCGGGCGGTGGCCTCTAACTGGTCATCCGCCCCGGTGGAAGAGCGCGCCGCCTGCCTGGAGCGCGCCGCCGACGCCATGCAGGCGGAAATGCCTGCCCTGCTCGGCCTCATCATGCGCGAAGCGGGAAAATCCATGCCGAACGCCATTGCCGAGGTGCGCGAAGCCATCGACTTCCTGCGTTATTACGCGGCGGAAGCCCGCAGAAACTTCAAGACCGGCGAAACGCCGCTCGGCCCTGTTGTCTGCATCAGCCCGTGGAACTTCCCGCTCGCCATCTTCATCGGTCAGGTGACGGCGGCGCTGGTTGCCGGCAATCCGGTTCTGGCAAAGCCGGCCGAAGAAACGCCGCTGATCGCGGCGCAGGGCGTGCGCCTGCTGCATGAGGCCGGCGTTCCGCAGGATGCCGTGCAGCTTCTGCCGGGCGACGGCAAGACGGGTGCCGCACTTGTTGGCTCACCCCTTACAGCCGGTGTAATGTTCACAGGCTCGACGGAAGTGGCGCGGCTCATTCAGGGTCAGCTTGCCGGCCGGGTTCTGGCCAATGGCCAGCCGGTTCCGCTGATTGCCGAGACCGGCGGCCAGAACGCCATGATCGTCGATTCCTCTGCACTTGCCGAACAGGTCGTTGCCGATGTCATCGCGTCTGCCTTCGACAGCGCCGGCCAGCGCTGCTCGGCATTGCGCATTCTCTGCCTGCAGGAAGATGTGGCGGACCGCACGCTCACCATGCTGAAGGGCGCACTGCATGAATTGCGGATCGGCCGCACCGACAAGCTTTCCGTCGATGTCGGTCCCGTCATTACCGCCGAGGCGAAGGGCATCATCGAAAAGCACATCGAGGGAATGCGCGGGCTCGGCCATCGCATCGAGCAGATCACGCTTGCCGGCGAAACCGGCAAGGGCACCTTCGTGCCGCCGACGATCATCGAGATGAAATCGCTCGCCGATCTGAAACGCGAAGTCTTCGGCCCGGTGCTGCACGTCATCCGCTTCAAGCGCGACAATCTCGACCGGCTGATCGATGAGATCAACGCTACCGGCTATGGCCTGACCTTCGGCCTGCATACCCGCCTTGACGATACGATCCAGCATGTGCTGTCGCGCGTCGCGGCTGGCAATCTTTATGTGAACCGCAACATCATCGGCGCGGTGGTCGGCGTACAGCCCTTTGGCGGACGCGGCCTTTCCGGCACCGGTCCCAAGGCAGGCGGTCCGCTTTATCTCGGCCGCATGACACAGGTTGCCCCAAAGATAGACCGGGTTGCGAGCCAGCAGGATCAGGCAGCAGTCGATCTTGCCCGCTGGCTGGATGAAAACGGCGAAACCGTTGCGGCCGAAGCCGCGCGACAGACGGCAGTTCTTTCCGGCCTCGGTTTCGAAACCGAGCTGGCGGGTCCTGTCGGCGAGCGCAATGTTTATGCGCTGCATCCGCGTGGAAAGGTTCTGCTGGTTCCGGCAACCGAACAGGGGCTTTACCGCCAGCTTGCGGCAGCGCTTGCGACCGGAAACGCGGTTGTCATCGACAACGCTTCGGGACTGGAGAAATCCATTTACGGACTGCCGGCAACCGTGACCTCGCGCATCGTCTGGGCCGATGACTGGGCGAAGTCCGGCACCTTCGCCGGCGCGCTGGTCGAGGGCGATGCGGAGCGTATCGTGGCGGTCAATAAAAAGATCGCCGCCCTGCCCGGCCCGCTGGTTCTCGTTCAGGCAGCGTCAACGGAAGCGCTTTCCGGGGACAGCCAGCCTTATAATCTCGATTGGTTGGTCGAAGAGGTTTCCGTCAGCGTCAACACCACAGCCGCCGGCGGCAATGCCAGCCTGATGAGCATTGGTTAAAACAGGTTCCGGCGGGGTCTCGGCCCTGCCGGTTCATGCCTTATCCGTTGGTGTCACCGCGGCCGAAGAGCTGGTTCAGAACCTGCTCTTCCAGCCTTGCGAATTCCGCCGTGCCATGACGGCGCGGACGCGGCAGTTTCACATCGAGATCGAGCGCAATGCGCCCTTCATCGATGACGACGATGCGATCCGCAAGCGCCACGGCCTCCGATACATCATGCGTGACGAGTACGGCGGTGAATTTCTGCTTGCGCCAGATGCGCTCCAGCAGAAGCTGCATTTCAATGCGGGTGAGCGCATCGAGCGCGCCGAGCGGCTCATCCAGCGCCAGGATTTGCGGATGGGCCACCAGCGCACGCGCCAGCGCCACGCGCTGCTTCTGGCCGCCGGAAAGCACATAGGGCCATTCGCCAGCCCGGTCTTTCAGACCGACCTCTTCGAGAATTGTAAGCGCCTGTTCCTGCGCCGCCTCGCCCTTGGCGATGCCGGTCAGCCCCACGGAGACGTTGCTCGCGATACGTTCCCACGGCAGAAGACGCGGCTCCTGAAACATCATGCGGGTGCGGCTCGATGCATCCTTCGAGACGGTTCCGGTGGTCGGCGTGTCGAGGCCGGCCAGAATGCGCAGGAGCGTGCTCTTGCCGCAGCCGCTCTTGCCGATGATGGCCAGAAACTCGCCTTCCCGCACATCGAGATCGATGCCGCGCAGAACCGGTTTGTCGCCAAAACTCTTCGCCACATTGCGGAAGCTGAAGGCGACCTTGCCGTCGCTCGTCTTCTCGCGTTGTTCGATTTTCGCCTGCGACGGGAGGGATGGCGGGGCATCCGGGCGTCTCAGCGTCGTCACATTGCCGGTCGACATGGGTTACCTCAGACTTTCTTGAAGGCTGGATGCCATTGCAGGAAGACGCTTTCGAGGAAGCGGGCGAAACTGTCGGCCAGCTTGCCGAGAAGCGCATAGATGAGGATCGACAGAACCACGACGTCGATCAGCAGGAACTCGCGCGCCTGCATGGCCATATAGCCGAGGCCGGACGAGGAAGAGATGGTTTCGGCGACGATGAGCGTCAGCCACATGATGCCGAGCGCATAACGCAAGCCGGTGAAAATGGCGGGCAGCGCGCCGGGCAAAATGACCCGCCGGAACAGCGTAAAGGGCGACATGCCATAGGTACGGCCCATTTCCACCAGTTGCGGATCGACACCCTGAATGCCGAGCAGCGTGTTGATGTAGATCGGGAAAAACACACCGAGCGCGACGAGGAACAGCTTCGCCTCCTCATCGATGCCGAACCACAGGATGACGAGAGGAATGAGCGCCAGATGCGGAATGTTGCGGATCATCTGCAGCGTCGTATCGGTGAAGCTGCGGGAGAATTTGGAGAGGCCATTGGCCAGCCCGAAGATGAAACCGATGGAGCCGCCAATGGCGAAACCGGCGAGTGCGCGGGCGGAACTGACGCCGATATTGGCGACAAGCTCACCCGAGAGCAGAAGCCGCCAGAAGGCTTCTGCGACAGCCGAAGGGGCCGGCAGCACATTGGCGGAAATCAGACCGGCACGCGCCGCCGCCTCCCAGCCTGCAAGAATGAGGGCGGGGAGCAGCCAGCCTGTGATGCCGCCAATCTCGATACGCTTTGCGGTGCTCATGGCATACCCTCCGGCTCTTGCTCAGTTCGTCGCGCCCGACCAGACGGCATCCTTGATGCTGATCTGTTTCGGGATGAGGCCGAGACGATAAAAGCGGTCGGCGGTTTCCTGCTGGCTGGCGACGATCTTGTCGTCGATCCTGGTAATGCCGAATTCCGAGCGGTTCGCGGCAAGCGTCTGCGCCTCCAGCGGCACGCCCGTCACCTCATGCAAAGCTGCGGCGACCTTGTCGCGGTTGGCGGCGGACCATTTCGCCGCCTCGCCCAGAGCATCGATGGTGATGTTGATGGTGTCTGCATTGGATTTGGCGTAATCGCGATTGGCGAGGAAATAGGTGCTGACAGCAAGCACATCGCTGGTGCGGGCCAGAGTGACCGGCTTGTAGCGGGTTTCGGCAATCGCATAGAAGGGATCCCAGACGGCCCAGGCGTCGATCTTGTCGCTGGCGAAGGCGGCGGAAGCATCGGCGGGGCTGAGATACACCACCTCGATGTCGCTGAATTTCAGGCCGTTCTTCTCCAGCGCCGCCACCAGCAGATTATGCGCGCTGGTGCCCTTGCCGACACCGACCTTCTTGCCCTTGAGATCGGTAACCGATTTGATGCCGCTTTCAGGCTTGGTGAAGATCGCCTCACCCTTGCCGTTCGAAGGAAGGGCCGCGACATAAACGATGGCGGAACCCGCCGCCTGACCGAAGATCGGCGGCGCATCCCCCGTCCAGCCGACATTGATGGAGCCGACATTCAGCGCCTCCACCAGCGGCGGGCCAGCGGTGAACTCAACCCAGGAAACCTTCACGCCCTTGGCCTCAAGCGCCTTTTCGATGACGCCCTGCTGGCGGGCGATCACCGGCAGGCCGGTTTTCTGATAACCGATCTTCAGCTCCTCCGCCGCCTGCGCCTGAAGCGGCAGGACCGAGAATGCGGCGGCAACAAAAAGGCTGGCGGAAAGCGCGCGGCGGGTGATGGCTGGCATTTCATCTCCTTGTCACCAGCCCCTCTGGCCGGCTCACGATATGGAGCAATGCTAGGGTTTTCTATTAAAACGATAGAGAGACGATAATTCAATATGAGCAATATTGCGGGAATAAAATTCCGCGCAGATGCCTCTTTTCCGCAAATCGTCGCGGACGCCCTCGTCCGACCCATCGAATAGAAATGCCGGCGCGGATGGAACCGCGCCGGCATGATGTATTAATTTCTCTATGGAGGACGCGATTATTCGATATCGAAGGAAACGCCCTGCGCCAGCGGCAGCGCCTTGGAGTAGTTGATGGTGTTGGTGGCGCGGCGCATATAGGCCTTCCACGCATCCGAACCGGATTCACGGCCGCCGCCGGTTTCCTTTTCACCGCCGAAGGCGCCGCCGATTTCCGCACCCGAGGTGCCGATATTGACGTTGGCAATGCCACAGTCGGAGCCTTCCGACGACAGGAACCGTTCCGATTCCTGCATATCGCGGGTGAAGATCGATGAGGAAAGACCAGCAGCGACAGCGTTATGGTCTTCTATCGCCTGATCGAGATCGCTATATTTCATGACATAGAGGATCGGCGCGAAGGTTTCTTCCAGCACCGGTCCAGCCTGCTTCGGCATTTCGACCAGAGCAGGCTTGACGTAATAGGCATCCGGCGCACCCGTATCCACACGCCCGCCGCCATTCACCACGCCATCATGGGCTTTCGCCGCTTCGAGGGCCTTCTGCATGCCGTCGAAAGCCGCCTTGTCGACCAGCGGGCCGACGAGTGCGGAGGTTTCTAGCGGGTTGCCGACGGAAACGGAGGCATAGGCTTTTTTCAGACGCGGCACGAGCTGGTCATAGACGCTGTCATGCACGAAGAGACGGCGAAGCGTGGTGCAGCGCTGGCCGGCCGTGCCCATGGCGCCGAAGGCGATGGCGCGCAGCGCCATGTCGAGATCGGCGGAAGGGCAGACGATGCCGGCATTGTTGCCGCCGAGTTCCAGAATGGCGCGGGCAAAGCGTTTCGCCAGACGCGGGCCGACATCGCGGCCCATGCGGGTGGAGCCAGTGGCGGAGACGAGCGGCACCTTGGGATTGTCCACCAGAGCTTCACCCACCGCGCGGTCGCCGATCAGAAGCTGCGAAAGACCTTCCGGCGCATCGCCGAAACGGGCGGCCGCGCGCTCGAAGATGCCCTGAACGGCAAGCGCCGTGAGCGGGGTCTTTTCCGAAGGCTTCCAGACAACCGAATTGCCGCAGACGATGGCAAGCGCCGCATTCCACGACCAGACGGCGACCGGGAAGTTGAAGGCGGAGATGACGCCGACGACGCCGAGCGGATGCCAGGTTTCCATCATGCGGTGGCCGGGGCGTTCGGTGGCGATGGTAAGACCATAAAGCTGGCGGGAAAGGCCGACCGCGAAATCGCAGATATCGATCATTTCCTGCACTTCGCCGAGGCCCTCGGAGGGAACCTTACCCGCTTCGAGCGAGACGAGACGGCCGAGATCCGCCTTGAAGGCGCGCAATTCTTCGCCGAGCAGCCGGATCAGTTCACCGCGACGGGGCGCCGGCACATTGCGCCATGCCTTGAAGGCGGCATCGGCCCGGTCGATCACGGCTGCTACACCCTCGACCGAAACGGTCTTGAGGCTTGCGACCTGTTCACCCGTCACCGGGCTGAAGGAGGCCATATCGCCGCCGGTATAGAGATCGCGGGCAACGCCCATCCTGTCGAGCAGGGCCGCGGCTTCCTGTTTCACGTCGAGCTTCGTGGTCGCATCCATGTCCATCGTCCTTTTGGCTTAAAATGGGAGGAAAGGCCGTTTCGATACGGCGCTTTCAACTCCCGTCACTCTTCTTTCCCCGAATTTACCATTCGTTCTGTGAAACTGGCGTTTTACACCGTTCCATTCTTTCCCGTAATCATATATGGCCATAATGACCCTTTTCCAATGAGGAAAGCGGGTAAGTTGATGCGAGAATGGAATGGATCCGCGCAGAAGACTGGTCCCTGACATCGTTACCCTGCAGGCGTTCGAATGCGCGGCACGGCATGGCAATTTTACGCGTGCGGCGGAAGAACTCAACCTCACGCAGAGCGCGGTGAGCCGGCAGATCGGCGAACTGGAAGCGCAGACGGGAATGCAGCTTTTCGAGCGCATCCGCAGGCGGGTGGTGCTTTCGGAGGCGGGGCGTAAATTCCTGCCCGATGTGCGGCGCCTGTTGCAGCAATCCGAACAGTTGATGGTGCGCGCGGTCTCGGCCGGAACTTCACACGCATCGCTTTCCGTCGCGACGCTGCCCACCTTTGGCAGCCGCTGGCTGATGCCGCGCCTCCACCGCTTCATCGACGACAATCCGGAAATAACGATCACCATCGGCTCGCGCTCGCATCCCTTCGATTTTGATGAAGAAGGTTTCGATCTCGCCATTCACTACGGCCAGCCGGTCTGGGCGCATGGCACCTGCACATTTTTGTGCAACGAAGTCATTGTGCCAGTCGCAAGCCCCGCCCTGTTGCGCCGCGCCAGCGTGAGCAAGCCGCAGGATCTGACCGGGCAGCCGCTGCTGCATGTGACGACGCGGCCGAAACTATGGACGGAATGGCTGGAGATGAACGGGGTGACAGCCGAGAATGCCTATCAGGGCAGCCGTTTCGACCAGTTCTCGATGATCATTGAGGCCGCCGCAAGCGGCATCGGCTTTGCCCTTCTGCCGAAATATCTCATCGAGGCGGAACTTGCCTCCGGCCGCCTCGAAATCGTCTTCGACATCCCCTTGCAGACCGACAAAAGCTATTACGTCGCCCTGCCGGAAGGGCGGCAGGACAATGCGCTGGCCCGCGCCTTTCAGGCCTGGCTGCTCGATCAGGTCGGCAAACCGGTGTAATCCGTCATCCGCTCAGTTCGAAGGGCGGAGGGAAACATCGTCAAGTCCCGGAAGATCGGGGCCGACGGGCACGATGCGGGTCGGGTTGAGCGCCTTGATGGAATAGTAACCGCGCTTGATATGGTCGATATTGACCGTATCGCGCACGCCCGGAATGGTCAGCACTCGCATCATATAGGCCTGCAGCGCAGGATAATCGGCGATGCGGCGAAGATTGCATTTGAACAGGCCATAATAGGCGGCATCGAAACGAACCAGCGTCACGAAGAGCCGGACATCCGTTTCGGTCAGGTGATCGCCGAAAAGGAAAGGCCCGCCTGAGATGAGGCGGCTTTCGAGCTCCTGAAGCGTCGCAAACACATCGGCAAAGGCCTCTTCATAAGCAACCTGCGTGGTGGCGAAACCGGTTCTGTAAACGCCGTTGTTGAGGCGCGGATAGATGTGGTCATTGAGAGCGTCGATCTCATCGCGCAGCGCCTCTGGATAGAGGTCCACGCTATTATCGGCCAGAGCGCCGAAACCGGAATTCAGCATGCGTAGAATATCGGCGGATTCGTTGTTGACGATGGTTTTCGTCTTTTTATCCCAAAGCACGGGCACGGTGGCCCGGCCGGTATAATGCGGATCCGCGCTGGTATAGACCTCGTGCATATAGGTAAAGCCGTTGAGCGTATCGCGGTCCGAACCCGGATAGTCGCCGAATTTCCAGCCCTCGTCGGAAAGCGCCGGCTCAACCACGGAAACGGAAATCACCTCCTCCAGCTTCTTGAGCTTTCGGCCGATCAGCGTGCGCGACGCCCAGGGGCAGATCAGCGCGACGTAAAGATGATAACGGCCGCTTTCGGCCGCAAAACCGCCCTCGCCCGTCGGCCCCGCCGAACCGTCAGGCGTTACCCAGTTGCGGAAGCCGGAGGTCTGGCGAACGAAGCCGCCCTTCTTGTCGGTTGCCTGCACCGGATGCCATTCGGCAGTCCATTTTCCATCCACGAGCATTCGCGGCTCTCCGTTCATCTAAAGATGAAAGCCTTATCGGCCGGGTTGCCACCGCTTCACAAGCCGCGCTTCGGTTGACGCACTGTTTCCGATCAAGGGTGAATTCACAGGCGATTGCGGAAAAACGGGTTCCAGCGCACGGTGCCAAGCCTCACCTTTTCGCGGATCATCGTCAGCAGTCCCGATGCGGCGATGACGGCCAGACCAAGCACGGCGACCGCATCCGGATATTCGTGGAAGAAGGCCATGCCGATCGCCACCGCCCAGAGGATTTGCGAATAATGCGATGGCGCGATCTGGCTTGCCGGCGCGATGCGGGTTGCAACCAGAAGGGTGATCTGCCCCGTCGCTGTGCAAAGGCCGATGAAGGCGAAGGCCAATAGCTGGTGCAGGTTGGGCATGACGAATTCGGGGATGGAGGCAATGCCGTTGAAGGTGAGGCCGTAAATCAGCAGCACGCCCATGATCGAAGTGCGCTTTTCCTTGCCCGCAAGCGAGCGCAGCAAAACGATGGTCATCGCCGCGAGGAACGCAACGCCGATGGCGGCAAAATGCCCGAGTTCCAGCGTCTTGAAGCCCGGCCGCACGACGAGGATGACACCGACGATGCCGGCCAGAACCGCCGCCCAGCGCCATGGGCCGATACTCTCCTTCAGCACGACGGCGGAAAGCACGGTCACGAAGAGCGGCGACAGGAAGATCAGCGCATAGGCTTCCGCCAGCGGAATGGTGGTGAAGGCATAGATGCCGAAAATACCGGCGAAAAGGCCGGAGATGGCGCGCCCGTGCACGGCGAAGGGCCGGCTCATGCGCCAGAATTCACGCCACCTTTCCTCGCGCGGCTTGCTGAAGAAAATGAAGATGCCGGAAAACAGAATGCTGAAGAAGCCGATTTCGAAAACGCTGATCTGCGATCCAAGCGACTTGATGGTGGCATCGCCCATGGAAAAGGTCGCATAAGCGAACAGACCGAGCAGAAAACCCTTTTGCATTTGAACGTCCCCAAACACCGACCGCAATGCAAAGCATCCCCCGGCCGCGTGGAAGGCGACCCGGACGCCCCTTTCAAGGGACAGACAGTCTGGCAGATTTGATCCTCAGCCCTATGGCTAGACCCGGCTACCTATGAGTGCAAGCCGCAAAAGAAGTAAAATTGCCCGATTGGACCCGGCCAGTGCAAATGGCTGCAAGGTGCGGCAAATTTGTCCCGCCATGGCCATCACATCCCCGTCATGGAAAGAGGTTAGCCGGTGTTCATCGTGGCGCTTGGCGACGGGCATGAAGGCGGCTAAATATTATCATGCGATTTTCACCCGCCGATTTCCCCGGCTGATATTGCTGCGTTACCATGGCCTCGCTAACCGAAAGGAAAAAGAATGCGGATTGTGATGATCGGTTCGGGTTATGTCGGCCTCGTGTCCGGCGCGTGTTTTGCAGATTTCGGCCACGATGTGGTCTGCGTCGACAAGATGCCGGAGAAGATTGAAGCCCTGAAAAACGGCCATATCCCGATCTTCGAGCCGGGTCTCGATGTCATCGTGGCCACCAATGCAAAGGCCGGGCGATTGAGCTTCACCACCGATCTTTCCGCAGCCGTCGCCAATGCCGATGTCGTCTTCATTGCGGTCGGCACGCCCTCGCGGCGCGGCGATGGCCATGCCGATCTTGGTTATGTCTATGCGGCGGCGAAAGAGATCGCCCATGCGCTGGACGGTTTCACGGTTATCGTCACCAAATCCACCGTTCCCGTCGGTACCGGCGACGAGGTAGAGCGTATCATCCACGAGGAAAACCCCTCGGCCGATTTCGCTGTCGTCTCCAACCCTGAATTCCTGCGCGAAGGCGCCGCCATCGAGGATTTCAAGCGGCCGGACCGCATCGTCGTCGGCCTTTCGGACGAGCGCGCCCGCCCCGTCATGACCGAGGTTTACCGCCCGCTCTATCTTAACCAGTCGCCGCTGCTCTTCACCACAAGGCGCGCTTCCGAACTCATCAAATATGCCGCCAACGCCTTTCTGGCGATGAAGATCACCTTCATCAACGAGATGGCTGATCTCTGCGAAAAGGTCGGCGCCAATGTGCAGGATGTCTCGCGCGGCATCGGTCTCGATGGCCGTATCGGCCCGAAATTCCTGCATGCCGGCCCCGGTTATGGCGGCTCCTGTTTCCCGAAGGACACGCTGGCGCTTGCCAAGACCGCGCAGGATTATGATGCGCCGGTGCGGTTGATCGAGACCACCATCGCCATCAACGACAACCGCAAACGCGCCATGGGCCGCAAGGTCATCAATGCGGTGGGCGGCGATGTGCGCGGCAAGAAGATCGCCGTGCTTGGCCTCACCTTCAAGCCGAATACCGACGACATGCGCGACAGCCCGGCAATCGCCATCATCCAGACCCTGCAGGATGGCGGTGCGAAAGTGGTCGGTTACGACCCGGAAGGCATGGCGAATGCCCGCCATCTGATGGAAGACATCGAATACGCGGCCGGCCCCTACGAGGCGGCGGAAGATGCCGACGCCGTGGTGATCGTGACGGAATGGAACCAGTTCCGCGCGCTCGACCTTCCGCGCCTGAAGGCGATCATGAAACATCCGGTGCTGGTGGATCTGCGCAATATCTACCGCACGGATGAGGTCGCCGCGCATGGTTTCATCTATGCCGCCGTCGGTCGCCCGCATGAAGGCGGTTCCGACAAGGGCGCATAGAGGTTTCGTTTTCGCCATTTCATTAAAAGGTTTTCTGCGCTTCGGTCAGACCGCAAACGCACCAACGAATTCGGGATATAATCATCATGCGTTATCTGGTTACCGGCACGGCTGGCTTCATCGGCTTTTATGTTGCCAAGCGGCTGTTGGACGCCGGCCACTTCGTGACCGGTTTCGACGGCATGACGAAATATTACGATGTCAGCCTCAAGGAAAAACGCCACGCCATTCTTTCCCGCTCCAACGGCTTCCGTGCCGAAATCGGCATGCTGGAAGATACGGATGCGCTAAAGCGCGCGGCAGAGGCCGCCGAGCCTGAGATCATCATCCACCTCGCGGCACAGGCAGGCGTTCGTTACAGCCTTGAAAATCCGCGCGCCTATATCGATTCCAACCTCATCGGCTCGTTCAACATGCTGGAGCTCGCCAGAAGCTTGCAGGTCAAGCACCTGATGCTGGCATCGACCTCCTCAATCTACGGCGCCAACGAAAAAATCCCCTTCGCGGAAAGCGACAAGGCCGACGAGCCGATGACGCTCTACGCCGCCACCAAAAAATCGATGGAGCTGATGGCGCACAGCTATGCCCATCTGCACAAGCTGCCTACCACCGCCTTCCGTTTCTTCACGGTCTACGGCCCGTGGGGGCGGCCGGACATGGCGCCGATCAAATTCGTCGACGCCGTTTCCAACGGTCGGCCGATCGATATTTACGGGCAAGGCAATATGAGCCGCGATTTCACCTATATCGACGATCTGGTGGAGGGCATCGTCCGGCTGAGCACGGTCATCCCGTCCGAGGAAAACCGTGTTACGCAGGAAGGCGTCACGGACACGCTGTCGCACCACGCACCCTTCCGCGTGGTCAATATCGGCGGCGGCCAGCCGGTGGAGCTGATGCATTTCGTCGAAACGGTCGAAAAGGCGGTCGGGAAACCCGCGATCCGCAATATGCTGCCGATGCAGCAGGGCGATGTCCCCCGCACCTTCGCCTCTCCCGATCTTCTGAGGGCATTGACCGGTTACGTGCCGCAAACCCCGGTCGAAGAGGGCATCAAGGCCCTCGTCGCCTGGTATCGCGAGATGCACCCGGCCGAATTACGGGAATAACCTCACAGCGTCGCCAGCAGGCGGTTGGAGATGGTGCCGCCGGAAGCGCTCTGCATGGTGATCTTGGTTTCCACGGCCTCGATGATCGTGTCGCTGAAATCCATCTCCGTGAGATCGCGGATATTGGAAAGGCCACCCGGCGAAAACACGTTCACTTCCAGTATCTTGTCGCCAACGATATCGAGCCCGACGAGGAACATGCCGTCCTCCACCAGCTTCGGCCGCACCATTTCGGCAAGCGCCACGATCTCATCCGTCACCTTCACGGCTTCCGCCGTGCCATGGGCATGGATATTGGAGCGCAGGTCGCCCTTGGCGGGCACGCGGCGAAGGGCGGCATATTTGCCTTCACGCATCAGCGGCCGGCCATTCATCATGAAGAAGCGGATGTCGCCATCCTTGGCGGCCGGCAGATAGGCTTGCGCGATCAGATATCCCTCAAGGCTCACCGCCTCGAAAATCTGGTTGAGATTGGTCTCTTTGCTGGAGCCGATCTTGAAGACGTTCTTGCCGCCCGAGCCCTGCAGCGGCTTGACGATGACGCCCTTGGGGTGCGCGTCGGCAAAGGCGCGGATTTCCTCGACATTGCGCGAAATGATCGTGGTCGGGCGGACGATTTCGGGAAAACTCTGAAAATAGAGCTTGTTCTGCGCGAGCGCCAGACCTTCGGGATCGTTCAGCACGACGACGCCCCGCTGTTCGGCCAGCCGCCCGAACAGGATACCGGCATGCACCGCCCATGGCCGTGTCGTCTGGTCGAGCGAGGGGTCGTTGCGCAGCATCAGCGCATCGATTTCCTCCACATCCATGGTTCGCCGCTCCAGCGCCTTATCCTGAAGTGTGGAATGGAACGTCTCGCCTTTCTTGATTTTACCCTTCGGCAGCACGGTGGCGTGAATGGTCAGACTGTCGTCCGAGCGTAATGTGAAATCGCCGGGTGTCAGATAGACCACCTCATGACCGCGATTGAGCGCCGCCATGGCAAGCAGCCCGGTCGCGTAGTTCGGTCCCTCTGTTTCGATGGAATTGACGAAAAATGCGATACGCATGAAGCCCCTCCTATAATGTCGCCAGTTCGGCAATGGATAATCCCGCCCGTATTTTTTCCAGCCGTTCATTGGCCTTGGCGGGCAGCAGAAATGCGGGCCTGACGCCCGGCGGCCGCAACAGGCCGCGCAGGGCAAGCTCCTGCATCACCGGAAAATGGGCGGCGGCGATCTTGCCCATCCAGAACGGATCGAGCGCCCCGCCCCTGCCCAGATGGTCCAGCACCTCCACCAGCCCGCGCAGATAGATCGCATCCTTGGAAAGACCGCCGCCGCGATAGATGCGCAGCACCATGTTGAAGGCCCCGGCCTCATCGAAACCGTGATCGCGGGTCATGGTGCGGAAGGTCTCCACGAAGCTCGCCCCATCCAGCATGGCGGCGCAGCCGATAACGCGGCCGGCGATCAGCCGCAGGCGCTCACGCGTCATGCCGCCGGCCAGATGTTCCGCCAGCACCGCCAGCCCTTCCTGCACGCCCTCATAACCGGAAAGGCCGGTGCGGAAGAGACGCAGCCCCTGAAACGAGCCGTTGAAATAGGTCAGAAGATGCACGCCGATCTCATGCGACAGCAGTGCCTCGACACGGCGCTGTTCCATGACAGTGTGGCGGGAAATCAAAAGCTTCTCACCCGTCACCATCAGACCCGGCGGCAGGTCGTCGCGGATTTCAACGCGCGCCTTGAATTTTGGGGCTTCCGCAAGATAGGTCTCGACCATCTCCCGCGACTTCTTGGCGACCGCGTAACAATCGACCATGGCGATTTCGCTGCTTTCCTCCCGGCGCGGGCAATCCGCAAGCACCCGCAGCGCCAGCTGAAGAAGGGCCGGTTCGACAGCGCCATAAAGGGCGCGTGAAAAATCGGTGAAGGTGCGATGGTGCAGGTTGGCGAGCATCGTCAGCTGCAGATCGATCTCCTGCTGTTTCTCCCGGTAGAGATTATAAAGCACCGGGTCTTCCAGATGATCGAACACGACGGAATAAAGCTTGCGTTTCTGCTCCTCGACATCGACGCCGAGCGGCCGGTAGAGCAGGCGCGGCGCAAACTGAAAGCCGCCATCGCGAAACTCCTCGAAGGCCCGCCGGGCATTGATGGGCGTGACGGAAAGCAGAAAATCGAAGGATGAAACAATATCGTCGACGGACCGGTCGGCACGCCTGACGGCATCGACGAAGGCCTTGCGCCCCAGCGCACGGTGGCTGGTAACCTTGAGCGCGTCCTTGCCCGAAGCGAAGGATGAAAAAGCCTGCAGACCGGCATCGAAAAGATCGGCGATCATCGTCACCCGCAGGCCCGGATAATCCGCACCGGATTCCGGCTGGCGGTAGATAGGCGCAAAACGCACGCTGATACAGGGAAAATCGAGGCCCGCTTTTTTGAATCGCAGAACGGGATCGGCATCCGGTTCCGGTCGGGTGATGCGCGGCGTGCGAAAACGCACTTCGGCATCGCAAACCGCCTTGATGAAGACCCGGCGGGCATTCTGCGTTTCTGGCTCAGCCGTCGCCGAGACGGAAACCTCATAATGCGGCAGGAAAGGCGAATCGTCGGCCAGCAGGATGTCATGCTCCAGTTCACCGATATCGAGGACGATGAATGCGCCGAAGCGCTGCCGCATGACCGTGCCAACGGCCTCGATCAGCGGTGCAGCCTCCTGAATGGTCGACGCGATCAGATAGGAGGCATGGGCGGCGGCGATATCGCGGGCGGCGAGATTTTTCGTGCCGCCGGTCAAATGCAGGCAGAGGAACGGCAGCGGCCGGTCGATATGCAGACGACCGTCTTTGCCGACATCGCGGCGGATGGCCTTGCCGGCCTCGAGGCAGGACACGACATCATCGACCAGATCGGCGATGGGAGACGGTGCGCTGCGGGCGGGAGAGAGGTTCATCGCCGCGACCTCAGGCACTCTTCGAGCACCGGCTGGAGTGCTGTTATCGCTTGACGAATATCCGCCACCACACGCGCATCCGGCTTTCCCGTCCACTCGTCCATGAAGAATTTCTTGAACTCGATTGCGATGGCGCAGCCATTTTCGACGAACCTTTCGTGGATGAAACGGGTCTGCTCCCCCTTGCCCTGGAACGCAACGTTCTCGCGAACATCGAGGCGGCGTCCGCCGATGGTCGCTGACGCGAAGTGGTGCCCGACCGCGCTCACGATATCGCCCCAGCGGCTGCGATCCATGGAAAAGGTGCCGATATTGATATCGGGCGCCTCCGCCTGCGCCGTCGGCGGCGCAGCGGCGCCCTGCCGGCGATGATTATAGCTGTGTACATCCAGCACGACGAAGGCGCCGTGCCGCCTTTCGATTGCAGAGAGCACTGTCTCCAGCATCGCATAATAGTCGGCGTGAAAATCGAGCGATTGCCGGATAGCTTTCTGCGCCGGCTCCTCTTTCCAGACCTCCAGCCCCCAGGATTGTTCCGGCTTCAGATAGATCGCCTGATCGGCCGCACGGTTGAGATCGATTTCGAAACGCGAATGGTGAACGACGAGACGGTTTGTCAGTCCCGCGATCATCTCACCGGTGAAAGGGTCTTCCTCCCGCAGCCGCTGTTCCGGGGAAAGGGCGATGAGCCCGGATACGTCCGGTCTAATGCGATGACCGTCGTGAATGGCCGTGCCTATAACCGGTGAGTTGCCGAAATCGATCGACCAGAAACCCTTGTTGTCGTTGTCACCGTGGTGTTCGCCGTCGCTCTGTCTGGCTGCCATGCTGCCTCCCCTGCATCGGGGATAAAACAGCGGGACATGCCCGTTTGTTCCGGTAAAAAATTGCGCGCGATATATTCGGCTTCGGCAACGAGGCCGCTGGAAAAAACTACGGAACCTTACCGGAAAGCTCACGTTGTTCCAGCAGGAGGGGCCGCCGTGTCAAACGGACGCGATGGCGCTGAAGAACATCGGGATTTTTCCGTTTTCTCCCGGTGGCCAACGAAATGGCAGCCGAGCTTCTTACCCATCCGGCACCCCTCCGTTCCCGCTTTCCACGCACAAGGAGCCGCGACATGGAAAAGACCGAAACACGCAGACTTGCGGAAGAATATTTGCGTCTCGGCGGCACGCGTCAGGTGATGATCGACGACAACAAGACCTTCGTGCGCCAATGGCAGCACGAACCGGCGGAAGCCGAACGGTTCTGGCAAACGCATATCGAAAATCTCGACGCGGAGCGGCTCAAGGACGTGGAATTTTTCCTGCCCTCCATCAATTCCGACAAGGAAGACTGAACCCGAAGGGAGACAGACATGACTGCCATCAACGCTGCAAAAATCCTCATTCTCGCAACGGACGGCTATGAGCGTTCCGAATTGCGCGTGCCCTATGACCAGCTGAAGGCCAAAGGTGCAGACGTAAAGGTCGCCTCAATCAAGGAGGGCGAGATCAAGAGCTGGGACAAGAAAGACTGGGGTGACAGCATCGCCGTCGATCTATCCGCCAAGGCCGTAAAAACCGAAGATTTTGACGCGCTGGTTCTACCCGGCGGCCAGATCAATCCGGACGTTCTGCGCCATGACGAGGATGCGATGCGGGTGGTGCGTGATTTCATCAAATCCGGCAAGGTGGTGGCCGCCATCTGCCACGCACCCTGGCTGCTTGTAGAAGCCGACGCCCTGCGTGGCCGCGACGCCACCTCCTATTGGTCGATCAAGACCGACCTCAAGAACGCCGGCGCAAACTGGAAGGATGAAAAGGTGGTGACCGACAAGGGAATCATTACCTCCCGCAGCCCTGACGATCTTGACGCCTTCGTCGCCAAGATCGTGGAAGAGGTCGGGGAAGGCCGCCACGAACGCCGCGCCGCTTAAGACACACACCCTATTCCCGTGCCGCCGGTTTTCCGGCGGCACTTCTATTTGGGAGGAAGACATGAAAAGCAGATTGCTGGCAAGCGGCGCGGAGCGCACCTTCATCCTCGTCATCGATCCCGAGGAAGAAGCCTTCGAGGCCATCAGGCGCTTTGCCACGGCCGAGAATATCAACGCCGCCTCAGTTACCGCGATCGGCGCCTTCGCCACGGCAACACTCGCCTTTTTCGATCTTTCGACGCAGGACTATAAGGAAATACCGGTCACCGACCAGAGCGAGGTCCTAAGCCTGCTTGGCGATATCACCCTTGACGAGAACGATACGCCCAATCCGCACCTGCATGTGGTTCTGGGCTTTGCCGATGGCTCCACCAGGGGCGGCCATTTTCTAAAAGGGGTGGTGCGGCCTACGCTGGAAGTCGTCATCCGCGAAACACCTGCGGAATTGCGGCGCAGCTATCGGCCGGAATTCGGCATCGCTCTCATCGATCCCGCGAAATAAACCCACGGAACCGGAAAAACGCCATTGCGTTATCGCTGTGGACAGGGGGCGGCATGGTGACAGCGATCAATCGAAGAGATGCGGACGATGACGAGGTCGGGCAATTTCTAATCGGCCTCGCGCGCGGCATGGCGGGTGCATTGCTGTTTGCCCTGCCCATGCTGATGACCATGGAAATGTGGTTTCTCGGTCTTTACGTCAATTCCTGGCGGCTTCTTCTGCTCTGCATTCTTAACCTGCCGCTGCTGCTTCTTCTCGCCCGCCGCATCGGCTTCGAGAATATTCACTCCTGGAACCAGGCGCTGCGCGATGCGATAACGGCCTATGGGCTGGGCATTGCTGTCAGCGCCGCCGTGCTGCTGCTGTTCGGCATTCTGAACGACCAGATCACCGCCTCCAACATCGTCGCCAAGATTGCGCTGCAATCCGTTCCAGCCAGCATCGGCGCACTGCTTGGGCGCAGCCAGCTCGGTCAGCATTCCGACGCGGAGGATGAAGAGGAGGGCGAATATTCCGGCGAGACGGGTTATCTGCACGAACTGTTCATGATGGTGGTCGGCGCGCTTTTCCTCAGCCTCAATGTTGCGCCGACGGAAGAAATGATCCTGATCGCCTATAAGGTGACGCCCTATCACATTCTGGCGCTCTGCCTGCTGTCGGTCGCCATCATGCATGGCTTTGTCTACGCGCTTCACTTCAAGGGCTCGCACCAGCTGCACGAAGGGCAGAAGTGGTGGCAATCCTTCATCCGCTTCACCCTGCCCGGCTACGTCATCGCCATCGCCATCAGCATCTATACGCTCTGGACCTTCGAGCGCCTCGACCACACATCGCTGTCGCAGATCATGAATGCCGCCGTCATTCTCGGCGTTCCCGCCTCGATCGGCGCGGCCTCTGCCCGACTGATCCTGTGAGGACAAGATGACGATATCCAAGGGCCGCAAACATACGGAAAGCCCCGAGCCCCATTGGGTGGAATGGCTGACGGGCGCCATCTGCACGCTCCTTGTCGCCGCCATGCTCAGCTGGATCGGTTATGACATTTATCGCTACAGGCCGGAGGATGCCCGCTTCGAAATCGCCGTTACCGGTGTGCAGGCGCAGGCCGGGCAATACCGGGTGCGGTTCGATATCCGCAATCTTTCCATGACGACGGCGGCGCAGGTGCAGGTGCGCGGCGACCTGCAGCAAAACGGCGCGACGCTGGAGAACGCCGATGTGACGTTCGATTACGTCGCCTCGGAGTCTCGCGATACCGGCACGCTCTTCTTCCGCAACGATCCCCGCAGCGCAACGCTCACCATCAATGTCGCCGGCTATACCGAGCCGTGACCTTTCAGGATGATTTCATGCCGACATCGGAACTGACGAAAGAACGCGACCTCAGGGATTCAAAGCCCGTGTGGGCGGATACACCGCGCATTGGCGTCCGCAGCAGGCACACGCCGGAGGCCGACCATTACGACACGATCGTCGTCGGCGCCGGTATCAGTGGCGCGCTGGTGTCCCACGCCCTGCAACGGACAGGTCAATCCATGCTGATTGTCGACCGGCGCGAACCGGTCATGGGCAGCAGCGTCGCCAGCACCGCGATGATCCAGCACGAAATCGACACGCCGCTGACGCAGCTTCGAAAGATGATCGGCAGGGACGCGGCTGACAGGGCATGGCAGCGTTCCGCCCGCGCCGTCCTGCGGCTGGAGGAAATCGTTTCTTCGCTCGGCATCTCCTGCAGCATGAGGCGCAAACAGGCCCTTTATCTGGCTGGAGACGAAATGGGATCGCGCGCATTGAAGGCCGAAGCAGAAGCCCGCAAAGAAGCGGGCATCGAGGCCCGCCTCCTCAACGCCGCGGAACTGAGAGAGCAATACGGCTTGCACCGGACCGGGGCCATCCTCAGCGATATTTCGGCCTCCGCCAATCCCGCACAGCTGACGGCCGGCCTGCTGCGCCACACGGCAGGCGCCGGCGCCGAAATTGTTTCCCAGCTTGAGATCACCGATCTCAGGAACCTCGGCGACGAGGTTGTCCTTGCCACCGCCGGCGGCAAAATCCTTTCAGCGCGCAATGTCGTTTTCTGCACCGGCTATGAATTCCTGAAAGTGCTGGAGAGCCCGAAACACCAGATCATTTCCACCTGGGCGCTGGCGAGCCGAAAGGGGCTCGACCTACCCGACTGGCTGGAGAACCATATCATCTGGGAGGCCTCCGATCCCTATCTCTACCTGCGCACCGACCGGGAGGGGCGGATGATCGCCGGAGGCGAGGACGAGGAAAACCCCACCGCATACCAGTCGGAGCGCAAGCTCGCCGCCAAGGCGGAGACGATCCGCCGCAAGATCGAAAAGCTTCTCGGCATCGACATGGGAAAGCCGGAATATCGCTGGGCGGCGGCCTTCGGCACGACCACCACCGGCCTGCCGCTGATTGGCGCGGTGCCCGGAATGAACAACGTCTATGCCGTGATGGGTTTCGGCGGCAACGGCATCACCTTCAGCCAGATCGCCGCTGAAATCGTGGCCGCAGCCATCAATGGCGGCAAGGACCCCGACGCCGATCTTTTCCGCTTCGGCTGATGTCGTTCATTCCTCCTTGATGCCCGCCGCCACCTGTAAGCGGCGCAGCGTCCACAGGACGACAATGCCCATTCCCGAAGCGAGAAGAGCAAGCGGCCACATGCCAAGGCCGGCCGAGAGGCCGATTGCCGCCGAAAGCCACATGCTGGCGCCAGTCGTCAGGCCTTTGACATCGCCTCTCGTATAAACGACCACACCCGCCGCGAGAAAGGCGATGCCCGCCGTTACGGCCTCCACCAGCCGGATAGGATCGAGCCGCGCGGCCTCATGGCCTTCCGCCATCGTCTCCATCATGTGAATGGTGATAACGCAGAAGGTGACGGCGGCAAGGCCGATCAGCATGTTGGTGCGCAGGCCGGCGGTGTTCTTGTGAAACTCACGTTCCAGACCGATCAGGCCGCACAGGATGACTGCGCCGAACACACGCACCAGCAGCACCTCGAAGGGGATGGAAATATTCATGGAAAATTCTTCTGCAAGGCTCTGGGGCACTGTCGCGTCTCCTCCCGAAATTTCTTCACACTAAGTTCGCAAAGGCGTGTTGGTTCCGCGCGGCAATATAAACGTTGCGCGCAACCGAGCCGGAACCATGGGCGCAGCAAAGGGTTTGTCTCCCGTGCGCACGGGCGCACGTCATGCATTTTCACACATGGGAGAAGGAACAATGGCCGAGAAGAAACTCGACGACCTGTTTTACGATACGCTGAAGGATATCTACTACGCCGAAAGGCAGATCCTGAAAGCCCTGCCGAAAATGGCGCGGGCGGCGACCGATCCGAAGCTGAAACAGGCTTTTGAAAAACACAAGGAAGAAACCCAGGGGCACGTCGAGCGCCTGCAGGAGGTGTTTGAGATCATCGGCAAGCGGGCACAGGGCAAGACCTGCGAAGCCATTCAGGGCATCATCGCCGAGGGCGAGGAAATCATGGAGGACTTCAAGGGCACGCCCGCCCTCGACGCCGGCCTGGTTTCCTCGGCGCAGGCGGTCGAGCACTATGAGATCGCCCGTTACGGCACGCTGAAGGCATGGGCGGAAAAGCTGGGCCACACGAAAGCAGTTTCGTTGCTGGATGCCACGCTCAAGGAAGAAGCGAAAACCGATGATGCGCTGACCGCGCTCGCCAAAACGTCGGTTAACGCCGCCGCCGAGAAAAAAGCGGCTTGATACCCCTCTTGGCAACAAAAACCGGAATGGTCGCCCATTCCGGTTTTTTTGTATCTTGAAACCTGCAGAGATTACGGCAGGGTATAGGCGATCACATAGTCGCCCGGTTTGGTGCCGACGGAGCCGTGGCCACCCGCAACCATCACCACATATTGCTTGCCGCCATCCAGCGCATAGGTCATCGGCGTTGCCTGACCGCCGGCCGGCAGGCGCGCTTCCCAAAGCTGCCTGCCGGTGGTCAGATCATAGGCGCGAAGATAGTTGTCAACGGCAGCACCGAGGAAGGCGACGCCGCCCTTGGTGATCATCGGCCCGCCAATGCCCGGCACACCCACCTTGAAGGGCAGCGGCAGCGGCGTCATGTCATGGACCGTGCCGTTCTTGTGTTTGTAAGCGATATCGCCGGTGCGCAGATCAGCACCCGCGACATAACCCCATGGCGGGGCCTGGCAGGGAATCTGCAACGGACCGAGGAACGGACCCATGAACACGCCATAGGGTGCGCCGTCATTGCGGTTGAGGCCCTGTTCGCTTCCCTTTTCGTCCTGACCCTTCGGCGGAATGTCAGCGCGCGGTACGAGCTGCGAGGTGAAGGCGAGATAGGTCGGCATGCCGAACATGACCTGACGCTCGGGATCGACCGCCACGCTGCCCCAGTTGAAGGTGCCGAAATTGCCTGGATAGATGATCGAGCCGGTCACCGAAGGCGGCGTGTAGCGACCCTTGTAGTTCAGCTGATGGAAGCGGATGCGGCAGGCGAGCTGATCGAACATGGAGACGCCCCACATGTCCTTTTCCTGCAATGGCGCCGGCTTGAAGGACAGGGCCGTCGTCGGCTGCGTCGGGGAGGTGAAGTCCTCCGGTATGGCGCCGCCCGGCGCGGGCTCTTCGGTGATCGGCAGAAGCGGCTCGCCGGTGCGCCGGTCGAGAACGTAGATATCGCCCTGCTTAGTGGGGCCGACGAGAGCCGGCACGGTCTGGCCGTCCTTGGTGATGTCGAGCAGCACCGGCTGGGCCGGCACGTCCATGTCCCAGAGATCGTGATGAACCGTCTGGCGCACCCAGCGATCCTTGCCGGTGTTTATATCCAGCGCAACGATGGAGGAGGAATATTTCTCCACATTCTCGCTGCGGCCCATGCCGAGCTGATCCGGCACCTGATTGCCGAGCGGGATATAAACGAGGCCAAGGCCTTCATCGTAACTGAAGACCGACCAGCTGTTGGGCGAATTGGTGGTGTAGGTTTCACCCGCCGCAATCGGTTCGGTTTTCGCCGGGTTGCCGGAATCCCAGTTCCAGACGAGCGCGCCGCTGTTCACATCGAAAGCGCGGATGACGCCGGACTGTTCCTGCGTGGAATAGTTGTCGTTCACCGCGCCGCCGATGATGATCTTGCCCGCCACGATGACGGGCGGCGAGGTCGAATAATAATAACCGGCGGGATTGTATTTCATGCCCTGCTCGAGATGCAGCACACCCTGATCGGCAAAGGACGTGCAGACCTGACCGGTGGCGGCGTCAAGCGCGATCAGCCGCGCATCCGAGGTCGGCAGGTAGACGCGCTCGGCGCAGGCCGTGCCCTGCGTGGCATTCGGCTCGGCATAATAGGAAACGCCGCGGCATGTCTGGTGCTGGCGATCCGGATTGAGACCGACATTGGGGTCGTATTTCCACTTTTCCTTGCCGGTGGCGGCATCGATGGCAATCGCCCAATTATGCGGCGTGCAGATATAAAGCGTGTTCCCGATCTTCAGCGGCGTCACCTGATAGGTGGTTTCCCCCACATCATCAGGCAGCTTCACATCGCCCGTCTGGTAACGCCAGGCTTCCTTGAGCTGCGAGACATTGTCGACATTGACCTGGGTGAGCGGCGAATAACGCTGGCCATAGGGCGTGCGGCCATATTGATGCCAGTCACCGTCAGGCACATTGCCGCCATAGGCGGGCGTGGCCGAGGCCGTTTCCTGAGGCAGGGAACCTGCCGTATCATGCGGATCCTGCGCCATGGAATATCCGGCCACGACGATGGAGGCGAGGACGGACAGCGCGAGCGGCCAGGCATTCGGCCCGTAGCTAAGCCCGGTCGGGCTCGAAAAACCGAGCGGCTTTCTTACCCAGGGAACCAGAAGCCAGAGGCCTATGAGAATGATTACACCGCCGCGCGGACCAAGCTGCCACCAGTCGAAGCCGACTTCCCATATGGCCCAGGCGAGCGTCGCGACAATGAAGACGGCATAGACGTGAAGGGCTGCGCGATTGCGCTTGAACAGCAGAACGGCCGTCAGCAGAAAGGCCAACCCGGAAAGTACGTAATAGAAGCTCCCGCCCAGCATGACGAGCTGAGAGCCGAAACCGAACAGCGCAAGACCGATCAGCGTGAGAACAACTGCAGTGACGGTGACTGCCATGAATGAAACCCCCGATTCCTGTCACTTTGCGTGAAATGAAATCGGGCGCGATCTGGTTCCATGAAAATCATCATCGGCGCGAAAAAACTTCACGCCATGGTGGTCATGGGTTTTGCGGCGCGCCGGTCGAATCCTGCGGCGCGGGATTTGTCTCTGTCGATGACGGCGGCTGGGGTCGGCCATTCGCCGGATTGTTGTCGAAGCTTCCGGATCCCGACGGCTGCTGCGGCACGGGCGCAGTCTCGGTCTGCGGGTTCTGCGGCAGGTTCTCGTCGGGTTCGAAAACCGAATATTCGACAACGGCCCAAACCACCAATGCAAGAAGCACGCTGACGATCAGAATGACAAGCACGGGACGTCCGCGCGATCCCTGCCGCGCG
Source organism: Agrobacterium sp. ST15.13.015 (assembly GCF_027871645.1). NCBI lineage: Bacteria > Pseudomonadati > Pseudomonadota > Alphaproteobacteria > Hyphomicrobiales > Rhizobiaceae > Agrobacterium > Agrobacterium sp. ST15.13.015. The sequence continues at coordinate 52,077 of NZ_JAQAHF010000008.1, forward strand.
CGCGTTGCCGTTTCGCTTTTCGCATCCCGACCGTCGAGATAGCTGGTATTTTCTCTGGCCATGTCTTTCACTCCCTGTAACCCTGTTGATCTAATCATTGGGGTCAGGGTTTTGTTCCAGACGCGGAAAAGGATTAGTTTCAACCCCATTCCAGCGGCCTGCGTATCGAAGCGCCAGCGCAGCGTCGGATATGCGAAGATTATTTCGCGGTCCAGCCGCCATCGATCGAGATGGTGGTGCCGGTGATGGAGCGGGCCATGTCCCCCGCGAGATAAAGCGCCATTTCCGCCACTTCTTCCGGTTGCACGAACCGCCTTGTCGGCTGCGGCGCAAGCATCACCTTCTTCACCACATCCTCCTCGCTCATGCCATGCACGCGCGCCTGATCGGCGACCTGGGCGGCGACGAGCGGCGTCCAGACATAACCGGGGCAGATGGCGTTGCAGGTGATGCCAAGTTCGGCCACTTCCAGCGCCACGCTTTTCGTCAGGCCCACCACCGCATGTTTGGTCGCGACGTAAGGCCCCTTGAAGGGCGAGGCGCGCAGGCCATGCGCGGAAGCGATGTTGACGATGCGGCCCCAGCCCCTTTCCTTCATGCCCGGCAAGGCCGCATGGATGGTGTGAAACGCGCTGTCGAGCGAGATGGCGACGATGCGGGAGAAATCGGCGAAATCGAACTCGTCGATCGGCGCGACCTTCTGAATGCCGGCATTGTTGACGAGGACGTCGATATGACCGAATTCGGCGATGACGGTCTCCGGCAGATGCGCGCTTTCATCATAATTGGCGAGATTGGCGGCAAAATAGACCGGCCTGTGCCGCGCCACCTTCGCGACCGCCTCCAGCGCCTGCGTCGCCTCCTCCGCCCTCTCTATGCCATGCACCCCGACCAGATACCCCGCCTTGGCGAAACGCTTGGCGATGGCAAGCCCGATGCCGCTGGTGGAACCCGTGACAAGCACGGTTTTCGGTTGATCCTCCATCGGCCTAGTCCTTCAGCTGCGGCAGGTTGCGGAAAAGTTCAAGCGCTTCGGGATTGGCGAGCGCATCGGCATTCTTCACCGGCCGGCCATGAATGGTGTCGCGCACCGCGATTTCGGAAATCTTGCCGGAACGGGTGCGGGGAATGGCGCTGACGGCAATGATCCTTGCCGGCACATGCCGCGGCGTGGCGCCCGAACGGATGCGGCTGCGGATAGTCTTTTCCAGCTCTTCCGTCAGCGCTGCGCCGCCCTTCATGCGCAGGAAGAGGATGACCCGCTGGTCGCCATCTATATCCTGCCCCACGGCAATGGCCTCTTCGACTTCGGGCACGGTCTCCACCTGGCGGTAGATTTCCGCAGTCCCGATGCGCACCCCGCCGGGATTGAGCGTCGTATCCGAACGCCCATGGATGACATAGCCGCCGGAGGGGCGCATTTCGGCGAAATCGCCATGCGCCCAGATGCCCGGAAACCGGTCGAAATAGGCGGCCTGATAGCGCGAACCATCCTCATCGCCCCAGAACTTCACCGGCAGGGACAGATGCGCATTGCGGCAGACGAGTTCGCCGGCGACGCCTCGAACGGAACGGCCCTCATCGTCCAGGGTGTCGATATCCATGCCCAGCATCGCACCCTGCAATTCACCGCGATGCACCGGCTGCAAAGGGTTGCCGCCAACGAAACAGGCGCAGATATCCGTGCCGCCGGAGATCGAGGCGAGGTGCACCTCAGCCTTCCAGTCGCGATAGATATAATCGAAGGATTGCGGGATGAGCGGCGAGCCGGTGGAAAGAATTGTCCGCAGCGATGAAAGATCGTGGCTTTCACGCGGCTTCAGCCCGGCCTTCAGGCAGGCGTCGATAAACTTCGCCGACGTGCCGAAAGTGGCGATCCGTTCGGCGTCGATGAGGTCGATTAGCCGCGCAGGGTTGGGATAACCGGGATTGCCGTCATAGGTGACGAGCGTAGCGCCGAGCGCCAGACCGGAGACCTGCCAGTTCCACATCATCCAGCCGCAGGTGGTGAAATAGAAGAAGCGCTCCCCTTCCTGAATATCGCATTGCAGCTTCAGCTCCTTCATGTGCTGAAGAAGCAAACCGCCGCCGGAATGGGTGATGCATTTCGGCTTGCCGGTGGTGCCCGAGGAATAAAGGATCGCCAGCGGCGCCTTGACGGGCAGACGGTTGAAGGCAATCTCGCCCGCCGCATAAGGCGCGACGAAATCCGTAAGCGTCACGCAGCCGAGATCGGCAAGGCTTTCGGGCACGGCGTCGCCGATCAGCACGATCTTCTCAGGCGTCGCACTTTCCGCGACGGCGCGGATGGTCGGGCCGACATCGATGCGCTTGCCGGCATAACCATATTCCGGCACGGCGATGAGGATTTTCGGACCGATCTGCGACAGGCGGTCGGAGGCTCCCGCCGGGCCGAAATCCGGCGAGCACGACGACCAGATCGCGCCGATGGCGCTCGCGGCCAGATAGCAGACGATCGCCTCAATATCATGGGTGACGATGGCCCCGACGCGGTCGCCTTCGCTCACACCCGCATCAGCAAGCGCCTGCACCATGCGGGACACTTCGTCGTAAAGCTCTCTGCGAGTAATTTCGCGCCGTGTGCCATCGTCGCGATGAGCGATGATGGCCAGCCGCGCGTCGGCATCGCGCAGCAGGTTTTCAGCATAGTTGAGCCGGGCACCGGGATAAAACTCAACATCTCGGATCGTCGCACCGGCTTTGAATGCCGTTTCTCCACGTGTGCCGATAATGCCGAGCTCATCCCACAGAGCATCGTAAAAGGCGTCCGGCGCATCGATGGACCAGCGCAACAGGCCGGCATAATCATCGGCGGCCACCCCGTGCAGTTTTGCAGTTTTCTCTGCGAAGGAAAAAAGCGCCGAGCGCGCCAGCGTTTCCCTCGGCGGCACCCACAAAATATCGGAAGGCGCGGTGTCCGTCATGCTTCGCTCCCGCGCAGCATTTCGACAATGGCGGAAAAATCGCGCCCGCCGCTCCCCTCATCGACGAAGTTCTCGTAAAGCGCGGCCGCCGCCGCACCGAGCGGGGTGGAAGCCCCGGCTCCATTGGCGGCCTCCTGCGAAAGCTTCAGATCCTTCAGCATCAGGGCCGCCGCAAATCCGGGCTGGTAATCCTTGTTGGCGGGCGATGTCGGCACCGGTCCCGGCACCGGGCAATAGGTGGTGAGCGACCAGCATTGCCCGGAAGAGGTGGAGGCGACGTCGAACAGCGCCTGATGCGAGAGGCCGAGTTTTTCGCCCAGAACAAAAGCTTCCGAAACGGCGATCATGGAAATGCCGAGGATCATGTTGTTGCAGATTTTGGCCGCCTGGCCGTTACCGCCCTTGCCGCAATGCACGATCTTCTTGCCCATCGCCTCCAGCACCGGCTTTGCCGCAGAGAAGGCCGCAGCCTCGCCGCCGCACATGAAGGTCAGGGTGCCGGCGGCAGCCCCGCCCGTTCCGCCCGATACGGGCGCATCGACCGAGGGGCAACCGGCAGAAGCGGCCAGTTCATGCGCCTTAAGCGCGCTTTCCATATCCACCGTCGAGCAGTCGATGAGAAGCGTTCCGGCAGGGATTTTCCGAACCAGATCGCCATAGACCGAAACGACATGTTCGCCCTTCGGCAGCATGGTGATGATGACGTCAGCGGCTTCGATAGCCTCGGCAGAACCCGCAGCAACGGGAACACCGGCCTCTCTCGCCGCCGCGCGGCAGGCTTCGGAAAGATCGTGACCCCTGACGGCATATCCGGCCTTGACGAGATTGGCGGCCATGGGCAGGCCCATATGTCCCAGCCCGATAAAAGCGACGGTCTTCATCGGAGCGCTCCTTTCAGCGATTGTCCGCAAGGATCATGTCGGCGGCCTTTTCGGCAATCATGATCGTCGGGGAATTGGTATTTCCGGATGTGATGCGCGGCATCACCGATGCGTCGGCGACGCGCAGCCCGGCGAGCCTGCGGAATTTCAGACGCGCATCGACCACGCTTTCCATATCCGACCCCATGCGCAGCGTGCCGACGGGGTGGAAGATGGTGGTGCCGATATCGCCCGCCGCCTTGGCAAGATCATTGTCGTTTTCGAACGAGGGACCCGGCTTGTATTCCTGCGGCTTGAAGCGCGCGAAGGCCGGTTGGGCGACGATGCGGCGCGTCAGCCGCATGGCGTCGATGGCCACCTGGCGATCGCCTTCGGTGGAAAGATAGTTCGGGCGGATTTCCGGCTGCATGGCGAAATCCGGTCCTTTCACATGCACTGAGCCCCGGCTTTCCGGCCGCAGATTGCAGACACTTGCGGTAATGGCCGGAAAAGTGTGAACCGGATCGCCGAACTTGTCGAGCGAAACCGGCTGGACATGATACTCCAGATCGGCGGTTTCCTTCTCGGGTGAAGAACGGGTGAAAACACCGAGCTGGCTCGGCGCCATCGACATTGGCCCGGAGCGCGTCAGCGCATATTCGAGACCGATCCGCGCCTTGCCGAACAGGGTGGAGGCCCTTTCATTCAGCGTCAGGACACCGGAGACCTTGTATACCATGCGCAGTTGCAGATGGTCCTGCAGGTTTTCACCCACGCCCTGAACCTCCGCCACCGTGTCGATACCGGCCGCCTGCAACACATCGCCACGGCCGACGCCGGAAAGCTCCAGAACATGCGGCGAGCCGATGGCACCGGCGGAAAGCACCGTCTCGCGCCGCGCCCGCATCTTTTTCAGGACGCCGTCATGGTGGAACTCCACCCCCGTAACATGGCCTTCTTCGATGATGAGACGCTTGACATGGGCCTTGGTCAGAACCGTCAGGTTCTTGCGACCAAGCGCCGGCTTCAGAAATGCCTTGGCCGTATTCCAGCGCCAGCCGGAGCGCTGGTTCACATCGAAATAACCGGCCCCCTCATTGTCGCCCCGGTTGAAATCGTCGGTTGCGGGAATGCCCGCTTCGCCCGCCGCCTTCTGGAAAGCATCCAGCACATCCCAGCGCACACGGGCCTTTTCCACGCGCCACTCGCCGCCGGCGGAGTGCAGATCGCTTTTTCCCCGATAAAAGTCTTCCGATTTCAGGAAATAGGGCAGGATGTCGTTCCACCCCCAGCCCTCGCAGCCGAGTTGACGCCAGACGTCGTAGTCCCGCGCCTGGCCGCGCATATAGATCATGCCGTTGATGGAGGAGCAGCCGCCAAGCACCTTGCCGCGCGGATAGATCAGCGAGCGGCCGTTAAGCCCCGGCTCTTCCGCCGTCTTGAAACACCAGTCGGTGCGCGGATTGTTGATGCAATAGAGATAACCGACCGGAATATGGATCCAGTGGTAATTGTCGTTGCCGCCCGCTTCCAGCAGCAGCACGCGGTTGTTCGGATCTTTCGAAAGGCGGTTGGCGAGAACGCATCCGGCACTCCCCGCTCCGATGACGATATAGTCATATTCGCCCATGCTGTTCTCCACGCGCCGCCCTTGCCGCGTCGTCCCGGACGCGGAGGAGGCCTTTCCTGTGTTCTCAAAAACGCCTAGCTACGGTGCTGAAAGCCGAGTTTTCTGCCGAGCCGCGACGCGTAAAATTCGCCGATCAAACCACGCCGGAACACCAGAACGCAGGCCATGAACACGAGGCCGGTGATGATGGTGACCGGGAAATCGGACGTCGCGAGATAGTTCTGCAGGGTGACGACGAGACCCGCACCGAAGATCGGGCCAATCATGGTGCCGATACCGCCGAGCAGGGTCATCAGGATCACTTCGCCCGACATCTGCCAGGTGACGTCGGTGAGCGTCGCAAACTGGAAGACCAGCGCTTTGAGGCCACCCGCGAGACCGGCCAGCGTCGCCGACATCACGAAAGCACCGAGCTTGTAGCGCTGGACGCTATAGCCCAGCGAAATGGCGCGCTGCTCGTTTTCGCGGATCGATTTCAGGATCATGCCGAAGGGCGAGTTGACGAAACGCCAGATGACAAGAAGCGCCAACACAAAGGCGACAAGCACCGTGTAATAGATGTTGAGCGGCGCATTGAGGTCGAGAAGGCCGAAAAGATGGCCGCGCGGCACGCCCTGCAAGCCATCCTCACCATGGGTGAAGGGTGCCTGAAGGCAGAAGAAATAAAACATCTGCGACAGCGCGAGCGTAATCATGGCGAAATAGATGCCCTGGCGGCGAATGGCGAAGAAGCCGATGACGAGACCGAGCAGCGCCGCCCCCGCCATGCCGATGACAAGGCCGATTTCCGGCGTCACGCCCCATTCCTTCACCGAATAGGCGGTGAAATAGGCTGCACCGCCGAAAAACGCCGCATGGCCGAAGGAGAGCAGCCCGGTGTAACCGATCAGGAGGTTGAAGGCACACGCAAACAGCGCAAAGCACAGGAGCTTCATCAGAAAGATCGGATAAACGAACATCGGCGCGGCGATGAGGACGGCAAGCCCTGCAAGAATAAGCACGGTCTTGATGGTGCCGGCAGTCGTCGAAACCTCCGTTTGCGGCATTGCTCCAGCGGTGGGGCTATGGGTGGCTTTGGACATATCAGGCGTCCTTTCCGAAAAGTCCGGCGGGGCGGATGAGCAGCACAAAGGCCATGATGACGAAGATGACGATGTTGGAGGCTTCCGGGTAGAACACCTTGGTGAGGCCCTCTGCGACGCCCAGCATGTAACCGGTGACGATGGCGCCCATGATCGACCCCATGCCGCCGACCACGACCACGGCGAAGACGACGATGATGAGGTTCGTGCCCATCAGCGGCGAGACCTGATAGATCGGCGCGGCGAGAACCCCGGTGAAACCGGCAAGGCCGGCACCCAGCGCGTAGGTCAGCGTCAACAGCACCGGCACGTTGATGCCGAAAGCCTGCACCAGCGTCGGGTTTTCCGTCGCAGCGCGCAGATAGGAGCCAAGCCGCGTCTTTTCGATCAACGCCCAGGTGGCGATGCAGACGATGAGCGAAATGACGACGACGAAAGCGCGGTAATTCGGCAGGAACATGAAGCCGAGATTGGTGCCGCCGGCAAGCTGCGGCGGAACCGAATAGGGCTGGCCAGCAGCGCCATAAAGCCAGCGGAACGTGCCTTCCACCACCAGCGCGAGACCGAAAGTGAAGAGTAGCCCATAAAGCGGATCGAGATCGTAAAGCCGCGACAGCAGGAAGCGTTCGACGATCGCACCGAAAAGCGCCACGACGAAAGGTGTGACGATGAGCGCCACCCAAAAATTGATGCCGAAATATTGCAGGCCGAGGAAGGCGACGAAAGCGCCGAGCATATATTGCGCGCCATGGGCAAAATTGATGACGCGCAGCAGGCCGAAAATGACGGCAAGGCCGAGCGACAGCAGCGCATAAAACGACCCGTTGATAAGGCCCACCAGCAATTGCCCGAGCAATGCCTGAATTGGAACGCCGAAGATCATCGTCATCGTTAAACCCCCAGCACCTTGTTGAGCTCGCCCATGCGGCCGGAAAGCTCGCTGACCGGAAAATTGCTGACCATCTGGCCGTGATCCATCAGGTAGAAACGGTCGGCGATACGGCTGGCAAAACGGAAATTCTGTTCGACCAGAACAACGGTCATGCCGCGGCTCTTCAGTTTCTGCAGCACCTCGCCGATGCGCTGCACGATGACCGGGGCAAGCCCTTCGGTCGGTTCGTCAAGCAGCAGCACCTTAACCCCGGTGCGCAGGATGCGCGCCATGGCCAGCATCTGCTGCTCGCCGCCGGAAAGCTTGGTGCCGGGGCTGGTGCGGCGTTCGTAAAGATTGGGAAACAGCTCGTATATTTCATCGAGCGTCATGCCGCCGGATGCGACGACGGGCGGCAGCTTCAGGTTCTCCTCGACGCTCAGCGTCGCGAAGATGCCGCGCTCTTCCGGCACGAAACCAAGGCCGTATTTCGCCGTGCGATGCAGCGGCACCGGCATCAGATCCTTGCCGCCCAGCTTGATGACGCCCTTGCGGTTTCGGATGATGCCCATGATAGTGCGCAGCGTCGTGGTCTTGCCCACACCGTTGCGGCCGAGAATGGTGATGGTTTCGCCCTCGCCGACCGTCAGATCGACACCGTGCAGCGCCTGGCTTTCGCCATACCAGGATTTCAGATTGGAGACTTCGAGCATTGCCGCCATATCAAGCCTCCTCCGTGCCCATATAGGCCGTGCGCACGCGCGGATCGGCGGCAACGGTGGCATAATCGCCCTCCGCCAGAATTTCACCGCGTTGCAAGACCGTGACGTGGTGGCAGATATCGGCCACGACTTTCAGATTATGTTCGACCATCAGCACCGCGCGTGTCTTTGCCACCTCGCGGATGAGTTCGGCGACATGGGCGACATCCTCGCCGCCCATGCCGGCCATCGGTTCATCCAGCAGCAGAACCTTCGGATCGAGCGCCAGCGTGGTGGCGATTTCGAGAACCCGCTTGCGGCCGTAAGAAAGATCAGCCGCAAGCGCATGTTTTTCCCGTGTCAGGCCGACCATGGCGATCAGTTCCTCGGCGCGGGCGTTCAGCCTGTCGAGCGAGGAGAGCGGCAGCCAGAACTGCGTTGCAAGGCTGTTCGGCCGCTGCAACGCCACCCGCACATTTTCCAGAACCGTCAGATGCGGAAACACCGCCGATATCTGGAAAGACCTGACGAGGCCGAGACGCGCCACCTTGTCCGGCGGCGTCCTTGTTATGTCCGTTCCCATGAAGGTGATCGCCCCGCCTGTCGGCTGGAGAAACTTGGTCAACAGGTTGAAGACCGTGGTTTTGCCGGCACCGTTCGGACCGATAAGCGCATGCACGCGGGCATGGTGGACGTCGAGATCGACGTTTTTCACGGCCGCGAATGCGCCGAAGGTCTTGGAGAGACCGCGCGCCGAAAGAACGACGCGAGGTTCGGCCTGCCCGGCAAGGGCGGGAGCGATCGTCATCAAGCTTTCCCCTTTTTATTCTTCTTTACTGCGTTACCAGCGGGCAACCGCTCTTTGCGGGGTCCATGAAGGCTTCCTTGCCGGGGATGGTGGCAAGTACCTTGTAATAATCCCACGGCTGCTTGCTTTCGTCCGGCTTCTTCACTTCCATGAGATACATGTCGTGGATCATGCGGCCGTTGGCGGCCACATGGCCGTCCTTCGAAAAGACGTCGTTGACGGGCATTTCCTTCATGGCCTTGGCGACGGCATCGGCATCGTCTGCGCCGGCCTTTTCGATGGCCTTCAGGTAGTGCAGCACGGCGGAATAGGTGCCGGCATGCACCATGTTCGGCATGGCGCCGGTGCGTTCCTTGAAGCGTTCGCCGAACTTGCGCGATTCATCGTCGCGGTCCCAATAAAAACCTTCCGTCAGCGTCAACCCTTGAGCCGCTTCGAGACCGAGGCCGTGGACTTCTGCAAGCGTGAAGAGAAGCGCCGCAAGCCGCTGGCCGCCGGCGACGATGCCGAATTCGGCCGCCTGCTTGATGGCGTTGGAGGTATCGAGACCGGCATTGGCAAGACCGATGACCTTCGCGCCCGAGGACTGCGCCTGCAGCAGGAAGGAGGAATAGTCCGTCGTGGCAAGCGGATGGCGCACGGAACCCAGAACCTTACCGCCATTGGACTTGACGAAATTCGACGTGTTTTCTTCCAGCGAATAACCGAAGGCATAGTCGGCGGTCAGGAAGAACCAGCTGTCGCCGCCCTGCTTGACGAGCGCGCCGCCGGTGCCGACCGCCAGCGAATAGGTGTCATAGGCCCAATGGAAACCATAGGGGCTGCACTGCTTGCCGGTCAGCTCGGTGGTTGCCGCACCCGTATTGATGGTGATCTTCTTCTTGTCCTTGGACAGCGCCTGCACGGCAAGGCCGACCGACGACGAGGTCAGTTCCATGATCGAATCGACCTGTTCGGTATCGTACCATTGGCGGGCGATATTGGAGGCGACGTCCGCCTTGTTCTGGTGGTCGGCGGTCACCACTTCCACCGGCGCATCGAGCACCTTGCCGCCGAAATCCTCGACCGCCATCTTCGCGGCTTCATAAGAGTATTTGCCGCCGAAATTGGCGTAGACGCCCGACTGGTCGTTCAAGATGCCGATCTTGACCTTGCCGTCCGAAATCTCGGCGGCATAAGCGGCGGTGCCAGCGGCCAGCGCCATGGCCGTGGATAAAACGATACTCTTACGCATGACTTCTCCTCCCAGAGATGATTGCGAGCCTCAGATGGGTCTGTGCAACGGTGAACGAAACCGCCTGCGGGCTTCCATGCCATTGCACCTGAACGGTCACACCGCCCTCCTCAAAGCGATGCATCCTGAGCCTAGACTTCTCGAATTCGGCCGTTGACACAAGAGCGGGGCATCATCAAATTGCGAACAGGAACTGTTCATTTTTGAACAGAACTCTTGATGGGAGACAAATATGGCTACCCCTTTCACCTGGGACGACCTGCAATATTTTCTGGCCGTGGCTCGCACCGGACAGCTCTCATCGGCAGCCCGAAGCCTGCGCACCAGCCACGCCACCGTCTCCCGCCATATCGACCGGCTGGAATTCTCGCTTAAAACCAAGCTGTTCGAGCGAAACCCGCGCGGTTATGAACTGACGACCGTCGGGCGGCGGCTGGTGGATACGGTCGAGCGTATCGAGGCAGAAGCGGAAAGGCTGCAATCGGATATTTCCGAAAGCGGCAGCCTGCTGCGCGGCGTGGTACGCCTTAGCGCGCCTGAAGGTTTTTCCAATTTTTTCTTCGTGGAAAGGCTGAAAGACTTCGCCATCACGCATCCCCACATCATGGTGGAAATGGTGACGATCCAGCAGATCATGGCGCTTTCCCGAAAGGAGGCGGATGTCGCCGTCACGCTCGATCCGCCGAAGGCCGGTCCCTATATCAACGAACAGATCATCGATTATACGCTGCATATCTATGCCTCGCGTTCCTATCTCGCCGGACGGCCGAGAATCACCAAGCGCGAGGACCTGCTCGATCACTTCTTCATCGGTTACGTACAGGACCTGATCTTCTCACCCGGCCTTGATTATATGCGCGATGTGCTGCCCGGCCTGCGTCCGGGCTTTCAGTCCTCGAGTATTTTCGCGCAGCTGACTGCCACGCTGAGCGGCCGGGGCCTGTGCATCCTGCCGAATTTCATCGCCGCGCGCTTTCCGGATTTGCAGATGGTGCTTGCCGGCGAAGTGGAACTGCGGCGCGGCTACTGGCTGACGAGCCATCAGGACCTTGCCAATGTGCCGCGTGTGCGCTCGCTGATGGACTTCATTCTCACCACGGCGCGCGCGCATGAAAAACTCTTCATCCTCGACCGCCGGATGATGGTCTGAACAGCCATCGTTCACATTTCGGCGACACCGTGTCTACGCCCGGCCGGTTGGAGGATACGCGTGCCAGCCTATATGACTGACAACAACGAAGCCGGTTTGTGAAGACCGGCATCCTCCGACATCTGGAAGGTCATCATGAAAAAGATCGGATTCCTGTCCTTCGGCCACTGGACGCCCTCGCCTCAGTCGCAGACCCGTTCGGCCGCCGATACGCTGCTGCAATCGATAGACCTCGCCGTCGCGGCGGAAGAGCTGGGCGCCGACGGCGCCTATTTCCGCGTGCACCATTTCGCCCGCCAGCTTGCCTCGCCCTTTCCGCTGCTGGCCGCCGTCGGCGCGCGCACGAAAAAGATCGAGATCGGCACCGGCGTCATCGACATGCGTTATGAAAACCCGTTCTACATGGCGGAGGACGCCGGTTCGGCCGACCTCATCGCCGGCGGACGCCTGCAGCTCGGCATCAGCCGCGGCTCGCCGGAGCAGGTGATCGATGGCTGGCGCTATTTCGGTTACCGCCCGGCCGAAGGCCAGAGCGAAGAAGACATGGCGCGTCAGCACACCGAAGTCTTCCTCGAGCTTCTGAAAGGCGAAGGTTTCGCCGAACCGAATCCGCGCCCGATGTTCCCGAACCCGCCCGGCCTTTTGCGGCTGGAGCCGCATTCCGAAGGGCTGCGCGAGCGCATCTGGTGGGGTTCGAGTTCCAATGCAACGGCGGTCTGGGCGGCAAAGCTCGGCATGAACCTGCAAAGCTCCACGCTGAAGACGGATGAAACGGGCGAGCCTTTCCATGTGCAGCAGGCGCAGCAGATCCGCACCTTCCGGGAAGCCTGGAAGGAAGCGGACCACACCCGCGAACCGCGTGTATCGGTCAGCCGCAGCATCTTCGCCCTCGTCAACGACCGCGACCGGTCATATTTCGGTTACGGCAACGAAGGCGATGACAAGATCGGTTATATAGACGACAAGACACGCGCGATCTTCGGGCGCAGCTATGCCGCCGAGCCGGAAAAACTGATCGAACAGCTGAAAGCCGACGAGGCCATCGCCGAGGCCGACACGCTGCTCCTGACCGTGCCGAACCAGCTGGGCGTCGATTACAACGCCCATGTGATCGAGACGATCCTCAAGCAAGTGGCGCCGGCTCTTGGCTGGCGCTAAATTTGGAAAAATTGCATCATCCGTACTCCGTCACCCCGGACTAGATCCGGGGTCCAGCGCGATCAAGTCTTTGATCGCGAAAGACTCTTTTCACGGCGCAAACGCGCCGTGGCTGGATGCCGGATCTAGTCCGGCATGACGGAGGGCGGGCTTCCCTCCCTTAAAATCCGGGTTTTATACCGCTGCTCATTTCACCGCCTTGCCATAACGGGCGAAACTTTCCGCCAGCGGCGTCGTGCTGGCGCCGGGGCGCTCCGGACGTTTGTAGACACCGTCCCGCACATGGATCGGCTCTTCGAAGTGATCCTTGATCCAGGGAATATATTCGAGAATGGTCGAAGCCGGGTGCCAGTAGCTCAGATGCACATGCACCTGGCTCATCTCGCCGGCATGCGGCACCACGGGCAGGCGATGGGCGAGCGCGAGATCGGCAACCTGAATATATTCGGTGATACCGCCAAGCCGGGTCACATCCGGCTGGACATAGGCAACCGCACCGGCATCGATGAATGAGCGGAACGCATCCACCGTGTAAAGCTGCTCCCCGAGCGCAATCGGAATGGACGTATTGCGCGCCAGCCGTGCATGGCTCGTCACATCGTCATACCAGAGCGGCTCCTCGAACCAGTAAATGTCCAGATCTTTCGCCGCCGCGCAGAAACGCTGGCATGTGGGCAAATCCCACTTGCCGTTGCCGTCAATGGCGATGCGGATGGACGAACCGACACGCTTACGGACGGCGGCGAGGCGGGCAATATCGATATTCGGATCGTCATGCCCGACCTTGATCTTCAGCCGGGTAAACCCATCCTCCTCCACCGCTCTCGCGCTACCCGTCAGCAAATCCTCCAGCGTGAAGGAAAGCCAGCCGATATCGGTATTATAGGCTTCCACCGCCGCAGTGCGCGCGCCGCCGAGATAGTGCCAGAGCGGCACGCCCGCCTTTTTCGCCTTCAGGTCCCACAGCGCAACGTCAACTGCGGCCAGCGCCAGATGGGTGATGCCTGCCCTGCCGACCCATTGCAGCGCCGGATAACGGGCCAGTTTCGTCCACAGCCTCGACTGCTCCGACGCATCCTCCCCCACCAGCAAGGGCGCGTAACAATCGCTGATGCAGGATGTGATCAGCCTGTCCGACGGCAGATGCGCGTGGGTGCCGGTAAAACCATAGCCCTCAAGGCCATCGCTGGTGGTGATCTTTGCACCGACGACGCCCCAATGGGTGATGCTGTGGGTGGAATCGGAAATGGACTCCGAAGTCAGCGGCAGGTGCAGGATGAAAGGTTCGACGGCGGTAATTTTCATGATCGGTCATTCCTCGATTGCTGATTGCTTGCGGGGAGGAATAGACGCCGCGTCCCCGCGACCACGGGCCGCGAAGATGGCTTTAGGGAAATTGCCAGACCGCCCTCCTCCAGCAGCCGGCTCCCCACTGACGGACAGAGCTAAAGCAAAAATGGTCTTTGTAAAATAAAAAATTTTTTATTTTTAATATTCAGCCATTGCCAGCTCTTCTAAGCTGGGCAATGATGCCGCCATGAACTCGTTGGTCAAAGTCACGCTCGCCGAACAGGCGCACCGGGAACTGCGCGCACGCATCGTCAGCGGCAGATTGCGCGGCGGCGAACGCCTGCTGCCCAATGAGCTTGCCGCCGATCTCGGCATCAGCCCCACGCCGGTGAAGGAAGCCTGCCTGAAACTCGAGGCCGATGGGCTGGTGGTCAATTCCTCCCGGCGCGGCATGGTTGTGCGCGATTTCACCGTGGAGGATGTGGAGGAACTTTACGCCGCCAGAATGCTGCTTGAAAAAGGCGCGGTGGAAGTGGCCTTCGACGCCGGGCAACTGGATGGAGCGCTGCACGCGGAACTTCTGGAAAGCCTTGCGAAACATCGTAAATTCGCCAAAGGCTCGACGCTCGACGAATTGTCGAAAGCGCTTTTGTACGACCGCAGCTTCCATACGACCCTTGTGTCGGCGGCGCGCATTCCGGTCATTTCCGGCTCGCATGAGCGCATTCTCGACCAGACCCACACGGTTTTCGTCTCGATCCTCGGCGACTACGCCCGCTCGGTCGAAGAGCACCAGAATATCGCCGATGCCATCGCCGCCGGCAGTAAGGCCCAGATCGTCGATGCCCTGTGGCGGCATCTCGAGCGCAGCCGCCAGAATACGCTGCGCCAGGTCCGGCTGCTCAAAGAGGCCGGCGCCTGATCATTTCGCATATTGGGGGAGGAACTGACGTGATGCGCCATAAGCCGGACGCCGCAATGAGAGCGGCGCGAGCCACAATCGTCCCGTTCGGCATGGGGATTTCGCATCGATGACAGACCGGCTTTCCGCTGCAACCCTGCCCCGCCTGCCGCAATCCGTCACGACACCCGTCTATGACCGCCAAAGCGTCACGCCCGGCATCGTCCACCTCGGCGTCGGGGCCTTTCATCGGGCTCATCAGGCGGTCTTCATCGACGATTGCCTTAATCGCGGCGAAACCCGATGGGGCATCGTTGCGGCATCGCTGCGCAGCCCGGATACGCGCGACGCCATCGAGCCGCAGGATAATCTCTACACCTTTTGCCTGCGAGACGGGGAGAGCGAGCGCCTGCGCATCATCGGCTCGATTCTCGAAACCATCGTCGCCCCGGAAGAGCCCGAACGGCTGGTGGAGCGGATGGCCGATCCGCGCGTCCTCATCGTCACACTGACCGTGACGGAGAAGGGTTACCTGACCAATCTCGCCTCCCGCAGCCTGCTGCGCGATCATCCCGATATCGTCCATGATCTCGAAAACCCGGAGCGGCCGCGCTCCATCTTCGGCTTCATCCTTGCGGCCACACGGCGCAGGCGCAGGCAAGGTTCTCAGCCCCTGACGCTCCTTTCCTGCGACAACCTGCCCGCCAACGGCCATGTGCTGCAAAAGCTGCTGCTGGAATTTGCGGAACTGGCCGATCCGGAACTGGCGTCCTTCATCGAAACCAATATTGCCTGCCCCTGCTCGATGGTGGACCGGATCGTTCCCGCCACCACAGATGCGGACCGGGAGGCGATTTCGACCGCACTCGGCCTCAGCGATGCCTGGCCGGTGGTGGCCGAACCCTATTTCCGTTTCGTCATTGAGGACCGTTTTCCGCATGGAAGGCCGGCGCTCGAGAAATCGGGCGTGGAATTCGTCGCCAATGTCGAGCCATACGAGCATATGAAGCTCAGAATGCTGAACGGCTCCCACAGCGCCATCGCCGCCATCGGCCAGATTGCCGGCCTTGCGACGGTGGCGGATGCATGGGGTGAAAAGCCCGTGCGCGATTTCATCGACGCCTATTGGTGCGAGATCGAACGGACGCTCGATCCCGCCGTCGACGGGGCGGAATTCGCAGCCGGCCTGCGGGATCGTTTCGCCAATCCCTCATTGCAGCACAAGACCATGCAGATCGCCTCCGATGCGTCGCAGAAAGTGCCGCTGCGCATTCTTGGCCCCTTGCGCGAATTGCTTGCGGAGAAGGCTGAAAGCCGGACGGTCATTTTCGCCGTCGCGCTCTGGATCAGGTCCTGCGCGGACAAGAATGAAAAGGGGCAGCCGATCACCATTCTCGATCCCGCTTTCAAGGAGTGGGATGCGCCGGATCAACTGGCAATGGCGCCGGATGCGGTCGTCGACCGTTTTCTGACTTTCGAACGCACATTTGGCAGCGACCTGCCCGGGAACGAAACCTTCGTCCCAGCCCTGAAAGCCGCCTATCGAGACATTCGGGAGCAGGGCGCGCTTGCGGCAGTCGAGCGTTTCCTGAAGTCCTGAAAAAGAACAGGCCGGCAATCCGGCCTGTTCCTAACCTCGGTCGTCAGCCTTCAGGCTGTCGCCGCCAGCCGTGCCGCCTTGCGGCGTTCCACGCGGGCGCGGATGGCATCGACATCCGTGATCGGTGTGGCGGCGAAAAGCTGGCGGGTATAGGGATGCTTCGGATCGGCGAAGAGTTCCTCGCGCGTGCCCTGCTCCACCGCCACACCCTTCGAAATGACCATCACATCGTCGGCGATGTAACGCACCACCGAAAGATCATGGCTGACGAAAACATAGGTCAGCTCGAATTCTTCCTGAAGGTCGGCGAGAAGGTTCAGCACCTGCGCCTGCACCGAAAGATCGAGCGCGGAGACCGGCTCGTCCAGCACGAGCAGCGCCGGGTTCAGCATCAGGGCGCGCGCAATGGCGATGCGCTGGCGCTGGCCGCCGGAGAACATGTGCGGATAACGGTTGAAATGCTCAGGACCGAGACCGACCTTCACCAGCATGGCTTCGGCCCGCTCGCGGCGCTCGGAAGCCGGTATCTTGGTGTTGATGACCAGCGGTTCCATCAGCACGTCGCCCACCTTCTGGCGCGGATTGAGGCTGCCATAGGGGTTCTGGAACACCATTTGCACCTTGGAGCGCATCTGCGTGTCCGGACGGCGTCTGGCGATATCGACAGGTTTGCCTTCGATCTTCAGTTCGCCGCCGGATGCTGGATCGATCAGCGCGATGATGCGGGCCAGCGTCGATTTACCGGAGCCGGATTCACCGACGATGGCGAGCGTCTTGCCGCGCTCGACGGTAAAGTCGATGCCCTTCAGGGCCTGCACCGTCTTGGCGCCGCCGAACAGGCCGCCGGGAACGTGATAGTCGCGGGTAATGCCCTTGCCTTCGACAACGATACTCATTGAACGCCCTCCTTGCCGAAGAAATCGGAAACCGTGGGCAAACGGTCGCCGGTGGCATTTTCCGGCAGGGCCGAAAGCAGTGCCTTGGTATAGGGATGCTGCGGGGCCTCGAACAGGCTCAAGACATCCGCCTCCTCCATCTTGCGGCCCTTATATTGCACGACGACGCGATCTGCGGTTTCCGCCACCACGCCCATGTCATGGGTGATGAGAATCAGCGCCATGCCATATTCCGCCTGCAGGTTCATCAGCAGATCGAGGATCTGCTTCTGGATCGTCACATCGAGCGCAGTGGTCGGCTCGTCGGCGATCAGCAGGCGCGGCTTGGAAGCGATTGCGATGGCGATCATCACGCGCTGGCACTGGCCGCCCGACATCTGGTGCGGATAGGCCTTAAGCTTGGTTTCCGGCTCGGGAATGCCGACAGCCCGGAACAGCTCCAGGGCGCGCGCACGCGCGGCAGCGCCGCTCATGCCGAGATTGAGGCGCAGAACCTCCTCGATCTGGAAACCGACCGTGAAGGACGGGTTGAGCGAGGCGACCGGCTCCTGGAAGATCATGGTGATCTCGCGACCGATCACCCTCCGGCGCTCCTGCGGCGACATGGCCAAAAGGTTCTTGCCATCGAAGGTCATCTCGTCGGCGGTAATCGTCGCCGTATCGGGCAGAAGCCCCATGACGGCGAGCATCGATACCGACTTGCCGGAACCGGACTCGCCGACGATGGCCAGTACCTCGTGTTTGTCGACGGAAACATCGATGCCGTTGACGGCCGTGAAGGCGCCGGTGGCGGTGGCGAATTTGACAGTGAGGTTCTTGATTTTCAGCAGGCTCATCGCTCAGCTCCGCTTCAGTTTGGGATCGAGCGCATCGCGCAGGCCGTCACCCATGAGGTTGATGGCGAGCACCGAGATCAGGATCGTCAGGCCCGGAAGGGTCACGACCCACCAGGCGCGCAGGATGAATTCACGCGCTTCCGCCAGCATCGTGCCCCATTCGGAGGCAGGCGGCTGCGCGCCCATGCCGAGGAAGCCGAGTGCGGCCGCATCGAGAACCGCAGAGGAGAACGAAAGCGTTGCCTGCACGATCAGCGGCGCAAGGCAGTTCGGCAGGATGGTCTTGAACATCAGCCGGAAATTGCCGGCACCGGCCACGCGCGCGGCCGTGACATATTCACGCCTGAGCTCGCTCATGACGGCAGCGCGCGTCAGACGGGCAAAATGCGGCTGATAGACGATGGCGATGGCGATCATGGCATTGGTGAGGCCTGGGCCGAGGATCGCGACCAGCACCAGCGCCAACAGCAACGACGGAAACGCCAGGATGACGTCCATAACACGCATGATGACGGTATCGACCCAGCCGCCGAAGAAGCCGGCAATGAGACCGATGACGATGCCGCCGACGAGCGCGATGGAAACGACAACGATACCGATGAACAGCGAATATTGCGCGCCGTATATCAGGCGGGACAACATGTCACGCCCGACGGCGTCCGTGCCGAAGAAGAAGCCGGCACGGCCGCCTTCCTGCCAGACCGGCGGCACGAGCAGCGCATCGCGATATTGCTGGGTCGGATCATGCGGCGCGATCAGCGGCGCAAAAACCGCGACCAGCACGAGAAGGATGAACACGGCAAGCCCGATAACGGCGCCACGGTTCTGGCGGAAATAGAACCAGAAATCGGCGATCATCCGGCGGCGGATGGCGGCGTCTGAGAGGCGCACGCCCGGAGTGGTGATCACATCGGTCATTTGTGACGGATCCTCGGATTGATGAGGCCATAGGTCAGATCGACGAGCAGGTTGACGATCATCACCAGACCCGCGATCAACAGCAGGCCGCTCTGCACGACCGGATAGTCGCGGCGAGAGATGGAATCGATCATCCACTTGCCGATGCCCGGCCAGGAAAAGATGGTTTCGGTCAGGATCGCGCCAGCCATCAGCACGCCGATCTGCAGACCGATAGTGGTGATAACAGGGATCATGGCGTTGCGCAGCGCATGAATGCCGACCACGCGCGAAGGAGACATCCCCTTGGCACGAGCCGTGCGCACATAATCCTCACCGAGTACTTCCAGCATGGCTGAACGCGTCTGGCGCGCAATCACCGCAAGCGGAATGGTGGCGAGCACCACCGAGGGCAGGATGAGATGCGACAGAGCCGAGGCAAACGCGCCCTTCTGTCCCGAAATCAGGCTGTCGATCAGCATGAAACCGGTAACGGAGGGGAAGAAATACATCAGCGAGATACGGCCTGACACCGGCGTCCATTGCAGGATGCCGGAGAACATGATGATGAGCAGCAGACCCCACCAGAAGATCGGCATGGAGAAGCCGACGAGCGCCGTAGTCATGGAAATCTGGTCGAACCAGGAGCCACGTCTGATGGCGGCAATGACGCCGACGGGAACGCCGATGAGCGTTGCAATGATGATGGCGACGAGACCAAGCTCGACTGTCGCGGGAAAGAGCGCCAGGAACTCGGTGAGAACCGGCTTCTTGGTGACCAGCGAATTGCCGAGATCGCCCTGAAGCAGCCGTCCAAGGAAATGGAGATATTGCTGCCAGATGGGCTGAGCAAAACCGAGCTGTTCGGCAAGCTGCGCATGCCTTTCGGGCGAAATGCCACGCTCGCCCGCCATCAACAGCACGGGATCGCCCGGCAGGACGCGCACGAAGGCGAAGGCGACGATGGTGATCCCGAGGAAGGTCGGAACGAGATAGAGAAGTTTGCCGAGAATGAACCGGATCATGGTTTTTTCCTGAAAAGACGCGCGGAAGAACAGGGTTCTTCCGCGCGTCCGGTTGTTCGGGGATTACTCCGCGATGTCGACGTTTTCGAAGGTGAAGTCGCCAAGCGGGCTCATGGTGAAGCCGGAAACCTTGGCGGACATGGGAACGAACTGCGTGGAGTGCGCAAGCGTCGCCCACGGAGCCTGTTCCTTGAAGATCACCTGTGCCTGCTCATAAAGCTTGGTGCGCTCGGCAACGTCGGTGGTCTGCTTTGCCTTGGCCAACAGGTCCGAGAACTCCTTGTTGCACCACTGTGCACGGTTCGCACCGCCTTCACCGGTTGCGGCGCAGGACAGGAGAACGCTGAGGAAGTTGTCCGGGTCACCATTGTCGCCGGTCCAGCCGAGGATGACAGCGCCGTCGCGCTTCACTTCGGTGGACTTCTTGAGGTATTCACCCCATTCGAAGGAAACGATCTCGGCCTTGACGCCGACCTTCGCAAAATCCGACTGGATCAGCTCGGCGGTACGACGGGCGTTCGGCATGTAAGGACGCTGCACCGGCATTGCCCAGATCTTCATCGACAGATCCTTGACGCCAGCGGCTTCGAGGGCCTTCTTGGCAGCTTCCGGATCGTAAGCATCGTCCTTGATGCTGTCGTTGTAGGACCACATTGTCGGCGGGATCGGGTTCTTGGCAACCTGGCCGGCACCCTGGAACACGGCGTCGATGATCGCCTGCTTGTTCATCGCCATGTTCAGCGCCTTGCGCACTTCCGGCTTGTCGAAAGGTGCAACGGTCGTGTTGTAGGCGAAGTAAGCGACGTTCAGACCCGGCTGCTCATCGAGCTTGAGGTTCTTGTCGGCGCGGATGGTCGCCAGATCGGCCGGAGCCGGGTATGGCATCAGGTGGCATTCGCCAGCTTTCAGCTTCTGCAGGCGAACGGCGGCGTCAGGCGTGATCGCGAAAATCAGGTCGTCGATCTTCGGAGCTTCACCCCAGTAGTCGGCGTTCTTCTGGTAGCGGATGACCGCGTCCTTCTGATAGGCGACGAACTTGAACGGGCCGGTGCCGATCGGCAGGTTGTTGAAGTCTTCCTTGGTGCCGGCCTTTTCCAGCGTATCGGCATATTCCTTCGACACGATCGAAGCGAAAGGCATGGCGATGTTGGCGAGGAACGGCGCTTCCGGGCGGGTCAGCACGAACTTGACCGTGTAATCGTCGACCTTGACGATTTCCTTGATCAGGGACGGCATTTCCATGGAGTTGTAATATTCGTAGGTGATGCCTGCGATATACTGGTTCCACGGGTTCTTCGCGTCGCCCTGGCGGTTGTAGCTGAAGATCACGTCGTCAGCGTTGAATTCGCGGCTCGGCGTGAACTTGTCGTTGGAGTGCCACTTGACGCCCTTGCGCAGGTGAAAAGTGTATTCGAGACCATCCTTGGAAACGTCCCATTTTTCCGCAAGGCCAGGCTCTACTTCGGTCGTGCCCTTCTTGAACTCGGTCAGACGGTTATAGACCGGATGCGCGGAGGCATCGAAGGTGCCGCCTGCGGTATAAGGCGACGGATCGAAGCCTTCCGGCGATGCCTCGGAGCAATAAACGAAGGTCTTCGCCATGGCGGGCATGGCGGAAGTGATCGCAATCGCAGAGGCGATAAGCAAACTGCGGGTCAGCGTTTTCATCTGGTGGTCCTTTCCCTCTTTTTCTGAGTTCCTGCGGCCCCGTCCGGGGGCCTACCTCTTCTGGTCAGCAGCGACATGGGATCACCCCTATCGCCGTTCGGTCCTTTGCCTCCCGACCAATTACCCGGCGACCGGCTGAAACAACCGGTCGAGGTTCTTCTCCGGTGGGCAGAACCAGCGCGGTCCCGCCTCCGTCATATAGGCTATATCCTCGAGACGGACGCCGCATTCGCCATAAACGCACAGCATCGGCTCGATGGAAAAACACATGCCCGGCTCCAGCGCCGTGGCATTTCCTGCAACGATATAGGGTTCTTCGTGAATATCCAGCCCAAGCCCGTGGCCGGTGCGGTGCGGCAGGCCGGGAAGCTGATAATCCGGGCCGAAGCCGGCCGCTTTCAGGCTGTCGCGCGCGGCCCTGTCCACATCCGAGCAGGCAGCGCCGACTTTGGCGGCGGCAAAGGCCGCCGCCTGCGCGTCGCGCTCGGCGTTCCAGAGGAAACGCTGCCGTTCCGTCGGTTTGCCAAAGACATAGGTGCGGGTGATATCGGAACGATAGCCATGAAGAATGCCGCCGAGATCGACCAGCACCATATCGCCTTCGCTGAGCGTCTGCGCATGGGGCACGCCATGCGGATAGGCCGTCGCCTCGCCGAACTGCACCGCCACGAAAAGCGGCTTCAGGCCAAGGGCAATATGCGCCGCATTAACGAAATCAGCGACTTCCGTGGTGGAAACGCCGGGACGCAGCCCCTCGAACACGGCCTTGTGCACGCCGTAACTCGCGTCCATCGCCGTCTGGATGATGGCGATCTCGGCTGCGGATTTGACCTGCCGCTGGGCGACGATCATCGGCTGGGCGGAAATGATGCGCCCTTCAAGGCGCTGCATGAGGGCCGATGCGAAAACAAAGGGGGTGGCGGGATCGATGGCGACAAGATGACCGGGACAGGTCAAGGCACCGATACGTCTTGCCATCAGGTCGAAGGGACTTTCATCCTCTTCCCAGACGGCAACCTCACCCGCAATGCGGATGAGCGTCTGAAGCTTCGGCTCCTCGAAGGTCGGGCTGACATAGACCGGCACGCCTTCCGCCGGCACCAGGGCGCCGTGAATGCGCTCGGAAAGACCAAGCGACAGGCCGGTATAATAGGTCAGCGACGATGATGCATCGAGCCAGACCGCCTTAATATTTTGCTGGATCATTCGCGCCTGCAGGCCGCGTAGTCGCAACCTGAGCTCGTCTTCAGCGATCGATGAAACCGCGATCGGCTGAAACCGCTTCAGCGCCTCTTGAAAGTCTGCCATTCTCTCCCCGCCGCTTTCGGGCCGCAGACACAGGCGTGCCGGCAACCTCCCAAGCGTTCTTTTGCTCATGCTTAAACACAGGGCCGGGGGTAAGCAATGGCCCGGCAGGGCACGCCACCACAAAACTGTGCAAATTTATCTAGACATAACGAAAATGTGATCGACGCACGCCTGATTTCAACGCTCATTGCCTTGACGCAGAAATTCAAAATCCCCCGGAAATCCAAGGGGAGACCGCGGACCGTCTTCAGCACTAAGCCGGTGCGCTGAAAATCGACAGCCCAAAATATTCAAGGAATAGACGCCCAGAAAAGGAAAAAGCCTGCCGCGGGAGGAGGTGCGGCAGGCTTCAAACTTGATCGGTGATTGGGAGGAGGAGTACCACCGATCCACATCGAGCGACGCTGGGAGGAGGAGTGCGTCGCTTCGATGATTTGAATATAGCGGTATCCGTGATTTTTAACAGAGCAAGTCTCGCAATGCAGCATTGCATTTCTGCATAGCTCGAAAATTCCTGCCCGGTTTTTCAGCACTCCCCAAAATCGCGGGAAAATCAGCTTTCCCGATAGACCTGGAAGCCGGCGAAGGACTGGTTGACCGGCATGAGTTCGAGGCTGTTGATGTTGATATGCTTGGGCTGCGAGGCGACCCAGTGGATGGTGTTGGCAATATCGTCCGCCGTGATCGGATTGACGCCCTTGTAGAGATTGTCCGAGGCTTCCTGATTGCCGCCGGTGCGCACCAGCGTAAATTCCGTTTCGCACATGCCGGGCTCGATGGATGTCACCCGCACGCCCTTGCCATGCAGGTCGGAACGCAGGCCGAGCGAAAACTGCCGCAGGAACGCTTTGGTACCGCCATACACATTGCCGCCCGTATAGGGATAATGCGCAGCCACAGACGAGAGGTTGACGACAATACCCTTGCGCCCGATCAGCGTCGGCAGCAAATGGTGGGTAATGTTCAGGAGACCGGTGATGTTGGTGTCCACCATGGTCTGCCAGTCTTTCAAGGGCACCTGCGGTGCGGGCGCGGTGCCGAGTGCGAGGCCGGCATTGTTGACGAGAACGTCGATATCCCGGAAGCTTTCCGGCAATCCGGACAGCGCCTTGCCTGTCGCCTCCTCGTCGGTGATGTCGAAGGCGAGGCCATGAAAGGCGGAACCGAGCTCGGCTGAAAGCGCCTCCAGCCGTTCCGCCCGCCGGCCCGTGCCGATGACCTTCCAGCCCTCCTTGACGAAGCGCCGCGCCGTGGCCTGTCCGAAGCCGGATGTCGCGCCGGTGATGAGGATGGTTCCGCTCATGATGATGCCTCCACTCTAGTCGTTTTTTCAGGGTCAATCGGTGTCAGTAACTTTTCGGCCGCCGCCGTAAGACAGCGCCTGTAGGCCTCGAGATCCGTATACAAAGCCTCTTCGGGAGCATTGCCAACGATGATGACGCCGCCGCGCCGCAAAATCCCGCCATGCAGCATGAGATTGTCGACCATGTCGAAATTCTCGATCGACAGCCCGTCCGGCCCGCGATAACGGCCCGTTTCATCCAGGGTGGCGACGCCGCCATAATGCGCCTTGATGCGGGTGAAGTGATTGGCCGCGACATTGGTATAGGCGAAAACCGGCTTGCCCAGCGCGCACATGAAGCCCAGCTCATAGCTGGTTCCCGTATCGGCGGCAATGCCGCGAAACGGCGTGAGATTGGCAATCACCGCATCCGCTTCGAGCATCATCCGCTCATCGACGGCATTGATGTTGCAGCCGTGACCGACCCTGGTGTCCGACGGCGGAATTTGCAGATCGCCCGGCGAAAGCGGCGTGAAACCGGCTTCCCGCGCCAGCGAGGCCTTGATGTCGAGCATTTTTCGCGCGTTCGGGAGGAATACTTCCGGTCCGGCGAGATAGATTTTCTTTGTCATCGGGAATTCATGCGATTTGTCAGGAAAGGATTTCCCGACCCTAACCCGGGGGCTTTCGCAAAGGCAAGTGCCAAGGGCATGCGGCGTGGCGCACTGTACGAGCCGATAAAACGGTATCGTCCCGCCGCTCTTTCCGTTATAGCCGGAGCAGGAAACTGGAATTTCTGGAGCAGGACATGGCAGCACCCATCCGTTACCACGAAGGCGATATTTCCGCCGAAGATGCCGCGCGTTACACCGGCGCCATCGCAATCGATACGGAAACGCTGGGACTGGTGCCGCGCCGCGACCGCCTCTGTGTCGTTCAGCTTTCACCGGGCGACGGCACGGCGGACGTCATTCGCATTGCCGCCGGTCAAAAGGAAGCGCCGAACCTCGTCCGGATGCTTGCCGACCCTGCCCGCCAGAAGATTTTTCACTATGGCCGTTTCGATATCGCCGTCCTGTTTCACACCTTCGGCGTGACGACCACACCGGTCTTCTGCACCAAGATCGCCTCGCGACTGACCCGCACCTATACGGACCGGCACGGGCTGAAGGATAACCTCAAAGAAATGCTGGAAGTCGATATTTCCAAGGCCCAGCAATCTTCCGACTGGGCGGCAGAGACCCTGTCGCCGGCGCAGCTCGAATATGCCGCCTCTGACGTGCTGCACCTGCACGCGCTGCGCGACAAGCTGACAGGGCGTCTCGTGCGTGACGGCCGCCTCGACCATGCCGACGCCTGCTTCGCCTTTCTCCCGACCCGCGCAAAGCTCGACCTCCTCGGCTGGGAAGAAACCGATATTTTCGCCCATAGCTGAGCGAGTCGCATCTGGTTTAAGCACTGATTTACCAGAATTGCCTATTCTCGGCCGCAACTTTGGCGGCCGGGGACTTTGAGGGATGATTACTCCGCTACAGCAGACGGCGGGCATTGCAGTCAGCGACCTCATGCGCTCGATGGTCGAAACCATCGAGGAACGCCAGCGCGAAGAGCAGGAAAAGGCCAACGGCACCAAAAAGGACGATGCGGTCAAGACAAACCCGCAGCCGGACGAAAGCCAGCGCGCCGCCAATGAGAAGATAAGCGCCTATCTCTTCGGCGTCATGAAACCCGATGCCGATGCCTTCGCCTCGCTCGTCTCCCGTTTTTCCTCCGCGCTGGGCATCACACAGGAAAAGGACGAATCGAGCTTTTCCTTCGCGCGAAGACTTCAGGATGCGCTGACCCTGACCGACAGCTTCGAAAAAACCGATGCACAGGGGAAAGCCACGAAGATTTCCCTGAAATCCTTCGGCGTTTCGGAGGCTGAGGTCGTGGACGTGCTGAACAATGGCGTCAACAGCAAGACCGATCCCATGGCCGCCCTTGCCGCCCGCATCGCAAAGGGCGCAGGCCTCACAGGCACGGAAGAGGATTTCGGCGAGCAGATGTCGAAAGCCATCATGGCGGCGCGCGCGACCCTGCCGAAAAGCGTCGACGATCTGGAAGAATCGACAGGCCTCAAACAACTCGGCGTCTCCGCCCGGCAGATGATCTCCGCCGTCGCCAACCCCTATGGCGATGAGGCGCGCGCCGTGAAGGAGGCCCTGGACGAACAGGCGCAGGGCACCCGCTTCATGACGCGTGAAACCCTGAAAGTCATTCAGCGTCTCGAAGATGTCGCCGATCCGAAAACCAGGGAAGAGTTGCAGGCCGAACGCGGCAAGGATCGTATCGGCGAAATCAACGATGCCGAGGTGAAGGCCGAGCGGGAACAGGATATCCAGGCGCGCGATGCGCAGGGCAAGCTTGAAGACGTGCAGGAGCTTCAGGACGTCGTAAAGGAGCATATCGATGCTTCCGGCGACGAAAAAACGGAAAGCGTCGACCCTCAGGCGCCAGCCGGCACATCGTCGGAAACGGCGCTGATCGCCGTGCTTGCGGCTGTGCCGGCTGAGCAAGCCGCCCCGGCGGAAAACGAAAATGAGCCGGCGGAGACAGAAGCAGTCACCGATCTGGATGCGGACGACGACGGCGAAAAACTGCTCGATGCGCAGGCGCTTGTCGAAGATGCCCGCAACCCCATTTTGCCGATCTCGATCGACGACAATGGCCTTTATGAACTGCTGAAGAAAAAGGCGGCATGATTGCCGCTTCCGATCGTCACTTGAGCGAAACATGATGTGAGTTCAGACATGACCGATATTTCCGGCCTATCCGGCAGCGCCGTTTACGACACAGAACCGAATGCCGCGCAGGCGCTGCTATCCATGGCCGCCCCGTCGCTCGTTCCGGATGATGCGGCCTTCACCGCGCCCGCTGAGGAAGACAGCCTCATCGACCCCGTCAACATTCAACCGGATCGAAATCTTCCCAAGGCAAGCTGGCTCGATGCCATGCCGCCGGAAGCTTTTGAGACGGCGCCCAGCGATCCCGACCATATTTCCTCGGTCAATTCCGACGATAACGGCCTTTACCGCATGTTCATCGGCATTTCGCCCTGACCGGGCGCGCAATTCGTTGGTTAGCCAAATCTTAACATCTGCAAGCCAAGATTGAGCTCGATGATTCTGTATGCGCTGCAACCGGCATTGCGGCCAGAGGCGTATACGGCGCTCCCGCATGAGCGGGCGAGATGACACCTGTCCATCACCGGCGCGGCGATTTTTCAACATTCAAGCCAGATGCGGATCACAGAGCCAATGGGGATTGGCCCTTTCGCAGCCAGCGGCGGTCACCGATAGAAACGGAGCGCAGCATGTTACCGCCTGTACCGAAAATTGCGGCAACCGATGCCGCCTATGGAACCACGGTTTCACTGACACCGCGCGAGCAGGTGAAAGAGGCTGCACCGCCGCAACCGAACATTCCCGCCCCTGAAAACAGCAGCCTTTTTGCCCGCGCGGCAATCGCCTCCCTCACCAGCGAATTTCAGCTCTCGCGCAGCACCGCCGTTCTGGCGGAAGCGCTCGGCAAGCTGATGAACCTGCCCCGGCGGGATGGCGAAGCCATAGAGACCTATGTGACGCGGCTGACGGAGGCGCTCCGCACCCTGCCGGCGCCACAACGCCTGGCGCTGGAACAGCAGGTCGGCAAGGCCCTGCAGGGCCTGACCCTTTCGATGCTTGCCGAAATCCTGAAACAGCCGACCGGGCCGGATGCTGCCCGCCTCGCGTTGTTGATCGAGCTTTCCCGTTACAAGGGAACGGACCTTGCGGCAAAGGCGGTGGTTTCCTCCTATCAGCAGAACAATTCCTCCAACCCCGCCCCCGCACAATCGGCCCAGCCGAAACAGCAGAACGCACAGAGCCAGAATGCGGAAGCGCGCCCTTCTTCGTCCGCGACAGCGCAGACGGCAAATTCCACCACCGTCAGCCGGCTCCTGCCGCTGCTCATCGGGCCGCTCGCCCTCAGTGGCGCAGCGATGAAAGCCACAGTGGCGGTGCTAACGGCGCAACTGGACCCCCGGCCCACGCTTTCCACCCCGCCTGCCGACACACATGATATGCCGACCGTTGCCGTAAAGCCGGATGGAAGAGCCGAAAACACGGCACGTCCGCTTCCGCCACAAACCGGCAGCGTGATGAAGGAAGTATCGGCCGAGGCCCGCCCGGCAAATCCGCCCCGCGCCGAAACGGGCGAAGCCCCCCCTGCCCTTCCGCATCGGGAGACGATGAAGCCGGAGCAGAAAGAAATCCGCACGGGCCTTACCCCGCCATCCGGTTTGTTCGCAGACGACGCGGAGACCGTGAACAGCCTGCTGCTTGCCGCCACCGCCGGCAAACTTCCGCTCAAGCCGACCGGCACGCAAGAGCCTCCGCCCGCGCCGCAAGGTGTTGCGCAGCAACCGTCCGACGATCAGCCAACCGAAAAATCGGCCCTCGCAACAGCCGCAGCCCGCCCCTCGGGTGAGGAAACGGAAACGGCGACCCATCGCCCCGAAACCCAGCCGCTGCCTCGGGCCATGCTCGACCCGGAAGCGAGGATGGCGATGCTGGAGCAATCGGCTTCGCAATCGTTGATCGCCGCGGCTCTGGTAAAAGACGGCACACCGCTGCCGCTCGTCGCCTATCCGCCTGCGGATGAGGACTATGAATCGGAAACGCCGCCGCGCGGAGGCGGCCCGTTTTCCGATGATGAGGCAAATGACGAGGCCGAAGCCGGTGCTGATAATTCCGACGGTCAGGACGAAAAAGAAGAGCGCATCGCCGCCAATGACGGGATCGACACGCAGGAAAGCCCGACGGCGGTGGCTTCCGACGACAGCGCGGAAAATTATTATCTGAAGATGAGCGGCATGCTCTGAATTCGGCGTGATCAGGTTGGAATGTAAGTCGCGCCAATCACTCCGACGTCATCCTCGGGCCTGTCCCACTGCTGTCCGGTTTAAATTTGGTGGACATGGCGCACGGTGTTGATTCTACTCGTATTCGAGCGTTTGGCGACGATCTCGGACACGAAAGAGGAGCAACACCGTGCGCCATGTCCATCAAATTTAAACCGGACAGCAGTGGCACAGGGCCGAGGATGACGTCGAGAGAAGCCTTACCCTTCGCGCTCAAGCGGGCAAGGCCCGTTGAACCCAACAAAAAACCCGCCGGAAATTCCGGCGGGTTCTTTATTTCAAAGATCGGAGCGATTATTCGCCGCGGTTCTTCAGAGCCGCGCCGAGGATGTCGCCGAGCGAAGCGCCCGAGTCGGAAGAACCGAACTGTGCGACGGCTTCCTTCTCTTCAGCGATTTCCAGAGCCTTGATCGAAAGCATGACCTTGCGGTCCTTCTTCGAGAAGTTGACGACGCGGGCGTCGACAACCTGGCCAACGGAGAAGCGCTCAGGGCGCTGCTCGTCGCGGTCACGGGAAAGGTCAGCGCGACGGATGAACGAGGTGAGGTCTTCGTGGTTGACGAGCTTCACTTCGATGCCGCCATCGTTGACCGCAGTGACTTCAGCGGAAACGACTGCATTCTTGCGCAGGTCGCCGGAAGAAGCGGCTTCGCCGACAGCATCCTTGCCGAGCTGCTTGATGCCGAGCGAGATGCGTTCCTTCTCGACGTCAACGTCGAGAACGACAGCCTTGACGACGTCACCCTTGTTGTACTCTTCGATGACCTGCTCGCCCGGACGGTTCCAGTCGAGGTCCGACAGGTGAACCATGCCGTCGACATCGCCTTCGAGGCCAATGAACAGGCCGAATTCGGTCTTGTTCTTGACTTCGCCTTCGACTTCCGTACCAGCCGGATGGCTGTAAGCGAATGCCTGCCACGGGTTTTCAAGCGTCTGCTTGAGACCGAGCGAGATACGGCGCTTGGACGGATCGACTTCGAGAACAACAACGTCAACTTCCTGGCTCGTGGACAGGATCTTGCCGGGGTGTACGTTCTTCTTGGTCCAGGACATTTCGGAAATGTGGATCAGGCCTTCGATGCCCGGCTCCAGCTCAACGAATGCACCGTAGTCGGTGATGTTCGTGACCGTACCGGAGATCTTCTTGCCAACCGGGTACTTGGCGGAGATGCCATCCCACGGATCGGACTCGAGCTGCTTCATGCCGAGCGAGATACGGTGGGTTTCCTGGTTGATGCGGATGATCTGAACCTTGACCTGCTGGCCAATGTTGAGGATTTCCGAAGGATGGTTGACGCGGCGCCATGCCATGTCGGTGACGTGCAGCAGGCCGTCGATGCCGCCGAGGTCAACGAACGCACCGTAATCGGTGATGTTCTTGACGACGCCGTCAACAACCTGGCCTTCTTCGAGGTTCTGAACGATTTCAGAACGCTGCTCGGCACGCGACTCTTCGAGAACCGTACGACGCGAGACAACGATGTTGCCGCGACGCTTGTCCATCTTGAGGATTTCGAAGGGCTGCGGGTTGTGCATCAGCGGGGTAACGTCGCGGATCGGACGAATGTCCACCTGCGAACGCGGCAGGAAGGCAACAGCGCCGTCCAGATCGACGGTGAAACCACCCTTGACCTGGTTGAAGATGACGCCTTCGACGCGCTCGCCAGCTTCGAACTTGGCTTCGAGCTTGACCCAGCTTTCTTCGCGGCGAGCCTTCTCGCGCGACAGAACGGCTTCGCCGAGGGCGTTTT
Source organism: Agrobacterium sp. ST15.13.015 (assembly GCF_027871645.1). NCBI lineage: Bacteria > Pseudomonadati > Pseudomonadota > Alphaproteobacteria > Hyphomicrobiales > Rhizobiaceae > Agrobacterium > Agrobacterium sp. ST15.13.015. Next base: position 82,912 of record NZ_JAQAHF010000008.1, read on the forward strand.
CGATGCGCTCGACGTAAACTTCGACTTCGTCGCCGACCTTCAGCGTGCCGTCCTTGGACTTCGCGCCGAATTCCTTCAACGGTACGCGGCCTTCAACCTTGAGGCCGACGTCGACGATGGCAACGTCCTTCTCGATTGCCGTTACGATACCCTTGGCAACATAGCCTTCGGCAAGATCGTTGGAGGCAAAGGATTCTTCGAGAAGCGCTGCGAAATCTTCGCGCGTGGGGGTAGATACTGACATGAAATCTCCTGATTGCATCCGCGCTATGGCGAATACAAAAGCGCCGGTGGGCTAGTGTTGTTGATACCCGACCCCATGCCCGCCTTTTCAAAAGGCTTTCCGGCGCAAGGACATGTCTTCGGGCAATTCCGGACTAAACGCGGACGGCAGGAAGCCGTTCCGCGAGAAACCTATCTCTTCAGGGCGGCGTCGATGATCTTCCGCGCGGCCTGAAACGCCGCCTCTATACTCATTTCCGACGTATCTAGCAAGTGCGCGTCTTCAGCCGGCTTCAACGGGCTGTCGGCGCGGCCCATGTCGCGCTCGTCGCGTTTTTTCACTTCAGCGAAAATGGCATCATAATCGCCGCTGCCGCCATTGGCCAGAATTTCATCGTAACGGCGTCGCGCCCGCACGTCCGCAGAGGCCGTGACGTAAAGCTTCACCGGCGCCTCAGGGCACACCACCGTGCCGATGTCGCGGCCGTCAAGCACCGTGCCCGGCTCCTTTGCGGCAAAACGCTGCTGCGCCTTCACGAGCGCACGCCTCACCGGCGGCATCACCGCGATTTTGGATGCGGCCTCGCCGATATCGTGCCGGGAAAGAACGGCGCGATCGAGCCCCGCAAGATCGACTTCCAGCGCGATCTTCTCCGCCACGGCCTCATCATCGAGCGGCAGGCCGGCATCCAGAAGCGCCTTGGCGGTCGCCCTGTAGGTCAGCCCGGTATCGAGATGGTGGAAACCATAGGTCTCGGCGATCCTGCGCGACAGGGTTCCTTTGCCCGCCGCAGCCGGCCCGTCTATGGCGATCGTGAAGGTCATGAAGCTTTCCGCCTGTGCATTCGTCATTCATATAATAGAGTGCGCAACACCTTCCTATTTATATCGGCATCCCCGCATAGGGGTTGCGCCGAGGCAGGCGGCACCCGAAGTTTGTCTTTGACACGAAAGAGCGCAACGATTAAGGGGACCGGCTATAAATTTTACCGTCTATGCCGGTTTTACGGCGTACACACCGAAACTCATTCGACAATTTGAGGCTTAGACAGTGGCAAAAGCGGAACTTGGTACCAAGCGCACAGACCCCGATACCGGCAAGAAGTTCTACGATCTGAACCGCGATCCGGTCGTTTCTCCCTACACCGGCAAGTCCTGGCCGCTCTCCTTCTTCGAGGAAAGCACCGCCCAGGCCAAGATGGAGCAGGCTGAAGAAGAGGAAGTGGCGGAAGTCGATACCGAAAACACGGAAGTCGAACTCGTCTCGCTGGAAGATGCCGATGGCGACAACAACGGCGACGATATCCCCGATCTCGGCGACGACGATGACGTCGAAATCGATGACGACGACGACACCTTCCTCGAAACCGACGACGAAGATGACGACGACGACATGTCCGGCATCATCGGCGTATCGGGCGACGACGAAGAAGCTTGATTTTACTTGATAATTCGGCCCGACGACAAAAAAATGACGCCGGGCCGTTTTTTATGCTTGCACTCGTCGGAAAGCCGCAGTAGTAAGCCGCCACCGAACGGAACAACAACCGCTTCGGTTCCCGGAACCGGAAGAAATGCCGGAACCCTTATGGGGCTATAGCTCAGCTGGGAGAGCGCTTGCATGGCATGCAAGAGGTCAGCGGTTCGATCCCGCTTAGCTCCACCAAACCTTCCCAGACAAAAAATATCTTCCCTTCGGCCAGTCGCTCTCGCGCATCTCGCTAGTCGTTCGACCCGATCGCCTATTGCAGCAGCGCCCGTACATCCTGCCCGTTGATCCGGCACTCCACGGAACTGCCGGCACCACCTTCCTCCACCGTCCGACATTCCAGATATCTGCCGCGCAGCCGGTTCTCCAGCGCCTTGAAGGCGTTGAGGCCGCAGGCGTAACGGCGGCCGTCGGGGCCGGCGCAAACGCGGTTGCGCTCGACATCCTCCACGCCGGCGAGGCGGAATTCCTGACCCTTGAAGGTGAAACGGCTGCTGGAGATGACGCGCAGGCGCTGGTCCGCATGCATCTTCAGCGGATAAAGATCGGGAGGCGTCGGAATGCGCTCGTAGTTTTGGCTACGCGGATCGACCCGCACCGGCGAGGTCGTCCAAAGTAGTTCCGTATTGGCCGCAAGGCCTGCTGGCGCCGGGGTTGCCTCGCCATTGACGAGCGAGGCGATGCGGATGCCGGCTATGCCGAGGCCAATGGCCAGGACGATCTGAAACAGCAAAATTGCGATCTGCCGGACCATGTCACCGCAACATCAAAACAATGAACAAATTAAAATCGATCGGCCGCCACCCCGCGAAGAGGCCCGCCGCTTATCACATCAATAAAATCTTGCCCGCACTGACATCCCGCACCGTGCCCATGGCCATGATCGGAAGCTGGTCGCTGTCGAGGAGCACCCGTCCCGTTGTCCGCAACCAGCGGAAGCCGCCAGATTTGAGCTGAATGCGATATTCCTGATCATAGAACACGCCATTTGTCAGCGAATTGTAGACCGCCTTGGCGACGCGTGCGCGCGAGCCGCTTTCTATCTGCGCGATGAAATCCTCGACCGGAATGCCGCAAGCGGCTTTTTCCGCGGAGAATTCGCGCAGGCGGGCCGCCACGGCATCGAGGTAAATCAGGTTTTGCCCGATGTTCCAGGTGTAATAACCCACAAGTGTCTCTTCGAGAGATATATTCTCCAACATCGGCCTTCTACAGTCTGAAATGCTCGTGCGGGTCTGTAACATATCAGATGACGGACGACTAACCACAAGAATTCATCCTTTTGTCTGATGGCGCCCCGTTTTCAGTGAGACTATTTATCGACAGCCCTTTTCTGCCGCCATGTTGGCGAAGCAACCTTCCTGTGCCAAAGAAGATTGATCTTGCGCCAACGACCAGAGGAGCCGCCGTGACCATCGGGCTTGCCCATGCCGAACTCATCGCCGTCGTCACCGCCATCACCACGGATGAGCCGCGGGTCATGACCGTTCGGGAAGGCGCAGCGCTTCCGTCGGGACCGTTCGAATTCGGGCACAGAACGCTTCAGAGCGGCTTGCGGGAATGGATTCACGAACAGACCCATCACCCCGTCGGTTATCTCGAACAACTCTATACTTTCGCCGATCGCGACCGGAACAACGACATTTTAGGCGGCAGAACCATCTCCATCGGTTATCTCGGGCTGGTTCACGAACAGGAGGCCTCCGGCGGCAAACGCCCGCTCTGGCACGGCTGGTACGAATATTTCCCCTGGGAGGATCACCGTCAGGGACGCCCGGAAGTTCTGGACAGCATCATCGACAGGCTGCGCGCCTGGGCGGATTCCGATCCCGCCTCCAAAAGCCAACGCCATTTGCGGGCGGATTTCACCTTCGGCCTCGATGGCGGAGGCTGGAACGAGGAATTGACCCTGCAGCGTTACGAGTTGCTGTATGAAGCCGGGCTGGTCGAAGAGGCGCAGGGCGAACCGCGGATCAATTTCGGCAGGCCAATGTTTGCCGATCACCGCCGCATCCTTGCCACCGGCATCGCGCGTCTGCGGGCCAAGATCAAATATCGTCCCGTGGTGTTCGAACTGATGGCCGACGCCTTCACGCTCCTGCAGCTACAGCGCGCCATCGAGGCGCTGGCCGGGCTGACGCTGCACAAGCAGAACTTCCGCCGGCTTATCGAACAGCAGCAACTGGTGGAAGAGACCGGCGAGATGGCGACCGAAACCGGCGGACGCCCGGCAAAGCTCTTCCGCTTCCGCCAGACCGTTCTCGATGAACGCGCCCTTTCCGGAACGAAACTGCCGCTCTCCCGCAATTGACATATGCTCACAATGAGAATATGTCTTTGCGATAGATATACTCAAAAAGAGTATAAATGGGAGAGCACCGTGAACGAGCAGATTTCCGCCGCAAGCCTTTACGACCGCGTTGCCCGCGTCATTCCCAAGGCCGAATGGATGGGCTTTCAGGACGATGTGGAGGCGATCCTTGAGCTGAAGCGCAAGCGCAACGCCGTCATCCTCGCCCATAATTACCAGACACCGGAAATCTTCCACGGCGTCGCCGATATCGTTGGCGACAGCCTCGCCCTTGCCCGCAAGGCGATGGAGGTGGAAGCGGATGTCATAGTTCTGGCCGGCGTGCATTTCATGGCCGAGACGGCAAAGCTGCTCAATCCGGAGAAAACCGTGCTCATTCCGGATATGGCCGCCGGTTGTTCGCTGGCCGATTCCATCACGCCCGAGGACATCGCGCTTCTGCGCAAGGCTTATCCCGGCGTTCCGGTCGTGACCTACGTGAACACGTCCGCGGCGGTGAAGGCGGCCTCCGACATCTGCTGCACCTCCGGCAATGCCCGTCAGGTGGTGGAATCGCTCGGCGTGCCGCGCGTGCTGATGTTGCCGGATGAATATCTGGCGAAGAACGTGGCGCGGGAAACCAATGTCGAGCTGATCGCCTGGCGCGGCCATTGCGAGGTGCATGAACTGTTCACCGCCGATGATATTCGCGAATTGCGCGAAAGCCATCCGGGCGTCACCGTGCTGGCGCATCCGGAATGTCCGCCCGATGTCGTCGAGGCTGCGGATTTTTCCGGCTCCACCGCCGTCATGTCGGATTATGTCGGCCGCGAGCGCCCCGCCCGCGTGGTGCTTTTGACGGAATGCTCGATGAGCGACAATGTCGCCGTGCATCACCCGGATGTCGAATTCATCCGCCCCTGCAATCTCTGCCCGCATATGAAACGCATCACGCTTGGCAATATCCGCACGGCGCTGGAGGAAAACCGCCACGAAGTGACGGTCGACCCGGCCATCGCTGTCGCCGCCCGCCGCGCCGTGGAAAGGATGCTGGAAGTATGAGCGAACGCCTCCCGTCGCATACGGGCTGGACGGTCATTGTCGGCAGCGGCATTGCGGGCCTGATGGCGGCGCTAACGCTTGCGCCGCAGCCCGTGCTGCTTCTCACACGCAGCGTTCTCGGCGGCGAGACCTCCAGCGCCTGGGCACAGGGTGGCATTGCCGCCAGCCTCGGGCCGGACGATAGCGCCACGCTGCATCTTGCCGATACGCTCGCCGCAGGCGACGGCCTCTGCGACGCTGAAATGGCCGCAGAGATCGTTTCCGCCGCCCCCGCCGTCATCGAGGCGTTGGAGCGGGCCGGAGTGCGCTTCGACCGGGATGCCGAGGGCAGGCTCGTTTTCGGGCTGGAGGCCGCCCATGGCAGAAGGCGCATCCTGCATGCCGAAGGCGACGGCTCGGGCGCGGCCATCGTCAGGGCTCTCGCCGCCGCCGTTCTTCGCACGCCGTCCATAACCGTTCTGGAAGGCACGGAGGTTCGCCGCCTGCTGACGGAAAATGGCGTCATCGTCGGCCTCGCCTGCATCGGGCCAAAAGGCTGCTTCACTTTGCCAGCAAGCCAGGTCGTTCTTGCCACCGGCGGTCTCGGCGGGCTTTATGAGGCGACGACCAATCCCTCCGGCAATTTCGGGCAGGGCATCATGCTCGCCGCCCGCGCCGGCGCCATCATCGCCGATATGGAATTCGTGCAATTCCACCCAACGGCGCTTTCCTCGCCCCGACGGCCGCTGGCGCTGGTGAGCGAGGCGGTGCGGGGCGAAGGCGCGCTGCTTCTCAATGAAAATGGCGAACGTTTCATGGCGGCCGTTCCGGGTGCGGAACTCGCCTCCCGCGATATTGTCGCTCGCGCCATCGACCGCGAAATCCTGCGCGGCGGCAAGGTCTTTCTCGATGCCCGCAAGGCGCTCGGCTCCGGCTTTTCCGCTCGCTTCCCCTCGATCGACCTGCTCTGCCGCGAGGCCGGGATAGACCCCGCCCGTGAGCTCGTGCCGGTGCGCCCGGCGGTGCATTACCATATGGGCGGGGTCGCCACCGATGGTAAAGGCCGAAGCTCAGTGCCGGGCCTTTGGGTTGCCGGCGAAACCGCCTGCACGGGTCTGCATGGCGCGAACCGGCTTGCCAGCAATTCCCTGCTGGAAGCGGCGGCCATGGGCATGCGTGCCGCAGAAGACATTGCAGGCAGGCAGGCATATGCGGAAAAACGGGCAGCGGATATCGCAACACTCCCCATGCCCGATGTCCCGGCAGCCGACCTCTCCCCCGTCCGGCCCATCGTTTCCCGCCATCTCGGCATCGTAAGACGTGCGGAAGGGCTGGGGGGCGCGATCCGCGATCTTCTGCCACTGGCTGAGCGGAACGGCCCGGCATCCGATCCTGCCCTTGTCGCGCTGGCCATCGCCGTCTTTGCGGCGCTGCGCACGGAATCGCGCGGCGCGCATTTCCGCGACGATTTCCCTGAAAAACATGCGACGGCCGCAAGGCGCAGGCTGAACCTCAGCGACGTTCTCACCATCGCCCATGAATTTTCCTCTTCCAGCCATTCCTCGGCCAGCCTTGCGCGGAGCGCCTGACATGACCCTTTCACCCCTGCCACGCCTCATCATCGAACCGCTCGTGCGCAATGCTCTTCTGGAAGACCTCGGACTGGCGGGCGACATCACGTCCGTCGCCGTCATTCCCGCCGATCATCGCTCGGTCGTCGTCATGGCCGCGCGCGAACCGGGCGTTATCGCCGGTCTCGACGCGGCAGAACTCGCTTTCCAGCTCGTGGATCCGGCCATCGTGATGAAACGGCACGTGCAGGATGGGGCCGCCGTGACGCCCGGCGATATCATCGCAACGATCGAAGGCCCCTCACGCGGCCTTCTGACGGCGGAGCGCACGGCGCTGAATTTCCTCGGTCACCTGTCGGGCATCGCTTCCGTCACCGCAAAAATCGCTGCCGCCATTGCCGGCACCAAGGCCTCGGTCGCCTGCACCCGCAAGACGACGCCGGGGCTGAGAGCGCTTGAAAAATATGCCGTGCGCGCCGGCGGCGGCATGAACCACCGTTTTGCGCTTTATGACGCCGTTCTCATCAAGGACAACCATATTGCCGTGGCCGGCGGCGTGCGCGACGCCATCCGCCGTGCCCGGCAGGGCGTGGGGCATCTCGTCAAGATCGAGGTGGAGGTCGATACGCTAGCGCAGTTGCGCGAGGTCATGGATGAGGGCGTCGATGCGGTCCTTCTCGACAATATGACACCCGAACAGCTGCGCGAGGCGGTGGGGATCGTCGCCGGTCGCGCCATTACCGAAGCGTCGGGCCGCATCAATCCACAGACGGCCGCAGCCATCGCCGCAACCGGCATCGATCTCATCTCCGTCGGCTGGCTGACCCACAGCGCGCCGGTTCTCGATATCGGCCTCGACTTTCAAAGCCAGAGCTAAAGAATATGCGGCGCATAGTTCGCCGCACGGAACCAATCGCCCATATCGCCGTTATTGCTCCGCCTGGGGTCTATTCAAGGCGGGGGGATCAGTGCGCGCAAAAGCCTGTCCATATGCCTGCGGACCTCTCTTACAAAGGAAAGGCTTGTTATGGAAGACGCACAAGTTGGCTGGATTGCAGCAATCATCATCGGCGGCGTAGCCGGTTGGCTGGCCGAACAGTTCATGAAAAGCAATATGGGTCTTTTCATGAACATTATCCTCGGCATTGTCGGCGCCATCGTCGCCAATTTCCTTCTGGGGCTCGTGGGCATTTCGCTCGGAGGCTGGATTGGCTATCTCATCGCCGGCTTCATCGGCGCCTGCATTCTCATCGCCGTCGGGCGGGCATTTCGCCGCTAAGGGGAGGACACCATGAGCTTTTTCGACAAGATCAAGAACGCTATTTTCGGCAAGGCCGAAGCCGCACCGCAGACTTCGGCTCCGGCCGCACCCGCTCCGACAGCCGCGGCTCCGGCCCCCACCGGCAATGTCGACGTCGCTTCGATCCTGGATGCGGCGGTCAAGCAGAACGGCCAGAAACTCGACTGGAAACATTCGATCGTCGACCTTCTGAAAGCGCTCAATCTGGACAGCAGCCTCAGCGCCCGAAAGGAACTGGCCGGCGAACTCGGCTATACCGGCGACACTTCGGATTCCGCGACCATGAACATCTGGCTGCATAAGGCCGTCATCAAGAAACTGTCCGAAAACGGCGGCAAGGTTCCAGCCGACCTTCTGGATTGAACCGATAAACGGGAGCGCCGTGATGGACGACTATTCCAGCCTTCGAGAGCAGATCGGCCAGGACCTCGACACCCTGCACAGGACCGAGAATCCGAAATCGATCTTCGAGATCGCCGACGACTATCTTCTTGGAAATCCAAATCTGAAGAGGGCCATCGTCGAAGACATCATCAAGGAAGAAGCGGACAAGCGCGGCATCGCGATCCACTGACGCCGCGCGTCGCAGGCACGTCAGTTATAGCAAAAGGGGCGGTATCCCAACCGGATGCCGCCCATTCATATTTAGAGGAGTTGCATCATCCGCACTCCGTCACCCCGGACCAGATCCGGGGTCCAGCGCGATCAAGGCCTTGATCGCGAGAAACTCTTTTCACGGCGCAGACGCGCCGTGGCTGGATGCCGGATCTAGTCCGGCATGACGGAGGAGAGGCTTCCGCCAAAGCCCTATTTATCCAGCTTCACTTCGGCCTTTTTCGCGTTTTCTTCCATCAGCTCATACCACATGGCGTTCATGACGGCGAAGATGGCGGCGAGAGGCAGGCCGAGCAGCCAGGCGAAATACCACATGTTCGATCTCCTTCTTTCTCAATCAATAAGCATGACCACTATCGTCGCGGATCGCCTTTTCATCCACCTTGCCCCACAGCACGCGATAGACCCATGACGTATAGGCAACGATGATCGGGATGAAGATGAGGGCGACGACCAGCATGATGAACAGCGTCATATGGCTGGAAGATGCATCCCAAACCGTCAGGCTCGATTTCGGATCGACCGAAGACGGCAGGATGAAGGGAAACATCGTCAGCCCGACAGTTGCGATGATGCCGAAAATCGCGAGCGAGCTGGAAAGCAGCGCCAGCACTTCCCTGCGGGCGCGGAGCAAAACGAAAGCGACGAGCGGAAAGACAAGACCGAGCGCCGGCGCCAGCATCATCCAGGGATGCGCCGCATAATTGGCAAACCAGACACCGCCCGCAACCTCGACCGTCTTCGACAGCGGATTGGACGGACCGTCGGTGACGGCCTCCGAGGTGAAGCGATAGCCATCGATACCGAGCCACAGAAAGACGCCGCCGAGCGCAAAAAGAACGGTGGTGGCAAGCGCCGCGACGCTGCCGAAACTGCGCGCGCGGGCAGCGACCGGGCCATCCGTCTTCAGCACCAGCCATGCCGCACCGTGCATGATGAGCATGGCGACGGAAACGAGACCGCAGAGGATGGCGTAGGGGTTCAGAAGCTCGAACAGCGTGGTGCCATCGTAGAAAATCCTGAGATCGTCATTGAGGTGGAAGGGAACGCCCTGCAGCACATTGCCGATGGCCACGCCGAAGATTAGCGCCGGAACGAAGCCGCCGATGAAGAGCGCCCAGTCCCAGCCGGTGCGCCAGGCGGCGCTTTCACGCTTGGAGCGATATTTGAAGCCGACCGGCCGCAGGATCAGCGCAAACAGGGTGGCGAACATCGCCAGGTAAAACCCTGAAAACGACACCGCATAAAGCGGCGGCCAGGCGGCAAAGATCGCGCCGCCGCCAAGGATGAGCCAGACCTGATTGCCCTCCCAGACGGGGCCGATGGAATTGATGACGACACGCCGCTCGATATCCGTTTTCGCCACGAAGGGCAGAAGCGCGCCGGTACCGAGATCGAATCCGCCGGTCACGGCAAAACCGATCAGCACCACGCCGAGCAGCAGCCACCAGATGACGCGGAGGATTTCGTAGTCGATGAGTTGATGCAATATCATGATCGTTTACTCCGCAGCGACGAGTTTTTCAGGAACGAGCGGCGCTTCCGGCTCATGGTCCGGCTCGGGCCCCTTGCGGATCGCCTTCAGCATCAGCCCCATTTCGACGATGAACAGCACCGTGTAGATGGCGATGAAACACAGGAGCGTGATGAGGACCGTGGAAGCGCTGAGGTTGGAGACGGCCGCGGCCGTGGGCAGCACGCCTTCGATGATCCATGGCTGGCGGCCGAACTCGGCCACCACCCAGCCCATTTCCGCCGCGATCCACGGCAGGGGAATGGCGAAGACCGCCACTTTCAGCAGCAACGGATAATGATCCAGCCGGCGGCGGGCCGAAAGATAAAAGAACGTCGCCGTCAGCAGGATGAAGAAGATGCCAAGGCCGACCATGATGCGGAAAGCCCAGAACAGGGTCGGAACATGCGGAATGGTATCCGCCGCCGCCTTGGCGATCTGCTCTTCATTCGCCTGGCGCGGATCGTCGACATATCGTTTCAGCAGCAGGGCATAACCGAGCTCATGGCCGAGTTCAGCAAAGGTGCCACGCACCTCTTCCGGCAACTCCGCGCCTTTGCCGGTGGCCCGTATCTGCATCAGCGCGTCATAGGCCTTGATACCGTCGCGGATGCGGGTCTTGGCCTGCTCCACCAGATCGTTGATGCCCGGAATTTGCGTGTCGAGCGAGCGGGTGCCGATGAGGCCCATCACCCACGGGATCTTCACTGCGAAATGCGTTTCGCGTGCTTCCTGATCGGGAAAACCGATGGCCGTGAAGGGCGCCGGTGCCGGCTCCGTTTCCCACATGGCCTCGATGGAGGCGAGCTTCATCTTCTGGTGTTCGGTGGAGAGATAGCCGCTTTCATCACCCAGCACGACGACCGACAACGCGGACGCCAGACCGAAGGAGGCGGCAACCGTCATCGAACGCTTGGCAAGATCGACATGGCGGCCTTTCAGCACATACCAGGCCGAAACGCCGAGCACGAAGATGGAGGCCGTCACGTAACCCGCAGACACCGTGTGAACGAACTTCGCCTGCGCTACCGGGTTGAACAGAACCTCGAAGAAGTCCGTCACTTCCATGCGCATGGTCTGGGGATTGAAGGCCGATCCCGTCGGGTTCTGCATCCAGCCATTGGCGATCAATATCCATAGCGCCGAAAAATTCGAACCGAGCGCCACGCACCATGTCGCGACGAGATGGCCGAGTTTCGACAGCTTGTCCCAGCCGAAAAAGAACAGGCCGACGAAGGTGGCTTCCAGGAAGAAGGCCATCATGCCTTCGATCGCCAGCGGCGCACCGAAAATATCGCCGACATAATGGCTGTAGTAACTCCAGTTCATGCCGAACTGGAATTCCATGACGATGCCGGTGGAAACGCCGAGCACGAAGTTGATGCCGAACAGGGTGCCCCAGAATTTCGTCATCTGCCGCCAGACCGTGCGGCCGGTCATGACATAGACCGTTTCCATGATGGCGATCACCACCGATAGTCCGATCGTCAGGGGAACGAACAGAAAGTGATATAAAGCCGTCACTGCAAATTGCAGGCGCGACAGCGCCACTATGTCGAGTTCCATAGTCCTATCCACCTTTTCCGGAAGGCCGGCCTTCCATTTCAAAGACGACGCCGGCTCTCAAAAAATCTCAGTCCGGGCGCAGTGTCTCCAGCACTACGCCGTATTCCGGGGTGCCGCTTTGACATTCATCAAATTGACGCCCCTCTTTCAGCACGATGATGCGATCGGCAAATTCCGCCTCGCGGCGATTATGGGTGATCATCACGACAGTCTTTCGCTGCGCCCTCGCAAACAGCCGGGTGAGCACGTCGCGGGCGGTTTCGCCATCCAGCCCTTCCGTCACCTCGTCGAGAAGCCACAGCGGCCGATCAGCGAGCAGGAAACGGGCGAGCGCCAGCCGGCGCGACTGGCCGCCGGAAAGCCCCTGGCCCGCCTCGCCAAGCCTTGTCTCCAGCCCGGCGGCCAAGGTTTTGACGTGTTCGGCAAGGCCTGCCGCCTCGAGCGCGTCCCATAATTCGGCCCCGGTTGCGGTGGGTTTCGCCAGCCGCAGATTGTCGGCGATGCTGTCGCGGAAAAGCTGGCTTCGCTGCGTCATCAGGGTGGACGGCAGGGCGCTGACCGTGCCCGCCGCCGGCCGCAATTCACCCGCCAGAAGCTGGATGAGGCTTGTCTTGCCCGCACCGCTCTGGCCGATGATGGCAATCCGTTCCCCGGAGGCGATTGCAATGTTGATATTCGTCAGGACCGGATTGTCGTTCCCTTCCCGCTCCAGACGCACATTTTTGAGCTCTGCCGTCATGCGCTTGACCGGCGAGACGGGACAGCGGCCTTCAGCCGTTGCCGAAAGACGCGGCGCGATGCGCCTTGCGGAAAACAGCGTGCGCCCAAGCTCCATCGCCCCACGACGCAACGCCGTGAAAGGCTCCAGCGCGGCAAAACAGACGAGCAGCCCGAGTGCTGCGGCCGGCGCGCTTACCGCCCCCTGTTCCGCAAGCCAGGCCATGCCAAGAAGGGCGGCGCTCAAAAGAACGGCCGCTGAAACCCCGAAGGAAAAACCGGCACTGGTTTCGATGCGGTTCAGGGTATCATCGCAGGCAGAGAGGTAATCATCCGCCCGTTTCACCGCCGCGACCTGCGCGGAAAGGCGGCCGGTGGTCAAGAGCTCCGTCTGCCCGCTCACGAGATCGGCCGTGCGGGCGCGAAGGGCTTCCAGCCCGATTGCCCGGCGGCGCGAGAATGTTTCCGCCCGCAAGGCGGCGCGAACCGAAATTCCAAGCCCCGCCGCGACGAGGAAAACCGCCGCCAGAATGCCCGCCAGAGGATGGAGAAAAGCAAGCCCGAGGCCTGTCGCGATTGCAGCAAGGACCGCGACGGCGGCGGGAACCAGCACGCGCAGATAAAGCGAATCCAGCGCATCGATATCCGCCGTCAGCCGGTTCAGCAGGCGCGCAGGCCTCGCCTCCAGGGATTTCGCGGCCTGCGGCGCGGCAAAGCCGCGAAACAGCTTTTCCCGAAGTGCTGCAAGCACGGAAAGCGTGGCGTCATGGGTCGTCATGCGTTCGCCGTAACGGGCGGCGGTGCGCGCCAGCGCCAGAAGACGAATGGCGGCCGAAGGCGCAAAGACATCGAAAGCATAGGCCGTTGCCGGCAGAAGACCGGCAATTGCCGTTGCGGTGATGAACCAGCCGGAAACGCCGAGAAGGCCGATGCCCGCCAGCACCGTCGTCACCGCCAGAGCCGCGCCCGCCAGCAGCATGCCGCGCCGTGCCGACCAGAACAGGCCGATAATGGGTCTCAATATCGCAAAACGCGCGATCATAGCTGCCCCCTCGAATGGATCGCCGTCATATCCACGATCCTGTCCATGCGCGCCGCAAGCACCGGATCATGGGTCGCGACGATCAATGTCCTGCCATTTGCCAGTTGCAGCAGGTTTTCCGTGACGAGAGCAGCCGTTTCCCGGTCGAGATGGGCTGTCGGCTCATCGGCCAGAACAAGCTGCGTTGCGGGGTCTGCAAAAGCACGCGCAATGGTAAGCCGCACCGCCTCCCCGCCCGAAATTCCATATCCGCCATCGCCGATCTGCAGGCGCCGGCGCGCCTGCGACAAGCCATCGAGCCCGGTGCGGCGCAGCGTCTCTTCCACCATGCCATCGCTGACAACCGAACGGCCGAAACGAATATTCGCCTTCAGCGAACCGGCAAAAAAGAACGGCTTCTGGCTGACCCAGCCAATCGTCCTGCGCAGCCCATCCGCCGTCGCATGATCGAGCTTGACGCCGCCGATCCTGATCGAGCCCTCTCCAGCCTCGGCCAGCCCGGCAATCAAGGAGAGTACAGTGGATTTGCCACAACCGGAAGGCCCAAGAATTGCTATCCGCTCACCCTGCTGAACGGTCAGGTTGAAATTTTGGATGACAGGTGGAGCGCTCGGATAAGCGAAGGAGAGATTGTCGATCTCCAGCAGACCGGGCGTCGGGGATGGGACAGACGCCATATCCGCGCCCTCGCCGGCGATGGCCGCACCGCCGGCCGTCAATTTGCCGAGCGCATCAAGCGCTGCTTCACCGGCCGCACGGTCGTGCCAGACGGCGGAGAGTTCCCGCAGCGGCTCGAAAAAGGCCGGCGCCAGCAGCAGGATGAAAAGACCTTCGGCAAGTGTCAGCTTCTCGCCCCAGGCGCCGAAATTGAGAAAACCGAGCAGATGAAAACCGATATAAACGGCGGTCATGGCAACGCCGAGCGCTGCGAAAAGCTCCAGCACCGCCGAGGAGAGAAAGGCGATCCTGAGCACCGCCATCGTCCGCGTCTTCAGGTTCTGCGCATCGGCGCTGAGACGTTCCGCCGTCAGATCGACGGCTTTCAGCGTGCGGATCGTTTCCAGTCCGCGCAGGCGGTCGAGCAGGAAGGCATTCATATTGCCCGTCTCGGCAAGCTGCTTTTCGCTGGCAGCCTTGGCCTGCCAGCCGATGAGCGCCATGAAAAGCGGGATGGTTGGCATGGCGAGCAGCAGCACCAGCGCCGCAATCCAGGTAAAGGGCAGGATCGCCAGCACGAAAACCAGCGGCACGATGGTCGCCTTCATCCGCGCCGGCTGGAAACGGGAAAGATAAGGCACCAGCGCTTCCGCCGCCTCGGCCACGACGCCTGCCGCCTCACCGGAGGCAGTGCGCGACAGATCGAGCGGGGAAACCTTCGCCACAGCCTGCAGCGCTTCCAGCCGCCGCTGCGACAGCACGGTACGGGCAGCGCGAAACGACAGCCGCGCCGCGATCTTTTCCAGCCATGCCTTGATGAGGCCGAGGATGAGAACCGCAGCCGCAGCCGGCACAATCGCCATCATCGGCGCGCCATCGGCAATTCTTCCGACTGAAAAGGCAAGCAAACCTGCCTGCGGCAGCCAGAGCAAAGCCGCCAGCACATGCAGCAAGGCAACGGATCTCCCAACCGCCGGCGCGCCTGTCATTTTCGCCCGCCCGGCCGCTCTGTCGCGAGAGGTTTTGCGATTGGCCTTGCTGAAGAAGCGCCGCCGCGTCGCGTCGGGCGAGACTCCAACCGGAGCGGGACAGACTGACCCGTCACCATTGGTCCCCTGGCGTATTTCCACGGACATGCTCACGGCCGATCTCCTCACCCGTCCTTCTTAGCGCCACGGGGTCTGGCGAGGGAGACGATCTTGTCCTTGGCCTCCAGAAGCTTCGTAACCTTCGAACCGAGCGCCAGAAGCGAAGCCAGCCTTTCCGTCTCCAGCCGCTTCACATCGTCATACCAGCCGGTCAGCTGCTCGATCAGCGTCTTCATCTCGTCGATGCGCTTTTGCGCATGCCGCTCATCTTCGTTTTCCGGCGTCTCCATCAGAATTTCGCGCAGCACGCTGAGCGTGGGATCGATCTCGCGCTTCTTGCGCTCTTCGGCAAGGGTGCGGAGAATTTGCCAGACATCGTCAGGCGTCGTGAAAAAATCGCGCCGGTCGCCGGGAAAATGCTTGAGAATTGCAAGGTTCCACGCCTGCAACTCCTTCAGACTCATCGACACGTTGGAACGGGAGATGCCGAGCGCCTCCACAATCTCGTCCGCACACAATGGCTGCGGCGAAATATAAAGCAAAGCATAGACTTGGCCGACGGTGCGGTTAATGCCCCAGCGGCTGCCCATCTCACCGAAATGCAGCACGAAGGACTGAACGAGCGGGGACAGGCTGGTTGGCATTTTTACGTTTCCTGAATTTTCAGTAATTTCTGAAATTTCGATAACGCAAAAAACGACGAGCAGCAAATCACCTTTTTGACCTGCGTCAAAATGTGCAAACGGGCAGAGACGACCTCGGTAAAGACGGTCGTGGGTGCAGCCCGGGGCAAAATATGCGGCAGTGGCGTTAGGGGTATGACAGGCTGGGGCGTTTGCTGGCGTCCGTCACTTTCCCACCGTCATTCCGGCTTTGAGCCGGAATCCAGCCAGCCCAAGTCCTTGGGCTGAAAGGACTCTCTCGCCGCGCAGACGCGCGTCGGCTAGATTCCGGCTCAAGGCCGGAATGACGTACCTAAAGCAGTTGATGATATCGATAACATCATCACGAGTCTCCACGGGCAAGAACCCGTCGAAAAAATCGGCGGCGGGATGACCCGCCGCCGATCAAAACGTCGGCGCATTCGCGCGTAGAAACCTTACTTACGAAAAAGCGATCTGCACCTTCATCGAACGGCTGCGGTCCGAGGCGAATTCGAAGGCCGAGATGGCGTCGGCGAGATCGACGGTCTGGGTGATGAACGGCTTGACGTCGATCAGGCCCTTGCGCATCAATTCGACCCCGGTGGCGAATTCCTCGTGGAAGCGGAAAGAGCCGCGTAGATCCAGTTCCTTGGCGGTGATCGCCATCATCGGCAGGCTCATATCGCCGCCAAGGCCGAGCTGGACGATGATGCCGCGCGGACGAAGCGCCGTAATACCGCCGGCAAGCGCCACGGCGGCGCCAGAGCATTCATAGAGAACATCGAAGGTTCCCTTGTTCGCGCCATAGGCGGCAAGTGCGTCGGGCTCATCCTTGCTGTTGATGACACGATCCGCACCCGCTTCTTTCGCCTTGGCGAGCGTGAAATCCGAAAGGTCTGTGGCGACGATTTCAGCGGCGCCGGCGCGGCGCGCGGCCAGAATGGACAGAATGCCGATAGGGCCGCAGCCGGTGACGAGCACGCGTTTCCCCAGCAAATCGCCAGCGCGGCGCGTGGCATGCAGCGTTACCGCCAGCGGCTCCGCCATGGCCGCCTCGCCAGCGCTAAGCCCATCGGCCGGCACGCATTGCAGGGCGTCGGCCACCAGAAACTCACGGAAAGCGCCCTGAATATGCGGGAAAGGCATGGCGCTGCCATAAAAGCGCATGTTGAGGCACTGGTTGTGCAAGCCTTCCTGGCAGAAGCGGCAGGTTCGGCATGGGCGGGAAGGCGAAACGGCAACCAGACCGCCGACCTTCAACCCTTCCACGCCCTCGCCCAGTTCTTCGATGACGGCGGAGACCTCATGGCCGAGCACCATGGGTTCACGAAGCCGCACCGCGCCGAAGCCGCCATGATTGTAATAATGCAGATCGCTGCCGCATATTCCGCCCCGGACCAGACGAAGCCGCACTTCTCCCGGTCCCGGCGCTTCCTCGGGCCGCTCCTCGATGCGCACATCCTTCGCCCCATGGGCAACAATCGCTCTCATAAATATCTCCCGTTCGACATCGCGCCAGAGCGGCGCGACAAAATAATCCGCATCCCTGTCACCGCCGCCTGCCGTGCATTTGCACGTCGTGCGGCCTCCCCGCCCGCCCAATCCGTACCGAAACCGGGCGTTTAAGCCTTGACATCCACGTCTGAAAGGGATGAATGTTATCGATAACATAAACCTGTATGAATGCAATGTCGAGAGACTGGAGGAAACAGTGGGCCTTAAATTGTTCGATCTTTCCGGCCGCCGCGCCCTGATCACGGGTTCGTCCCAGGGCATCGGCTTCGCGCTGGCGCAAGGGCTGGCGGAAGCAGGAGCGGAAGTGGTGCTGAACGGGCGCGACGAGGCGAAGCTGAAAGCTGCCGCAGCCGGCATCAAGAACGCGAAAACGCTTGCCTTCGACGCCACCGATCATGAAGCGGTGCGCAAGGCCATCGACGGTTTCGAGGAGGAAGTCGGCCCCATCGATATTCTGGTCAACAATGCCGGCATGCAGCACCGCACGCCGCTTGAGGATTTTCCGGCAGATGCCTTCGAGCGCCTGTTGCAGACCAACATCGCCTCGGTGTTCCACGCCGGACAGGCGGCCGCGCGCCACATGATCAGCCGCGGCCGTGGCAAGATCATCAACATCGCCAGCGTGCAGACCGCCCTTGCCCGCCCCGGCATCGCGCCCTACACCGCCACCAAGGGCGCCGTCGGCAACCTGACGAAAGGCATGGCGACGGACTGGGCCAAATACGGCCTGCAGTGCAACGCCATCGCGCCCGGTTATTTCGACACGCCGCTCAACGCCGCCCTGGTGGCGGACGAAACCTTCTCGGCATGGCTTGAAAAGCGTACGCCCGCCGGTCGCTGGGGCAAGGTCGAAGAGCTTGTCGGCGCCTGCATCTTCCT
The DNA here is from genome assembly GCF_027871645.1 of Agrobacterium sp. ST15.13.015. Lineage (NCBI taxonomy): Bacteria > Pseudomonadati > Pseudomonadota > Alphaproteobacteria > Hyphomicrobiales > Rhizobiaceae > Agrobacterium > Agrobacterium sp. ST15.13.015. The sequence goes on from NZ_JAQAHF010000008.1 coordinate 101,061, forward strand.
GTCGTCCGATGCCTCGTCCTTCGTGAACGGACATATTCTCTATGTCGACGGCGGCATCACCGCTTCGCTTTAAAAACACCGAAACCGGATGGCCGGCTGCGGCCATCCGGTTTTGAACCGACGACACCACGACACTTTGGGAGGAGGCCGTGAACACCATGACCGAGAAGAACAAAGTCGCCCTCATCGGCGCCGGCGCCATGGGCGGGGCAATCGGCACACGGCTCATCGAGACCGGAAATCAGTTGACGGTTTTCGATCTGGATGCGGAAAAGGTGGCGGCGCTGACGAGCCTTGGCGCGCAGAGCGCGGGGACGGCGGCGGAAGCGGCTTCGGTTTCCGATGTGGTGATCCTCAGCCTCAATTCGCCGAAAATCGTTCGCATCGCCGTCTTCGGCAAGGATGGCGTCGCGACGGGGGCGAAGCCCGGCACGCTCATCATCGACATGTCCTCCATCGATCCGGAAGCGACGAAGGAACTGGCTGCCGATGCCGCGGAAAAAGGCCTGCGCTGGGTGGACAGCCCGCTTTCGGGCGGCGCGCCCAAGGCGCTCATCGGGCAATTGACGCTGATGGCCGGCGGCAGCGAAACGGATGTGGCCGATGCGCACCGCGTGCTGCGGCATGTGGCCAGCAATTACACTCATATGGGACCCTGCGGCGCGGGGCAGACGACGAAACTCATCAACCAGGTTCTGTGCGGGCTGAACTTCCTTGCGGTGGCGGAAGCAACGCAGCTTGCGCTGGATGCCGGCGTCGATGCCGCCAAAATCCCGCAGGCGCTGAAGGGCGGCCGCGCCGACAGCGCTATCCTGCAGGAATATATGCCGCGCTACGTGGCGAAGGATTACCGCCGCACCGGCCGCATCGACAATATGGTAAAAGACCTCAACGGCGCGCAGGATCTCGCCCGGCGCACCAACACTGCCATGCCGCTGACGGCGGTTTGCGCCGAGGTGCACCGCATGCTGACGGCGGCCGGGCTGGGTGGGGAGGATCAGGCCGCGCTGATGGAATATTTCACCGGCGCGAAACGCACCTTTCCCGACTGATTGCCCGGCAGACATGGATGGCAGGAGCCTGTTGATACAGCCCTTGCGGGCCCTTAACGGCCATTGCGAAATTGTCCTTCAGCGATGATGATCGGGCGAATCGGCACGGCAGCTGCCCCGATGACCGCAGACGCATGCATGCAAAGGACAATTTCCCGATGACACCCTCCACCACAGGCACGGGGATTGCCGGTCTGACCGTTTCTGGAAACGGTTTCACTGCCGAAATCGCTTACGAGGGCGCGACGCTTTTAAGCTGGCGGCCGGTCTCTGCCGATGGCGGCAAAAGTGAAAATCTTGTCGACGGATATTCGACGCCTGCCGAAATGCAGTCGCAAAATGGCGTAAGAAACGGCATTCTCGCCCCCTTCACCAACCGCATCCCTGATGGTCGGTTCAGTTTTGGCGGGCAGATGCACCGCATTGAGCCGGTGCTTGCCCATGAAGCCCTCATCTTCCATGGATTTGCCAGAGCTCTGCCCTTCGCGCTTGCCGAGTCTTTCGAGGAAACCGGCGCTCACATTCTCGTCTTCCGCGCCGAAATAGAGCCTGCGGATTTCATGGGTTATCCCTATCGGCTTGCCATCGAGGTGGAATATCGTTTCGCCGGCCATGGGGTCACCATCGACATACGCGGCATCAATCGCGATGACCGGCCCCTGCCTTTCGCCGCCGGCTGGCATCCCTATTTCCGGCTGCCCGGCACCACGTCTATCGATGATCTTCTCCTCACGCTGCCCTCGCGAACGGCAATTGAAACAGACGAGGATCTGATCCCCCTGCAGGACCCACAGGGCGGGATGATCAAACGGGACGACACCCGCTTTCTCCATACGCCGCTGGCCGGCCATGTGCTCGATGTCTGCTTCACCGACCTCATCGCATCCGAAAACGGGCTTTACGAGACGAGGCTGGAAAACCGGCACGACGGTTCGAGCCTGACGGTATGGCAGGAGCGCGGGCACATGCATGTCTTCACCGGCGATACGCTCGCCCGCGACAGGCGCCAATCTATCGCGCTCGAACCGGTGGAAACGCCGACCAACGCCTTCAACCAGCCGGAACTCTCGGATGCGATTACACTGCAACCGGGCGAGACGCGAAGCTTCCGCTTCGGTGTTCGTTTCGAGACGGGGCGCTGATCAAGGCTCGATGATCGCTCAGATATGTGTCGTCGGCAGCGAAGACGACAGCTTCACCGTTTCCATCGAGATATAGGCGGACATGTCGTAAAGCTCGACGCGGCGCAGGATCTGTTTGTAGATCGTGTCGTAATATTCAACATTCGGCAGCACGAGTTTCAGAATATAGTCGAAATTGCCGGTCAGCCGGTGAACCTCGACAATTTCCGGTATGGTGCTGACGGCGGCATGGAACCGGTCCAGCCAGTCCTCCGCATGCAGGCCGGTTCTCACCAGCAGGAAAACCGTGGTCGGCAGGTTGATCTTGCGCCGGTCGAGCAGCGCCATCGTACCCGTCACATAACCTTCCGCCCGCAACCGCGTAATGCGCCGCGAACAGGCGGACAGCGACAGCGACACTTCCTCCGCAATATCTGCAAGCGGCGTTTCTGCATTCTCCTGGAGAATCGCAAGGATTCGGCGGTCACGGTCATCAATCATCGGCGAAGGATGCACAGGTTAGCGCAACAGCGCAAGAAATTTGCGATCTTTAGTGAAAGAACGCCCTAATTTTGCATCTAGGCCATGAAATCCCTTCAAAAACGCATGCTGTTTTCGCCCAGAGGATGGCATTATTATTTTAATCAAACTTGATAAGGGAACTCTTATGAAACGGATCGGCCTGATTGGCGGCATGAGCTGGGAATCCACCGCAACCTATTACCGCATGATCAACGAGGCCGTGCGTGACAACCGCGGCGGGCTGGTTTCGGCCGACATCGTCATGCATTCGCTCGATTTTTCAGAGGTCGTCGCCCTTCAGAAGGCCGATCGCTGGGATGAGGCCGGTGCCCTTCTGGGCGCTGCCGGCGCGCGGCTTGCCAATGCGGGCGCCGATTGCGTGCTGATCTGCACCAACACCATGCATCTGGTCGCGGACACCGTGGAGAAGATGTCCGGCGTGGCGCTGATCGATATCATCGATGAAACCGCCGCAGCCCTGAAGGCGGATGGACGCCGCAAGCCGCTGCTGCTCGCCACCCGCTACACGATGGAACATGGTTTCTACACCGACCGCATGCGCCGCCACGGCGTCGAGGTGGTCGTGCCCGATGCGGAAGACCGGGCTGCAATCCACGACATCATCTTCGGTGAACTTTGCCAGGGCGAAATCAAGTCCTGCTCGCGAGAGCGTTATCTCGCGGTCATCGAGAAGGCCCGCGCACTCGGCGTCGATTCCGTCATTCTCGGCTGCACCGAGATTTCGCTGCTGATCGATCCCGATGCCCTGCCGCTGCCGGGTTACGATTCGACCGCCATTCACGCGAAGGCCGCCGTCGGCTTCGCGCTCGGAAACAAGGCCCTGAACAGAGCCGCATGAATGTGTCGCCTCTTTGCCTATTCCGGTAAGCCGGTCTGGCTCGACAGTCTGCTGATCGAGCCGGAAGCATCGCTGGTCAGCCAGTCCATGGCCGCAAGGGAAGCGAAAACCGTCGTCAATGGCGATGGCTGCGGCCTTGGCTGGTATGGCGAACGCGGAACGCCCGGCGTTTTTCGCGATACAAGGCCCGCCTGGTCCGACGCCAATCTGGCGGCGCTTTGCCACCAGCTCCGCTCGGGCATGTTCATGGCCCATGTCCGCTCCGCCACGTCAGGCGAAGTGTCCCGCGCCAACTGCCATCCCTTTGCGCATGGGCGATACCTGTTCATGCATAACGGCCAGATCGGCGGTTACGAGCAGATCAGGCGCGACATCGATTCCCTCATTCCCGACGATATCTATGCGTCGCGACGCGGCACCGGCGACAGCGAAGCGATCTTCCTCATCGCCGCCGGGCATGGCCTCGATGCCGAGCCGGTTCGCGCCATTTCCACCGCGCTGCGGCTCTGCCAGGAAAAGATGATGGCGGCAGGTGTTTCTTCCGCACTGCGATTCAGCGCCGTGCTGATGGATGGCGATTGCCTGCATGCCTTCCGCTGGTCGAGCGACGACAAGCCGCCGACACTCTACTGGCGCGGGCTTGATGACGGCATCGCATTGAGTTCCGAACCCTTTTCCTTCGATTGCGCGCCCTGGTGCGCCGTTCCCCCCAATACCAGGGTGACGATCCGCGCCGGCGAGATGGCCATGGAGCCTTTCCTCCTGCCGTAAACAGCGCCACTGGCGATGATCGCAGCCGGTTTTTACACCGCTCCACCACAGGTCGGCGCGGCAGCGGCGATGCCCTGTTTATTTTCATTGAATTTTCGCAACCGCGAAGGCTAGTGTGTGATCCGATAGTTCGAAACAGATTTCAGGACCGGTGAACCATTTCAGAAGTATTGCAGCCTCTTCCCCTTTTCCGCGCGATGCCCGGCATCGCAAGGACCAAGAAAATTCGCTGAAGAACGGCGCAGACAGGGCGATCAATGCCTTCGGCGATCCTTTGGGCGCCGAGAAAAACACTTATTTTTCATTGCGCTAAGCTGTTCAATTTTCCGAAAAAAATGCTGTTGCCACGCCTCCATATCGATGCATAAACTGGCATCAGCAAAGGCAAGCCGGATCAACCTCTCAGACCCTCTCCTCCCACCAAGGTGCTGACCGACCAATGATCAATAATCTTAACGCCGCCGATCTTCCCCGTCCCGCCCCGCGCAGTTCCAACCCGGAAATCATGGCGTCGGAAATCATCGAACGCCTCACCTACCGTATCGGCAAGGACGTCAAGGTTGCCAAGCCGCATGACTGGCTGACCGCAACCATTCTCGTCGTGCGCGACCGCATCATCGACAAGTGGATGGAATCCACCCGCAAGGCCTATGCCAACAATTCCAAGCGCGTTTATTATCTGTCGCTCGAATTCCTGATCGGCCGCCTGATGCGCGACGCCATCTCCAATATCGGCCTGATGCACGAAATCCGCGATGCCCTGTCCTCGCTCGGCGTCGATCTGGATGTCATCGCCGGTCTGGAGCCGGATGCGGCGCTCGGCAATGGCGGCCTCGGCCGGCTTGCGGCCTGTTTCATGGAATCCATGGCGACCGTCGACATCCCCGCCTATGGCTACGGCATCCGTTACGTGCACGGCCTCTTCCGCCAGCAGATGGCGGATGGCTGGCAGGTGGAACTGCCGGAAACCTGGCTGGCGCACGGCAACCCCTGGGAATTCGAGCGCCGCGAAAGCTCCTATGAGGTCGGCTTCGGCGGCTCGGTGGAAACCATCGGCGGTTATGAAGATCCGCAGCGTTTCGTCTGGAAACCGGCCGAACGCGTGATCGCCATGGCTTACGACACACCGGTCGTCGGCTGGCGCGGCACCCGCGTCAATACGCTTCGCCTGTGGTCGGCGCAGCCTATCGACCCCATTCTGCTGGCCGCCTTCAATGCCGGCGACCATATCGGCGCATTGCGCGAAAGCAACAAGGCGGAAAGCCTGACGCGGGTTCTCTACCCCGCCGATGCGACGCCGGCCGGTCAGGAACTGCGCCTGCGGCAGGAGTTCTTCTTCTCCTCCGCCTCGCTGCAGGACATTCTGCGCCGCCATTTGCAGCAATATCCCGATTTCACCTCGCTGCCCGAGAAGGTCTCGATCCAGCTCAACGATACGCATCCGGCCATTTCCATCGCCGAAATGATGCGTCTTCTGTGCGATGTGCACGGTCTGGAATTCGAGGAAGCGTGGAAGATCACGCAGGGCACGTTCTCCTATACCAACCACACGCTTCTGCCGGAGGCGCTGGAAAGCTGGCCGGTACCGCTGCTCGAGCGTCTTCTGCCAAGACATATGCAGATCGTCTATGCGATCAACGCCAACACGCTGGTTTACGCCCGCAAGGAAAAGAAGATGACGGATCAGCAGATCCGTTCGATCTCGCTGATCGATGAAGGCGGCGAACGCCGCGTGCGCATGGGCAACCTCGCCTTCATCGGCTCGCATTCCATCAACGGCGTTTCCGCCCTTCATACCGACCTGATGAAGGAAACGGTCTTTGCCGACCTGCATAGCCTTTATCCTGAGCGTATCAACAACAAGACCAATGGCATCACACCGCGCCGCTGGCTGATGCAGTGCAATCCGGGCCTGACCAGCCTGCTGCGCGAAGCAATCGGCGACGATTTCCTCGACGATGCGGAAAAGCTCACCGCGCTCGACCGTTTTGCCGACGATGCCGGTTTCCGCGAAAAATTCGCCGAGGTGAAGCGTCTGAACAAGGTGCGGCTTGCCAATACTGTCGCGCAGCGCATGGGCATCCGCGTCGATCCCTCGGCCATGTTCGACATCCAGATCAAGCGTATCCATGAATATAAGCGTCAGCTTCTGAACCTCGTGGAAACGGTCGCGCTTTACGATCAGATCCGTTCTCACCCGGAACTGGATTGGGTGCCGCGCGTTAAGTTCTTCGCAGGCAAGGCGGCGCCGAGTTATCACAACGCGAAGCTGATCATAAAGCTTGCCAACGATATTGCCCGGGTCATCAACAACGATCCGGCCGTGCGCGGGCTTCTGAAAGTGGTGTTTGTTCCGAACTATAACGTCTCGCTTGCGGAAATCATGGTTCCCGCCGCCGACCTTTCCGAACAGATATCGACGGCCGGCATGGAAGCTTCCGGCACCGGCAACATGAAATTCGCACTCAACGGCGCGCTCACCATCGGCACGCTCGATGGCGCGAACGTCGAAATGCGCGATCATGTCGGCGCGGAGAATATTGTCATCTTCGGAATGACGGCGGATGAAGTGGCCAAGGCGCGCGCCGACGGCCACAATCCCCGCGCGATCATCGAAGGATCGGCCGAGCTGTCGCAGGCGCTGTCTTCCATCGCCTCCGGCGTCTTCTCGCCGGATGACCGCTCCCGTTTCGCCGGCCTGATCGACGGTATTTATAACAGCGACTGGTTCATGGTCGCCGCCGACTTCGACGCCTATGCCAATGCGCAGCGCGAGGTGGACGCGATCTGGAGCGATCCAGATAGCTGGTATGCCAAGACAGTGCGCAACACGGCGCGTATGGGCTGGTTCTCGTCCGACCGGACAATCCGCCAATATGCCACCGAGATCTGGAGAGCCTGATGAAAAAACCGCTCAATTCGGCCGAAGAGAAAAAGACTGGCGACATCACGAAGGCTGAAATCGAGGCGATCAAGAGCGGTTTGCATTCCAATCCCTTTGCCCTTCTCGGCGTTCACGAAACGCCGGAAGGGTTTTCCGCCCGCTGTTTCATTCCCGGCGCCGAGGAGGTTTCCGTCCTGACGCTGGACGGAAATTTCGTGGGCGAATTGAAGCGGCTCGATCCGGATGGCTTTTTCGAAGGCCGCATCGATCTTTCGAAGCGACAGCCGGTACGGTATCGCGCCAGCCGCGACGACGCCGAATGGGCGGTGACCGACCCCTACAGTTTCGGCCCAGTTCTCGGCCCCATGGACGATTATTTCGTCCGCGAAGGATCGCATCTGCGGCTCTTCGACAGGATGGGCGCACATCCTCTGAAGCTCGAGGGCGTCGAGGGCTTCCACTTCGCCGTCTGGGCTCCCAATGCGCGGCGCGTTTCCGTCGTCGGCGATTTCAACAATTGGGATGGCCGCCGGCATGTCATGCGGTTCCGCAAGGATACCGGCATCTGGGAAATCTTCGCGCCTGACGTCTATGCCGGCTGCGCCTACAAGTTCGAAATCCTCGGCGCAAACGGCGAGCTTCTGCCCCTCAAAGCCGACCCCTATGCGCGGCGCGCCGAGTTGCGGCCGAAGAACGCCTCCGTTACCGCACCGGAACTTACCCAGAAATGGGAAGACCAGGCCCACCGGGAACATTGGGCGCAGGTGGACCAGCGCCGCCAGCCGATCAGCATTTACGAAGTGCATGCCGGCTCCTGGCGGCGGCGCGAGGACGGCACGTTCCTGAGCTGGGACGAACTGGCCGCCCAGCTCATTCCCTATTGCACGGATATGGGCTTCACCCATATCGAGTTCCTGCCCATCACCGAACATCCCTATGACCCTTCCTGGGGTTACCAGACGACCGGGCTTTATGCGCCGTCCGCCCGTTTCGGCGATCCGGAGGGCTTTGCGCGTTTCGTCAATGGCGCTCACAAGGTCGGCATCGGCATCTTGCTCGATTGGGTTCCGGCGCATTTTCCAACCGACGAGCACGGCTTGCGCTGGTTCGACGGAACGGCGCTTTACGAACATGCCGATCCGCGTCAGGGTTTTCACCCCGACTGGAACACGGCCATCTATAATTTCGGCCGCATCGAGGTGATGTCCTACCTCATCAACAATGCGCTTTATTGGGCCGAAAAATTCCATCTAGACGGCCTGCGCGTGGATGCGGTCGCCTCGATGCTCTATCTCGATTATTCCCGCAAGGAAGGCGAGTGGATCCCCAACGAATATGGCGGACGGGAAAATCTCGAATCCGTCCGCTTCCTGCAGAAGATGAATTCCCTCGTCTACGGCACCCATCCGGGCGTCATGACCATTGCCGAGGAATCCACCTCCTGGCCGAAAGTGTCGCAGCCCGTCCACGAGGGCGGCCTCGGCTTCGGCTTCAAATGGAATATGGGCTTCATGCACGATACGCTGAGTTATTTCTCGCGCGAGCCGGTGCATCGCAAGTTCCACCATCAGGAGCTGACCTTCGGCCTGCTTTACGCCTTCAGCGAAAATTTCGTGCTGCCGCTTTCCCATGACGAGGTGGTGCACGGCAAGGGATCGCTGATCGCCAAGATGTCCGGCGACGACTGGCAGAAATTCGCCAATCTGCGGTCCTATTACGCCTTCATGTGGGGTTATCCCGGCAAGAAGCTGCTGTTCATGGGACAGGAATTCGCACAATGGAGCGAATGGAGCGAAAAGGGCTCGCTCGACTGGAACCTGCGCCAATATCCGATGCATGAGGGCATGCGCCGCCTCGTGCGCGATCTCAACCTCACCTACCGTTCAAAACCCGCTTTGCACGCCCGCGACTGCGAACCGGAAGGTTTCCGCTGGCTTGTGGTGGATGACCACGACAATTCCGTCTTCGCCTGGCTGCGCATGGCGCCGGGTGAAAAGCCGGTGGCGGTCATCTGCAATCTCACGCCGGTCTATCGGGAAAACTATTATGTGCCGCTTCCGCTTGCGGGGCGGTGGAGGGAGATTCTCAACACCGACGCCGAAATTTATGGCGGCAGCGGCAAGGGAAATGGCGGACGCGTTCAGGCGGTCGATGCCGGGGGAGACATCGGGACAATGCTCGTCCTGCCGCCACTCGCAACGATCATGCTCGAGCCGGAAAACTGACAGACAGAGAGGGAGGACACCATGTCGGAAAAAAGAGTTCAGCCTTTGGCACGCGATGCAATGGCCTATGTCCTCGCAGGCGGCAGAGGAAGCCGCCTGAAGGAGCTGACGGACCGCCGGGCAAAACCCGCCGTCTATTTCGGCGGCAAGGCGCGCATCATCGATTTTGCGCTCTCCAACGCGCTCAATTCCGGCATTCGCCGCATCGGCGTCGCCACGCAATACAAGGCGCACTCGCTCATTCGGCACCTGCAGCGCGGCTGGGACTTCTTCCGCCCTGAACGTAACGAAAGCTTCGATATCCTGCCGGCCTCCCAGCGCGTTTCCGAAACGCAATGGTATGAAGGCACGGCCGACGCCGTCTACCAGAACATCGACATCATCGAGCCCTATGCGCCGGAATATATGGTCATCCTCGCCGGCGACCACATTTACAAAATGGATTACGAATACATGCTGCAGCAGCATGTCGATTCCGGTGCGGACGTGACGATCGGCTGCCTTGAAGTGCCGCGCATGGAAGCGACCGGCTTCGGCGTGATGCATGTGAATGAAAAAGACGAAATCATCGATTTCATCGAAAAGCCGGCCGATCCGCCGGGCATTCCCGGCAATGAAGGCTTTGCTCTCGCCTCGATGGGCATCTACGTCTTCCACACGAAATTCCTGATGGAAGCCCTGCGCCGCGACGCCGCCGACCCGACTTCCAGCCGCGACTTCGGCAAGGACATCATTCCCTATATCGTCGAACACGGCAAAGCCGTCGCCCATCGCTTCGCAGACTCCTGCGTGCGTTCGGATTTCGAGCATGGTCCTTACTGGCGCGATGTCGGCACCATCGACGCCTATTGGCAGGCTAATATCGACCTGACGGATGTGGTGCCGGACCTCGATATCTATGACAAGTCCTGGCCGATCTGGACCTATGCGGAAATCACGCCGCCGGCAAAATTCGTGCACGATGACGAGAACCGCCGCGGCTCAGCCGTGTCTTCGGTCGTCTCCGGCGATTGTATCATTTCCGGCGCCTCGCTTCAGCGCAGCCTGCTGTTTACCGGGGTGCGCGCTAATTCATACTCCCGCCTTGAGAATGCCGTAGTACTGCCGAGTGTGAAGATCGGGCGTCATGCCCAGCTCAGCAATGTCGTCATCGACCATGGCGTGGTCATTCCGGAAGGACTGATTGTAGGAGAAGACCCAGAACTGGATGCCAAACGTTTCCGCCGCACCGAAAACGGCATTTGCCTTATCACCCAATCGATGATCGACAAGCTGGACCTGTAGAGCCCATGAATGTCCTTTCGGTTTCATCCGAAATCTATCCCCTGATCAAGACCGGAGGGCTCGCCGACGTTGCCGGCGCGCTCCCCATCGCGCTGGAAGCCCATGGCGTCACGACGCGCACATTGATACCCGGATATCCGGCGGTGAAAGCCGCCGTGACCGACCCCGTCAAATGTTTCGAATTTACCGATCTGCTCGGCGAAAAAGCCGATGTGCTCGAAGTGCGGCATGAGGGGCTCGACCTCCTCATTCTCGATGCGCCGGCCTATTACGAGCGCTCCGGCGGCCCCTATCTCGACCAGACCGGCAAGGATTATCCGGACAACTGGAAGCGTTTCGCGGCGCTGTCGCTGGCTGCGGCCCGCATCGCCGCCGGCGCGCTTCCCGGCTGGCGGCCGGATATGCTGCATGCTCATGACTGGCAGGCCGCCATGGCGCCGGTCTATATGCGTTATGCCGAAACGCCGGAGATTCCGAGCCTTCTCACCATCCACAACATCGCTTTTCAGGGCCAGTTCGGCGCGAATATCTTCAGCAAGCTTGCATTGCCCGCCCATGCCTTCGGCATGGAAGGCATCGAATATTATAACGATGTGAGCTTCCTGAAAGGCGGACTGCAGACGGCAACGGCGCTCAGCACCGTCAGCCCGTCCTATGCCGAGGAAATCCTCACCCCGCAATTCGGCATGGGCCTGCACGGCGTCATCGGCAGCCGCGCCCATGTGCTGCACGGCATCGTCAACGGCATCGATGCCGATGTCTGGAACCCGGCGACGGACCATCTGATCCACGACAATTATTCAGCCGCCAATCTCAAGAACCGCGCCCTGAACAAGAAGGCGGTTGCCGAACATTTCCGCATCGACGATGATGACAGCCCGCTTTTCTGCATCATCTCCCGCCTCACCTGGCAGAAGGGCATCGACCTCATGGCGGAAGCCGTGGACGAGATCGTTTCCCTCGGCGGCCGTCTGGTGGTGCTGGGCGCCGGCGATGTGGCGCTGGAAGGCGCGCTTCTGGCGGCAGCATCCCGCCACCATGGCCGCATCGGCGTTGCTGTCGGTTATAACGAGCCGCTGTCGCATCTGATGCAGGCGGGCTGCGATGCGATCATCATTCCCTCGCGTTTCGAACCCTGCGGCCTCACCCAGCTTTATGCGCTGCGTTATGGCTGCATTCCGGTCGTCGCCCGCACCGGCGGCCTTGCCGACACGGTGATCGACGCCAACCATGCCGCCATCGCCAATAAATCGGCGACCGGCGTGCAATTTTCACCCGTCACGCTCGATGGTCTGAAACAGGCGATCCGCCGGACCGTCCGTTATTACCACGACCCGAAACTATGGACACAAATGCAGAAACTCGGAATGAAATCCGATGTTTCCTGGGAAAAGAGCGCCGGTCTTTACGCCGCGCTTTACAGCCAGCTTATTTCGAAAGGCCATTGAAACAATGATCAAGACCGTTCAGACGAAGCCCTATCAGGACCAGAAGCCGGGCACATCCGGCCTGCGCAAGAAGGTGCCAGTCTTCGCCCAGGAAAATTACGCCGAGAACTTCATCCAGTCGATCTTCGACGCGCTTGAGGGCTTTCAGGGCCAGACGCTGGTGATCGGCGGCGATGGCCGTTATTACAATCGCGAAGTCATCCAGAAGGCGATCAAGATGGCCGCCGCCGCCGGTTTCGGCAAGGTTCTGGTCGGTCAGGGCGGCATTCTCTCGACGCCTGCCGCCTCCAACGTCATCCGCAAATACAAGGCCTTCGGCGGCATCGTGCTTTCCGCAAGCCACAATCCCGGCGGCCCGAACGAAGATTTCGGCATCAAATACAATATCGGCAATGGCGGCCCCGCACCGGAAAAGATCACCGATGCGATCTACGCCCGCTCGAAGGTCATCGACAGCTATAAAATCTCCGACGCCGCCGATATCGATCTCGACAAGATGGGCAGCTTCAAGGTGGACGAACTGGCGGTCGAGGTGATCGACCCGGTTGCCGACTACGCCGCTCTGATGGAAGAACTGTTCGATTTCGCCGCCATCCGCGCGCTGATCGCCGGCGGCTTCAGGGTCGTGGTCGATTCCATGAGCGCCGTCACCGGCCCCTATGCCGTGGAGATCATCGAAAAGCGCCTCGGCGCGCCGAAGGGCTCGGTCCGCAATGCAACGCCGCTGCCGGATTTCGGCGGCCACCATCCAGACCCGAACCTTGTCCACGCCAAGGAGCTTTATGACGATGTCATGAGCCCGGAAGGTCCAGATTTCGGCGCGGCGTCGGATGGCGACGGCGACCGCAACATGGTCGTCGGTAAGGGCATGTTCGTCACGCCGTCCGACAGTCTGGCGATCATCGCCGCCAATGCGAAACTCGCCCCCGGTTATGCCGCCGGCATTTCCGGCATTGCCCGCTCCATGCCGACGAGTGCGGCAGCGGACCGTGTGGCCGAAAAGCTCGGCCTTGGCATGTATGAAACGCCGACCGGCTGGAAATTCTTCGGCAATCTCATGGATGCCGGCAAGGTAACGATCTGCGGCGAAGAAAGCTTCGGCACCGGCTCCAACCATGTGCGCGAAAAGGACGGCCTGTGGGCCGTGCTCTACTGGCTGAACATCGTCGCCGCGCGCAAGGAAAGCGTGAAGGACATCGTCACAAAGCATTGGGCCGAATATGGCCGCAACTATTATTCCCGCCATGACTATGAGGAAGTCGATTCGGACGCCGCCAACACGCTGGTCGCAACCCTGCGCGAAAAACTCGCCACACTTCCCGGCACCAGCTACGGCAATCTGAAGGTCGCGGCGGCGGATGATTTTGCCTATCACGATCCGGTCGATCAGTCGGTCAGCAAGAATCAGGGCATCCGCATCCTGTTCGAAGGCGGTTCGCGCATCGTGCTGCGCCTTTCCGGCACGGGTACTGCGGGCGCCACGCTTCGCCTCTATGTCGAGCGTTACGAGCCGGATGCAGCCCGTCACGGCATCGAAACGCAGGAGGCGCTTGCCGACCTGATTTCCGTTGCCGATACGATCGCCGGCATCAAGGCCCATACCGGCCGTAGCGAGCCGAGCGTTATTACCTGAGGGTTTTGTTCAGTTGCTGGAGAGGCGCAGAATCGAAAAGACGGGAGGCGGCCACAAGGACGTCTGAGAAGTAGCAGACCTCTCTCCAAACTCGACGTCATTCTCGGCCTTGTGCCGAGGATCTGCCAACGCATCGTCCAATCAATGCGTAGCAGATGCTCGGGACAGGCCGAGCATGACGGAGGAGAGGTTTTGGGTTCGCCATCGATCACAGGCGGACGCATACCCGCCTTCCATTAACGGCCACCTTCTACCCTTACGAAGAAGAAACAACTATCCCCCGGAGAGACAGACCATGCAGACACCTTCCGTTTTCCCCAAAGGCGCAATCCAGACGGAAAACGGAACGGAATTCACGGTCTATTCCCGGCACGCCTCGCAGATCGATCTCTGCCTTTTCGATGCGAAGGGCGAGAAAGAAACGGCGCGTTTGCCGATGACGCGCGGTGAAGATGACGTTCACCGGTTGACCGTCTCCGATGCCGGCCCCGGCACGCGATATGGCTTTCGCGCTCACGGCATTTACGCTCCCGAACACGGCCTCTGGTTCGATCCTGCAAAGCTGCTGCTCGACCCCTATGCCACGGAGATCGACCGCCCCTTCCGGCACGATCCCGCACTTTACGCCTTTGGTGCGGAGACCGGCGGGATCATGCCGAAAGCGATTCTTTCTCAGCATGAGCCGATCAGGCGTCAACCGCCGCTTTTTGCCGAAGGCGGGCTGATTTACGAACTCGCCGTCAAATCCTTCACCCGGCTGCATCCTGAAGTGCCGGAAGAGATCGGGGGCACCGTTGCCGCACTTGCCCATCCCGCCATTATCGCGTACCTGAAAAAGATCGGCGTCGATGCGGTGGAGTTGATGCCGATCACCGCCTGGATCGATGAGCGCCACCTGCCGCCGCTCGGCCTTTCCAACGCCTGGGGTTATAATCCCGTCGGCTTCATGGCGCTCGATCCGCGCCTCTGCCCCGGCGGCGTGCGGGAATTGCGGGATACGGTTGCGGCGCTGCATGCGCAAGGCATCGGCGTCATTCTCGATCTGGTCTTCAACCATACCGGCGAAAGCGATATCGAAGGTTCGATCCTGTCGTTGCGCGGGCTCGATAACCTCACCGCCTTTCGCCACCCGCCGGGAAAACCGGGCGTGCTGGTCAACGATACCGGCACCGGCAATACGGTCGCCTGCGACCATCCCTATATTCGCCAGCTCACCGTCGATTCCCTTAGGCATTTCGTTCTGAACGCCGGGGTGGACGGCTTCCGTTTCGACCTCGCGCCCGTGCTCGGGCGAACGGCCAATGGCTTCGACATGGCAAGCGAAACGCTCGCGGCCATGCATTCGGACCCGGCACTTTACGACCGCCTGCTGATCGCCGAACCATGGGATATCGGCCCTGGCGGATATCAGCTCGGCAATTTCCCCGAGAGCTTTCTGGAGTGGAACGACCGCGCCCGCGACGATATGCGCCGCTTCTGGCGCGGCGACGCCGGCACCACCGGGGCGCTGGCCGATGCGCTTTCCGGGTCTTCGCCGATCTTTTCCCGCCATGGCCGAGCGAACAGCCGCAGCGTCAACTTTCTCGCCGCCCATGACGGCTTCACCCTGTTCGACCTCGTCAGCCACGAACACAAGCACAATGAGAAAAACGGCGAGAACAATCGCGACGGCCACAATGAAAACCACTCCTGGAACAATGGTTTCGAAGGCCTGACGGATGATCCTGCCATTGTCGCCGCCCGCATTGCGGATGTGAAGGCGCTGCTTTCCACCCTGTTCGTCAGCCGCGGCGTCTTGATGCTGACCGCCGGCGATGAGGGCGGTCGCAGCCAGCATGGCAACAACAACGCCTATTGTCAGGACAATGACATCACCTGGGTCGACTGGTCTTCGCTTGTCCCCGAACTGATCGATCACACGGCATTTCTCGCAGCGCTTCGCAAACGCTTCGGCGTCTTTTCCGAGACCGGCTTCTTTTCCGGCAGCGGCGATGTGACATGGCTTGCGCCGGGCGGAGAGCCCATGACGGTTGCGGACTGGGAGAGCCCGAATGGACCCGCCTTCGCCATGGTGCTTTCAACGTCGGACCGCGAAACGGGCGACGAGGTCGAGCTTGCGGTTCTCATCAATCGCGGTCGCGAGATCGTTCCTTTCACGCTGCCCGGCGATGGCTGGCATGCGATCGGCACGGATTTCGGCAACCCCGCCTTCCTGCCAGCCCGTTCCGTGGTGTTTTATCTGCGCAGTTGATCCCTTCGCGTCGCCAGCCGTATAAGTCCCTCGAAACAATTCGGACGAGGTAACATGACAAAAGAAATTGCGCTGGCGGAGATGAAACATCTGGTCGGCACGGAAATGGGCGTCTCCGACTGGATCACCGTCGACCAGACGATGATTGACGCTTTCGGAAAGGCGACGCTGGATGAACAGTTCATCCACACCGACCCGGAACGCGCCAAAGCGGAAAGCCCCTTTGGCGGCACCATCGCGCATGGATTCCTGACGCTGTCTCTGCTTTCGGCGCTGAATTACGATGCCCTGCCCCGCATCCGCGAACAGACCATGGGCATCAATTACGGCTTCGATGCCGTTCGTTTCGTTACGCCGGTCAAAAGCGGTGCGCGGGTGCGCGGCCGCTTCACACTGGCGGAGGCGCGTTTTCGCGGCGCGGCCATGTTGATGACGACCTATGACGTGACGGTGGACATCGAAAACGAGAAAAAGCCGGCGCTTACCGCCCGCTGGACCACCATCAGCCAGTTCAACCCGGAGGACAGGCCGGAAGACGCCTGAAACTGCCGCAAGGGAGAGACCGCATGCATGACGAAGCCGTAAAGAATGCGTTTCTCGTGCAGGCAAGAGCCTGCGACAGCCTCGGCTCGCCCTTTACCGCACGGCTCTGCCGCGCCATGGCAGGAAGACTCGACCGCCATACCGAGGTGGGCGAGCGGATCTTGTCCTGGCCCGGCGATGTCGGCCCCTCGGGCGATTCCGTTCCCCTCCGGCTGGCGGGCGCCCTGCATGCGCTCGCCATAGAGGAAAAGATCGCGCCGCTTGCCGATATCCCGCCGGAAGACGAAGAAGCGCTCTGGCAGGCCTGCGCCAGCGCCCTGCGTTTTCATTCCCCCTTCATCCTCGAAAGGTTGAAATCACCGCCGCAGACCAACGAGGTTCGGCGTTCCGCCGTTCTGCTGCCGGGCTTTCTTTCGATTGCGGCACTGACCGGCAAGCCGCTGGTGCTTTCCGAAGTTGGAGCCAGCGCTGGCCTCAACCTGCAATTCGACCGTTACCGATATCGCCTCGGCGATCTCGCCTGGGGTGAGCAATCCGATGTTTTCCTGTCACCGGAATGGCGCGGCGACACGCCCGCCCATGAGCGGATCGAGGTTATCGAGCGCGCCGGCTGCGATCTCAACCCGCTCGACCCGTCATCCGCCGAAGATCGCCTGCGGCTGATGTCCTATGTCTGGGCCGATCAGACAGACCGGCTGGAGCGAACCGCGGCCGCCCTGCGGATAGCGGTGGAACATGGTCTGCATGTCGAGAAGGCGGACGCGGTCGACTGGCTGAAACGCCGCCTTGCCACGCAATATGCGGGTGCTGTCCACGTCGTCTATCACTCAGTCGCCTGGCAATATCTGCCCGATGGACTGAAACAGGAAGGCGAGGCTGTGATTGCCGACGCTGGAACCCGCGCCACGCCGGATGCCCCGTTTGCCCGGCTGCAAATGGAGGCGGATGCGACGCCGGGCAGCGCCGCCATTACCCTGCAGATCTGGCCGACCGGCGAGAAACAGGAAATCGGCCGGGCCGATTTCCATGGGCGATGGGTGGAATGGCGGGGCTGGATGGCGGGTTAAACCGCCACGTCCTCAGCCGCCTCCTGCAACAGCCCGCCGACATATTCGGCAAAGGAACGCCAGCATTCCACCCGGAACGTATCGTCCGCCGTGCGCAGCAGCACTACTTCCGCCTTGCCGAAAACGGTGCGCGAGCACGCGCCGACCGGGAACTTTGCGAGAGAAAGATCCTGCGGGCAGCCGGCATTGAGTGCCGCTTCCGCACCGGCACCGGAGACGATGACGGCCGTATTGCGGTGGGAAACATCGGTTGCAGAAAACCGGCCGGAAACGCCGGCGAGAGCCGCCATCAGGTCGCTCTCGCCCTGATCGATCACCAGCCATTCATCCGGGCCGAGCCACAAAGCGGACCGCAGGCCCGAGGTGACGGAGCTTTTCGGGCGGGCCGGCAGGGCTAGACCGAGCGCTTCCGAAAGTGCCGGCAGGGCGCTTTCCCGGGCGCGCAGCGAGAGCCGCGAGGCGGAAGCAGCGGGTTTCAGCGAAACAAAGGGAGAGCCGCCGTGAAAATCCTCGAGCACAGATTTGCGTTTTGCGTGAAGTTTGTCAGCCATTGAGACGGGCTCCTTCCTTGTCGAGGAAGACCATGTCGGTCACTTCGACGGCAATGGTTTTATCGGCGAGCGGAATATAGAGCGTTTCGCCCATGCGCGCCCTGCCATCCGCCACCAGCGCGAAAGCGATGGAATGGCCGAGATTTTCCGACCAGTAGGCGGAGGTGACATGGCCGAGCATGGTCATGGGTTTCGGCTGGTTCGGATCGACAACGATCTGGCCGCCCTCGTCCGGAACGGTCAGCCGGTCTTTCGTCTTCAGCCCGACAAGCTGTTTGCGGCCGGAGCGCGTGAGATCGGCGCGTTTCAGACCGCGAATGCCGACGAAATCCGTCTTCTTTTTGGAAACGGCCCAGGCAAGCCCGGCATCGTCTGGCGTCACCGTGCCGTCCGTATCCTGCCCGACGATGATATAGCCCTTTTCCGCACGCAGAATGTGCATGGTCTCGGTGCCATAAAGGCAGCCGCCGACGGCTTCCGCCCTTTCGCGGATCGCGGTCCAGACGGCCGCGCCGTAATCGGCCGGAACGTTGATTTCGAAACCCAGTTCACCGGTAAAGGACACGCGGAAGAGCCGTGTCGGCACACCGCAGAAGGTGCCTTCGGCCACCGCCATATGCGGGAAGGCCTCCGGCGAGAGATCGATGCCCTCGACGAAGGGAGCGATAACCTCGCGCGCCTTTGGCCCCTGCACGGCAATCACGGCCCATTGTTCGGTGGCCGAGGTGAGCCAGACATTGAGATCGGGGAATTCGGTCTGGAGATAATCTTCCATGTGCTGGAGAACGCGCGGCGCGCCGCCCGTGGTGGTCGTCACGTGGAAACGGTCTTCGGCAAGACGCCCGACGACGCCGTCGTCGTAAACGAAACCGTCTTCGCGGGTCATGATGCCGTAACGGCAACGGCCGGGTTTCAGCGTGTCCCAGGCATTGGTGTAGATGAGGTTCAGGAACTTCGCCGCATCCGGGCCGACCACCTCGATCTTGCCAAGCGTCGAGGCATCGAACACGCCGACGCTTGTCCGAACCGTCTTGCATTCGCGGTTGATCGCCTCATGCATGTCTTCACCCGCCCGCGGGAAAAACCAGGCGCGCTTCCAGTTGCCGACATCCTCGAACACCGCACCTGCAGCCAGCTCTTCCTCGTGCATCGGCGTCTTGCGGGCCGGGTCGAACAGCGCGCCGCGCGAATGGTTGATGAGCGTGCCGAAGGTGACCGGCGTATAGGGCTGACGGAAGGTGGTGAGACCGACCTTGGGCAAATCCCGGCCAAGCGCCTCCGATGCGATGGCAAGGCCGTGCATATTGGACATCTTGCCCTGATCGGACGCCATGCCATTGGTGGTGAAGCGCTTGATATGCTCGACGGAATGCATGCCCTCGCGCACGGCAAGGCGGATATCCTTGGCGCAGACATCGTGCTGGAAATCGATGAAGGCCTTGACGCCGGTGCCCTCACCCGCGCCTTCGGCCGCACCGATCATGCCACCGGTCCAGGTCCTGGCATTCTCGCCGGAAAACTCGACGCCGCCGCCACCGGCAGCCGCAGCCTCGGCAATCAGCGCGGAAAGATCGTCCGTGCCGTTGCAGGCGCCGATGGAGACGCCGTTCTGCACATGGATATCCGGCAGGAAACGCTGGTTAGCCGCGTCAAACTTCAGCTTGCCGCGCGATTGCGAGAAGAGATGCACCGATGGCGTCCAGCCGGCCGAAACCACAAGCGCATCGATGGCGATCTTGCGCTTGTTGGAGCCGCCATTGCGGCCAACTGTCATGGAAGACACACGCAGGCGGCCGGCGGTATTGTAAACGCTATGGCCCGCCAGCACTTCGATGCCGAGCGCCCGCGCCTCATCCAGCAGGCGCTGATCCGGGTTCTCGCGGCAATCGACGATGGCAGCGATTTTCACCCCGACCTTCTTCAGATCGAAGGCCGTCTCATAGGCCGAATCATGGGCGGTGTAGACCCCGACATTTTGACCCACGGCGACGCCGTAATGGTTGAGATAGGTACGTGCGGCCGAGGCCAGCATGATGCCGGGGCGGTCATTATTGGCAAAGACCATGTGACGTTCGATCGCACCCGCCGCCAGCACGACCTTTTTGGCGCGCACCTGCCACAGCCGCTCGCGCGGCTGGTGTCTGGCGGGCGTGGCGAGATGATCGGTCACCCGCTCGGCCAGCGCCACGAAATTGTGGTTGTAATAACCAAAAGCGGTGGTGCGGGTGAGAACCCGCACATTGGGCAGGGACTTCAGTTCGGCAAAAACCTTCTGCGCCCATTCGTAACCGGGCAGACCGTCGATAACCGTGCCAGTGTCGAAACGCAGCGCGCCGCCGACTTCGGCATTTTCATCGACCATAATGACGCTGACGCCGGTTTTCGCGGCAGCAAGCGCCGCCGTCAGACCAGCGACGCCGGCACCGGCCACCAGCACATCGCAATGGGCATAACGACCGGAATAATGATCCGCATCCGGCTCGCTCGGCGCCCTGCCGAGACCGGCGGCGCGGCGGATCAGCGGTTCGTAAATCCTGTGCCAGGCGGCCTTCGGCCACATGAAGGTCTTATAATAAAAACCGGCCGCGAACATCGGCGACAGGAGATCGTTGATGGCGCTCAGATCGAAGGATAGCGACGGAAAGCGGTTCTGCGAGGCGATGATCGCGCCGTCGAACACTTCCTGCACCGTGGCACGCACATTGGGCTGCTTGCGCAGACTGTCGCGGGAAACGTCGATCAGCGCATTCGGCTCTTCCGGCCCGGCGGAAAGGAAGCCGCGCGGCCGGTGATATTTGAACGAGCGGCCGATCAGATGCACGCCATTGGCCAGAAGCGCGGAGGCGACCGTGTCCCCCTCCAGCGCCTGATAAATCTTGCCATCGAAGGTGAAGCGCGCGGTTCTGGCCGGGGTGAGACGACCGGCCCCCTTGATACGATAATCGCCGCTCATTGCCCGGCTCCCTTTTCTGCGGAAAGGACCGTCTCAGTATCGGGTTTCGGCTCACCCGCCTTGTAGGTCATCAGGAATTTGTCGCTGACCGAATCGCGGGCGGCGTTGAAGAAGCGGCCGCAGCCGTGAATGTGACGCCAGCGCTCGAAAACGAGGCCCTTGTCATTGTCGCGAATGAAGAAATATTCGGCGAAGGCCTCGTCGGAAATATCGGCGATGTTTTCCGGCCGGGCGATATGGGCTTCGCCCGCCCAGCGGAATTCCAGTTCGGAACGGTCTTCCCCGCAATAGGGGCAATGGATCAGAAGCATCGTCGCTCCACCTAGAGAGAATTTTCCGGAAGGATCGTTCCGGCGGGTTGGTCACACAGCCGCTTTCCCATGGCTACGAAAGGGGAAAGCCGCTTTAAAAGCTGCTCGAAATTATCGAAAGGGCGTAGCGCCGAGGCCCGGCCCATATTGACGATGGCAACCGCCATCATGTCGGTGTCGATCGCGAAGGGGTAATCCTGCCCGCCATCCTCCTTCTCGCCGACAAAATAAACCATCTTGTTCGCGAGACTTGGAGCACAGAGAAGCAGGCCTTTTTCCGCCATGAAGGGCCAGTCTTTCTCCCCCTGCATCTTCGCAATCTTCTGGCTGCGAAAATCCCTGGCCTCGGGAATGACGCGGCCGACGGGCACGGGCACGGCCGCGCCTGATATGTTGATCGCAAGCATGGCCGCCGCCAGCATCAATGCGCCACCGCGGCAGCGGCAGCCTCATCGATAAGACGGCCGGTGCGGAACCGGTCGAGCGTCAGCCCCGCCGCCAGACGATGCGGTTCACCCCGCGCGATGAGATGCGCGAAAAGATTGGCCGAACCCGGCGTCGCCTTGAAGCCGCCCGTGCCCCAGCCGCAATTGACGAAGAGGTTCTGCACCGGCGTCACGCTCTGGATCGCCGAGCGGTCGGGCGTGTTGTCGGTAATGCCGCCCCATTGGCGCATCATCTTGACGCGGCGGAAGATCGGGAACAGCTCGCAGATCGCGTCGAGTGTGTGGGTGATGATCTGCAGGCCGCCGGTCTGGGAATAGGAGTTATATTGATCAGTGCCCGCGCCGATGACCAGCTCGCCCTTGTCGGATTGCGAAATATAGGCGTGGACCGTGTTGGACATCACCACGCAGGGGAAAATCGGCTTCAGCGGTTCCGAAACCAGCGCCTGCAGCGGGTTGGAATGCAGCGGAACGCGCACATCCGCCATTTTCATGATGACGGAGGAATGACCGGCGGCGGAAACGCCGATCTTCTTCGCACCGATGAAACCGCGATTGGTTTCCACACCCGTCACCGCCCCGTCCGGCCCGCGGCGAATGCCCGTGACCTCGCAGTTCTGAATGATGTGCACGCCGCGGTCGGAGGCCGCGCGGGCATAACCCCAGGCCACAGCATCGTGGCGCGCCGTGCCGCCGCGGCGCTGGAGGGCAGCGCCGTTGATCGGATAACGCGCATTGCCTGATATATCGAGCGGCGGGCAATAGGCTTTCGCCTGCTCCGGCGTCAGCCACTCATTGTCGATGCCGTAAAGACGGTTGGCATTGATATGGCGGCTGAAGGACTGCCGGTCATGAATATTGTGCGACAGCATCATCACGCCGCGCGCCGAATACATGACGTTGTAATTGAGATCCTGGCTCAGGCCTTCCCACAGTTTCAGGGAATGCTCGTAAATATCCATGCTCTCTTCATAGAGATAGTTGGAGCGGATGATGGTGGTGTTGCGGCCGGTATTGCCGCCGCCAAGCCAGCCTTTTTCCAGAACCGCGACATTTGTAATGCCGTGTTCCTTGGCAAGATAATAGGCAGCCCCCAGCCCATGGCCGCCGCCGCCGATGATGATGACATCGTAATCCTTGCGCGGTTCGGGTGAGGCCCATTGCGCATCCCACCCCTTGTGACCCCTGAGCGCCTCACGCGCCACGGCAAAAACGGAATATTTGCGCATTCGCAATCTGCTCCTCAAGAACCGGCCAGAAGCCGGAAACATGGCTCCGGCCCTCATCATACACATGGCAAATCGGGATGGGAGGCAATATCCATTTTGCGACGCGGCAATGATTTTGTTTCGACATCGCAGGCAGAATTCCGGGCAAGCCGCATTTTGCTGGGTGATTATGCGCTACCGGCTGGACTTGGCTCAAATGATCTGTTATTGCACGTCACCAATCGCCCGGCTCGACAGCCGAACGAACGATTTTTTATTTGCGTGCGAATGCCTTATTCACATAGCAAATTAACCAAACCAAAGGAACGGGTTTAACGTGCAGGTACTAGTCCGCGACAATAACGTTGATCAGGCGCTCCGCGCCCTGAAGAAAAAGATGCAGCGCGAAGGCATTTTCCGTGAAATGAAAATGCGCGATTACTACGAAAAGCCCTCCCAGAAGCGCGCTCGCGAAAAGGCTGAAGCCGTTCGCCGCGTTCGCAAGCTGGCACGCAAGCGTGCACAGCGCGAAGGTCTGGTTGCAGGCCCCCGCGCAGGCCGTTAATAGGCCGTCTTTTGGACGTTTTTGAATGCTTGTTGGGCGGGGGCGATCAATTCGCCGCCGCTCTTTGTGTTTGTGGCCGGAGAACGCTCTTGAAAACGACCGTGAGACCGGCCTGCGAGGGAACCCACACCGAATGATCGCTGTCGACGCCTGTGTTGTGAAAAACTCCGATGCCTCAACGCGCCGGGTGCCATTGAAAAACAACAGAGGGTTCCGCGCTTCTCTGGTCGTCTGTACCGTCCTTGCCGGTCTTTCCGGCTGCGCGACATCCAACCAGACGGAAGATGTGTTCAGGATCGACCGTGCCCAGGGTTCGCAGGAAAACATCGCCTCGCTTACCTCGGTCATCAACGCCAATCCGCAGGATCCCGAAGGCTATAACGTCCGCGGTTCGGCTTACGGCCGCGCCGGCGATTCGCGCCGCGCCATCGAGGATTTCAACAAGGCGCTGCAGCTCAACCCGCGCTTTTATCAGGCCTATGCCAACCGCGCGCTGGTCTATCGCAACTCCGGGCAGCAGCAGCAGGCCCTGCAGGACTACAACGCCGCCCTGCAAATCAATCCGAGCTACGATGTGGCGCTGATCGGCCGCGGCAATCTTTACCGCCAGTCCGGGCGTGTGAACGAAGCCTTCAACGATTTCTCCCGCGCCATCGAGCTTGAAACCACCGATGGACGCGCCTGGCACAATCGCGGCCTGATCTACCAGCTGCGCAACCAGCATGCCCAGGCCATCGAGGACTTCTCCAAGGCAATCTCGCTGTCGTCGACCTCGCCGGAACCCTATAACGGCCGCGGCCTTTCCTATGTCGCCTTGAACGACGATGAGAACGCCTTTGCCGATTTCAACCACGCCATTTCGCTGGATGGCAATGTGGCGGAATCCTGGGCCAACCAGGCGCTTGTTTATGAGCGTCGCGGCGAGATGGCCAAGGCCGCCAAGTCCTATGGACATGCCGCCCGGCTCGACCCGAAATACAAGCCCGCACTCGACGGCGTTGCCCGCACACGCGGCGCCGGCGCTTCCTGATCAAACGGGCATGAACAAAAAAGCCGGCAGGTTTGACACCTGCCGGCTTTTTTATGGAAAACGCTGAGGCCTCAATGGCTATCGCGGCGTGCCTCTTGCGTGGCATCGCCCGCCCACAATTCCGCCTGCACGGCGTTTTGAAATTCCATGACCTCGCGCCGCATGGCGGCGTCCTCATAGCCAAGCGCCATCAGACGGGCGGCCAGCTCACGGCACTCCCTGCGCCAGAAATCATTCGCCTCCACACCATGCAGCCGGTCAAGCATGGTTGCACATCTTTTTACGTCGGCAATACGGTTCTTTGCCGGAAAGGCGATTACTTCTGAACTCGTTGTCACGCGGGCACCTTGCTCTTGCTGAGGAATCAATACCGACTTTTTAAAGGCGAGATGGTTAACGAAGTCTGCAGAGGGCGTAAGACAGCCGGTAATGGCCGCAAGAGAACGATTTTAAGCTTCTCAAAAGCAGGAAATCGCCTGGTAAGGCAGCCCCGATTGGGGGAAGTCATCGATTACCGAGGAATTTACCAATCAAGATTACCGAAATTTCATGCCGCAACCGTTAGAAGAAGTATATGTGTGTTGAAACAGCACCGGTCTCATCGTATATTTCTTGCAAAGAAGAAAAATGCCGCAGCGCAGTCAAAAATGGAGAAATCGTTCTCGGGAGGAGAGCACCATGTATGCACCTCGTGTTTTTTTCAGCATGATCGGTGCATTGCTTACCTTTGCGGTTGCGACATATTTCATCCACGGCTCGTTCTACACGGCATTCATCCAGACCCTCATCTGCGCGGTCATTCTGCAAGTCGGTTATTTCATTGGGATTCTCGTTCTGGTCGCCCGGGAAAAGCGGCGGATACGCGAAACCTTCGCGCGGGATCGTGGTGCCGAGGCAATGCAGGCGGACGCCGTAAAAAGCCCGCCGCCGCACGGTGCAAAACTGACCGATATGTGAGCTTTCACGCAGCTTCATTTATTGCGTCGCAAAAAAATCGCTTGCATCCATACCCGTGACACTTTCTGCTGGCCAAATCCTGACGGTTGGTCAAAGCAGAAGGACAATACATGGTGAGCGGTTCACAGCCCATTTGCGTCATCATCGCTGCGAAAAATGCATCCGAAACGATCGATATCGCCATACGTTCCGCCCTCGGGGAGCCCGAGGTCGGCGAAGTGGTGGTGATCGACGATGGTTCCACCGACACGACGAGCGATGTGGCGCATGCGGCGGATGACGGCACGGGCCGTCTGCGGGTCGTGCGATTCGAGGTCAACCGAGGCCCTTCGGCTGCGCGCAACCACGCCATCTCTATTTCATCGGCGCCGCTCATCAGCATTCTCGATGCGGACGACTTCTTTTTCCGCGGCCGTTTTGCCGCCATGCTGGCCGACGATGACTGGGATCTGGTGGCCGACAATATCGCCTTCATCCAGCAATCGGTCCCCGGCGCATCCTCCATGCAGCCGGCCCGATTCGAACCGCAGGCGCGGTTTCTGTCGCTGACGGAATTCGTGGAAGGCAATATTTCCAGGCCCGGCGTTGAACGCGGGGAAACCGGGTTTCTGAAGCCGGTCATACGCCGCGCTTTTCTTGACAAACATGCACTGCGTTACGATGACGGCCTGCGGCTCGGTGAAGATTACGAGCTTTACGTGCGGGCGCTGGCCGCCGGCGCGCGTTACAAGGTCATCCGCCATTGCGGTTACGGCGCGATCGTGCGCGGCAACTCGCTGAGCGGCCGCCATCGCACCGAAGATCTTCGCCGCTTATACGAGGCGGACAAGGCCATTCTCGCCGGCTGCCGGCTTTCGGCAGAGGAAACGGCGATCATGCGGGAACACGAAAAACACATCCGTGCCAAATTCGAGCTTCGCCATTTTCTCGATGCGAAAAAGCAGAAGGGAATGGGCGGCGCGCTGAGCCATGCCCTTGCGCGGCTCCCCGCCCTGCCCGCCATCACGCGCGGCATCTGGAGCGACAAGACCGCCCGATTCCGTAAATCGCCGCCGGTGCGGGACGTGCGTTATCTGCTGGACGGTACGCCGGTTTCGTAGGGGAAAAGACGACCTGCGCCAATTCCTCGCCGTCATCCTCGGGCGTGGCTTGTCCCGAGGATCTACTCACGTATCGTATGATCGGTCGGTTGCAGATGCTTGGGACAGGCCCGAGCATGACGATAGAGACCCTAGAGGATGGCATCCTCAAGCGAAGGCGGCAGAAAATTCTCTGCCGCATCCACTCTTCACCCTCAGAGATAATCCCGCTTCACCGTTTCCAGAACGGCGGCGAAACGCTCCTTGCGCTCTTCCAGCCGGCCATCCGGGCTGAGACGCGGCTCCGCGCGGCTTGCCTGCCAGAGCGCCAGCGTGGAAGGTGCTGCCAGCACCTGCTTGGCCAATTTGCGCAATGACCGGGGCTGCGTTTCCTGCGGCCGCACCAGCACGTCACCCTCATGCGCCGGGCCTTCATGTGCCGGAACGGAACCGGTCTCGGCAATGACGGGGCCGGGCGGCGGCGGGAAGCTCATGCCCCAGAAGCGCGAGCCCTTTTTCGCCGCCTCGGCGCGGGTTGAAACGGGCACATAGCGCGGCTGATATTCGACACCCACGCTGCCGGCCCAGTCGCTCCATTTGAAGCTGTTGATCGACGGCGAGGTGCTGACCGCGACCCATGGCACGCGGAAGGCATCGGCAAGAATTGCGCCATGCATGGATTCGGCCACGATGAATTCCGACTGGGCGATGGCGCGGATTACCGCTTTCGCCTCGCCACGCGGGTCGAGATAGGTCAGCCCCGCCGGTTCGCAGACGGTTTCCCACATGCCGAATTCCGCCGATTCCCAGTGCGGAACGAAGGTTTTCTTGTAGAGCTTCGGCAGGCCTTTGAAATCGGGCATCTCGGTCACCATGACGGCCGGATCGACAATGCCCTTTTCGGGCGCGAGCCCCAGCTTCGCGGCGGTTTTTTCGCCGCGCACGCAGCGAATATCCCAGAACTCGGTGCTGGTATCCGGCACCGCGCCATAACCATAGCCGCTGCCGATCACCAGCTTGCGTTGCTTTGCGGGCAAAAGAACGTCGTTCAGCACGGTGCCGACGCCAACGAGCATGACGTCGTCATGCACATCGCGCAGGCCCGGAAGCAGAAAATCCCACAGCCACAGGTTGAGATCGTCACCGAAATTTCCGTGATGAGATTCCCAGTGGTAAGGTTTCATGAGGTCACTCCTGGGTGAAAAAACATATAAATTCTTGCGGGCGAGAATTCGCTCATCTGGAGCGGACGATTTTTCCAGCACCGAGCTCGAACGCGGCGCGCAGCAGTGCCGGATCGCGCATCGCCCATTTCAGGAGCAGTCCGAATTCGGGTGCCTTGCGCCGTTTCAGATTGCCCGCCTGGCTCCACAGCGCCTGTTTGCGCGCCGTGTTTTTATAGGAAGCGATGGAGGCGACATCGTCCGGCCGGCGTGAAAAACGCCCCTCCAGCGTATCGAGCGCCACCCAGGTATTGAACTGCTGGCGCAGGAATTCCGGCGAGGTATTGTCGATGCTGTGGAAGATATTGACCCCCATTCCGCGCATCGCGCCGGCGTCGTCACACAGAAGCGTGCGCTTCGATGCCAGGATGGAATCGCAGAAAAACAGCACGTCTTCCGCCGCCAGACGAAGCGCCGGGTCAAAGCGGATTTTCTCAAAAAGAGGACGGCCGATCACCATGCAGGAGAGATGCAGGAAGCTCCAGTTGCGCAGCATCACACTTGCCAGATCCGGCAGTTCGATCACCAGCGGCTTCTCGGAAAGCCTTGCCGCACCCTCATTTTTCTCCAGCTCGGAAATGGCGAAATGATAATAAAATTCGTCACTTGCCTGCATGGATGCCCAGTAGCACTCGCCGCCATAGGTCTGAAGCGCAAAGGCCGCATTCTGCAGATGATCGGGTGTCCAGATATCGTCGGAATCAAGAAAGGCGACATAGTCGGTGCCGTCAGGCACATTGTCCAAACCGGTGTTGCGGGCGCCGCCCGGGCCGGCATTGGCCTGTTTAATGACGAGAATCCGGTCTTTCTCACCCTGCGAAAGTTCCGCAAGTTCCTGATCGATCGGGTATGGCGATTCGTCATCGACGATGACAAGATCGAAATCCTGGTAAGTCTGCGCAAAAACCGATGCGAGTGCACGTCCCAAGACACCGTGCTGCTTTTGGTAGTAGGGAATGACGACAGTAAATCTTGCCATTGTTTCGCCCCTTGCGTTGATCAAGAAGTGTCGGGCCCGATCCTAAAAGCGGCCCCGATGGTATCGGCAACTCCCAACCGGCTTTCCTCCCGCCGGCCTCCAGAAACAGGATGCTTGTATGCCCCCAGCGCCAAATGTAAAGACCATCACCACGAATGTCGGCTGGAGCGTTTTATCAAAAACAGGGACATTCGGGCTTAAATTTGTCACGGTCCCAATTCTCGCAAGACTGCTTTCCCCGGAGGAATTCGGGGTGGTGGCGGTAGGACTAACGGTTGTACAGTTTCTGACGATGATCGCCGGCGCGGGGCTGACCTCTGCCCTGATCGTCGAAAAGGAAGAGGATATGGAAACGATCCATACCGTCTTCTGGGCCAATCTCGCCATCTCCTGCACCATGGCCGCCGTCCTCTACATCTGGGCAGAATTTTTCGGCGGACTTCTGGGTGCTGTTGAAAGCGCCTATCTGCTGCGCATCATGGCATTCCTCATCCCGCTGCAGCTTGCCGGCGATGTCGCCTATTCGCTGCTGGCGCGACGGATGAATTTCAGCAAGGACGCGCTGTGGAGCATGGCGTCGGAAAGCATCGCGGCCATCGTCGCGGTCGCGCTCGCCTTCATGGGCTTCGGCGTCTGGGCGCTGATCATCCAGCTTTTTGCCGCGGCCCTCATCCGGCTTGTCGGGCTTTATGCCGTTTCGCGCTATTGCCCGCGTTTCGTCATGAAACCGCGCCGGCTGGTGCCGCTTCTCGGCTTCAGTTCGGGGCTGATGGGCTCGGAAATCGCCAATTTCGTTACCTTCCAGTCACCGATGGTGGTCATTGCCCGACACCTGGGTCTGGCCGATGCCGGCGCCTATTCCGCCTCCAACCGCTTTGCCAGCATTCCCAATCAGGTGGTTCTGTCGGCCGTCATGGGTGTCCTGTTTCCCGCCTTCAGCCGCATGATGGACGACCCACAACGCCGGCGCGATGCGCTGATGTTCAGTACGCAGGTGCTGACCGTGCTCCTGGCGCCGATGATGTTCGGCCTCTGGGCCGTGGCGGAGCCGGCCATGCTTGTCATCTTCGGGCAGAACTGGGCCTATGCCTGGCCGGTCCTCGGTCTGCTCGCCCTGTCGAAGGCCATTCTGACGCCATGCAGCACCTTCATCCCCTATCTGAAGGGGGCAGGTTACGGCCGCGTGCTGTTCTGGTCGGCAACGATCCGCGCCATCGTCACCACCGTCGCGGTCTGGCTTGCCGCGCTTTATGGCACCCTGATCGACGCGATGGTGTGGCTCTGCATCGTCAATGCGGTAACGCTGGTCGCCTATTCATGGGCCGTCTTCAAGGCGAGCGATACGCCCTTCTTCCGAGGCCTTTATGTCAGCAGCCGGCCGATGATCGCGGCGCTGGTGATGGCCGTTGCGGTGCGTTATCTGCTTCACGTTCTGGCTGAGCGCGTTCCCAATGCCACGCTTCAGGTTCTCATCGGCGCTGCCGTCGGCGGCCTCATCTATGCGGTGCTGATCCTGCTGACCGAACGGGCGCTCCTCGGGAAAATTCTCGGAATGGTCAAATCGCGGCGCATGCGGGATACTGCAACCCAAGGTTAGCTCAACCGCAGAAAAACGTGCCTCATTTCCGCCGTTAACCGGCCCTTTCCGCAGTGATTTCCCTCGTCGTGGCAGGGCGGGATGGCGGTTCTTTTTGCAGCGCAATATCACGACAAATGACAATTTCACACGCTTCGGCGATTTTTAACGATGGCCATATTTAGAAAAATTCCAGCAATTTCAGATATTTGAATTTTTACAACAACAGGAATGACCGGAACGCCAGACATTCACCCGCAAAATCTAAGCTTGTGTTTTTCCCGCGTCGCCACATTTTATCCCAAAGTCGAAACCAGACTTTCCAGTGCGGGCTTAAGTTCGCTCTGGTTGCAACGCGGCGTGGGTGGACGCCGCCCAATAGGGGTGACTGATGTGACTGTCGATCAGAACCTATCCTCCCGTATCAATTTGATGCGCATATTGCTGATCTCCGGGATCGTGTTCGTCCATGTGCCGCACGATGCCGAAACCAGCCCTTTTCTCGGCCTTTACGGTTTCTTCGACTGGCTGCGGGTTTTCCTCGGCGATGCGCTGTTTCGCATCGGCGTGCCCTGTCTCAGCGCCATTTCCGGTTACCTGCTGTTTCGCCGCGGCATGAGCGGTTTCGATTATCCGGCGACGATCCGTTCCAAGTCGAAAACCGTGCTGCTGCCTTTCCTTCTGTGGAACGGCGCGCTGTTTGCAGCCGTATTGCTGATCCAGCTCTTCGATGTCGGCGTTGGGTATTTCCCCGATCTGTGGAATGCGAGCCCCCGTGAAATCATCAGCCACGGAACGGCGCTTGAGGAACTGCCGGTGAATGTGCCGCTTTATTTCCTGCGCGACCTCTTCGTCTGCATCCTGCTGTCGCCAGTGCTCGCCTTTCTGATGCGCCGTTTCGCCCTGCCGACGCTCGCCATTTTGCTCTTCATCACCGCCATGCCAGACCTGACGATTTTCATCGTCCAGAAGAAATCCATTCTTTTCAGCTTCTCGCTCGGCATTGCGCTGGCGCTTCATCGTATCGACGTCAAGGCGCTGGACCCCTACGCCGTGCCGATCATGGCGCTGACCTTTGCCGCCTCGGCCATATTGGCGACGGGACTTTATTTCACCGGCCCGGAATTCACCTTCTGGCTCAACATGTCGCGCAATCTGCTTGCCGTTTTCGGCGCGCTCGGTTTCTGGGCGTCTTCCGCCCTGTTGATCCGCAGCCGCCTTGGTCAGCGGCTTGCCGAAACCGGCAGCCTGAGCTTCTGGATTTTCTGCGCCCATTATCCGCTGCTCGTCATCATGTGGATGGTGTGGAACAAGGGCGGGCCGGATTTCTATCCCGCCTTCTATATCAGCGCGACGCTGTCGGCCTTCGTCATTCTGGTGGTCAGCAATTCCCAGACCCGCAAATACCTGCCGGCCGTCTATGCCGTGCTGACCGGAAGCCGTAGCGGCAAAGGCAAGACGAAGGCCGACTTTGCGGCAAAACGGGCCGCCATGATCGGCCCGCCGACATCCGAAACGCTTTATTCGCAACGACAGAGGTGAACCAATGACAACATTTGTCACCCGCGTTCAGACACGCATTCTTCTCGCCGCGGCCCTTCTGGCTGCTCCCTTTGCGACGCCCGGCCAGGCACAGGAAGGCAATGGCGCATCCTTCATCGAGAACTTCGATTCCATGGACAGAAGCTTCTGGTACGTTTCCGACGGCTGGAACAATGGCGCGCATCAAAACTGCACCTGGTCGAAAAAACTGGCGACGGTGGAAAACGGCCAGCTGACACTCGGCTTCGAAGAAGCCAAGGCCGGCGACCGCAAATTCGCCTGCGGTGAAATTCAGACCAAGGGGCGTTATCGTTACGGCACCTATGAAGCACGCATGAAGGCCGCCACCGGCTCAGGCCTCAACTCCGCCTTCTTCACCTATATCGGCCCGACCGACAAGAAGCCGCACGATGAAATCGACTTTGAGGTGCTGGGCAGGAATACGGGCCAGGTGCAGCTAAACCAGTATATTTCCGCCAAGGGCGGCAATGAGAAGCTGGTGCCGGTGGAAGGCGGAGCCGATGCCGGCTTCAACGATTACGCCTTCGTCTGGGAGCCGCAGCGCCTGCGTTATTACGTCAACGGCAAGCTCGTCCATGAAGTGACCGACGAGACGAAAATCCCGCAAAACGCCCAGAAGATTTTCTTCAGCCTGTGGGGCACCGACACGCTGAAGGACTGGATGGGCAAGTTTTCCTATTCCGGCGCGACGCAGATGGTCGTTGATCGTTTTGCCTTCACGGCGCTCGGCGACAAATGTCAGTTCCCGGAATCCATTGCCTGCGCCCTCAACTGATTTTTTTGAACCAAACCGTCATCCGCGGCGTCTCTGACGCATGAACCAACCGGACCCTTGCATGACCCATGTTCTATATCTCGCGCATGATCTGTCGGACCCCGCTATTCGTCGGCGGGTGCTGACCCTGCTTGCGGGCGGGGCGCGGGTGACGCTGGCGGGCTTCCGGCGCGGACAGAACCGACTGGCGGAGATCGAAGGCGTCGTACCCGTCGTGCTCGGGGAGACCGCCGACGGGCAGTTTCTGCTGCGCATGGCGGCGGTGGCGAAAGCCAGCCTTTCGCTCGGCAAGACATTGAGCGGCATCCCCACCCCCGACGTCATTCTTACCAGAAATCTGGAAATGCTGGCGCTGGCAAAGCGGGCCATGTCGATCTATGCCGGACAGCCGGCGCTGGTTTACGAGTGTCTCGACATTCACCGCCTGCTTCTTAACAAGGGAAAGCCCGGGCAAATGCTGAATGCCGCGCAGCGTTATTTCGCACGCGACGCCAAGCTGCTGATCACCAGCTCTCCCGCCTTCGTGGAGCATTATTTCAAGCCCGTGTCGGGCCTCGATCTTCCCGTCCTGCTGCAGGAAAACAAGGTGCTGGCGCTCGATGCGGCCGTTGCCGCCACGCCGCAGCCACGCGCTCCCGCCCAAGGCGAACCATGGAAAATCGGCTGGTTCGGCGCGCTGCGCTGCCGCAAATCGCTGGAAATCCTTGCCGAATTTGCCCGTCGAATGGAGGGCAAAGTCGAAATCATCCTGCGCGGCCGGCCGGCCTATTCGGAATTTGCCGATTTCGACGGCTTCGTGGCCACTGCCCCGCATGTGCATTTCCATGGGCCTTACAAGAACCCCGAGGACCTTGCCGCCATCTATAACGAGGTGCAATTCACCTGGGCGATAGACTTTTTCGAGGAAGGCCAGAATTCCAGCTGGCTGCTGCCCAACCGGCTTTACGAAGGCTGCCTCTATGGCGCCCTGCCGATTGCGCTGGCCGGCACGGAAACCGCCCGCTTCATCGAAAAGCGCGATATCGGCTTCGTGCTGCAACATGCGGGCGCTGGCGATCTCGCCGCGCTGTTTAACCGGATGAACCCGCAAACCTATGCGGACGCCTTCAACACCCTCTCGGCAACAGACAGGAAACAATGGCTGACCGACCGCGACGATTGCCGTCTGCTGGTGCAGCAACTGTCCTCTCTCGCCAAATCCGCTTCCGGCCATGCCCGTGAAGCGCAGTTTTCACCCGTGTAGTGCGTAGGGGGCAAATCATGGAAGGTCTTGGTCATTCCGGCATCAGAACGCTGATCGTCATTCCCTGCCTCAATGAGGCGAAGACGATCGAGGGGCTGCTTGTCAAATTCACCGGCGCGATGCAGGGGCGTCTTTTCCGCATCGTGGTTGCCGATGGCGGCAGCACGGATGGAACCCCCAATATCGTTTCCGCCTTCGCGGCGGCGGATGACCGCGTGACGCTTCTTCCCAATCCGAAGCGCATCCAGAGCGCCGGCATCAACCTTGCCGTCGCCACCTTCGGCGAGGATTTCGACTACCTCATCCGCATCGACGCCCATGGCGATTATCCCGACGATTATTGCCAGAGGCTTATCGAGGATGCCGAGCGCACTGGCGCGGATTCCGTCGTCGTCGCCATGGATACGGTCGGCCACGGCCTGTTTCAGAAGGCGACGGCCATCGCGCAGAATTCCAAGCTCGGCAATGGCGGCTCCAAGCACCGCGAAGGTGCCAAAGGCCACTGGATAGACCATGGCCACCACGCGCTGATGCGGATTGCCGCTTTCGACGCGGTCGGCGGTTATGACGAGAGCTTCAGCCACAATGAGGATGCCGAGCTGGATTTCCGGCTGCGTAAATCCGGGTTCCGCATCTGGATGACCGACAAAACCCGCATGACCTATTATCCGCGCGCCAGCGTCATGCCGCTGTTCCGGCAATATCTCGCCTATGGCCGCGGCCGGGCAAAGAACCTGCTGAAACATCGCTCGATCCCGAAAATCCGACAGATGATACCGCTCGCCGTGCTGCCGGTTTTCATCCTCGCGCTGCTGTCGCTTGTGCATTGGGCGGCACTTATTCCGCTCGGCCTCTGGATCGCCGCATGTGTGGGTTATGGCTTGTGGATGGCAATAGGTCAGAAAAACCCATACGGCCCGCTCGCCGCCTTTTCGGCAATGGTGATGCATCTGGCCTGGTCCACCGGCTTCTGGCTGGAACTCCTGAAATTCCGGGGAAGAAAGGCTGTCTCATGACCGACAACACCGTCACCCGCCCACATGATTCGAAAACCGTCGATATCGGCATCTGCACCTACAGACGTCCGGCGCTGGTTGCCACACTTCTGTCACTCTTCGAACTGGAGGTGCCGGAAGGCGTGAAAGTTCGGCTGATTGTTGCCGATAATGACGAGGAGCCGAGCGCCAAGGCGAGCGTCGATCGCCTGCGCGAAACAGCACCCTTCGAGATCACCTATGTGCATTGCCCGAAATCGAATATTTCGATTGCCCGCAATGCCTGCCTGTCGGAATGCAAGGCGGATTATCTTGCCTTCATCGATGATGACGAGACCGCCCCGCCGAACTGGCTGGCTGCCCTTCTGGAAAAGGCCGATGAAACCGGTGCGGAAGCCGTTCTCGGCCCCGTAACGGCGGTTTACCGGGACAACGCGCCGGGCTGGATGAAACGCGGCGATTTCCACTCGACAGTTCCGGTCTGGGTGAACGGCGAGATCATCACCGGCTATACCTGCAACACATTGCTCAAGATGGATGCGCCCTCGGTGAAGGGCCGGCGCTTCGCGCTGGCGCTCGGCCAGAGCGGCGGTGAGGACACCCATTTCTTTTCGCATCTTCACGCCGCTGGCGGCCGCATCGTTTTTGCGGAAGACGCCATGCTGTCCGAACCGGTGCCGGAAAATCGCGCAAGCTTCATGTGGCTTGCCAAGCGCCGCTTCCGCTCCGGCCAGACCCATGGCCGCGTGCTGGCGGACAGGAAACCCGGTATACGCCGCGTGGTGCAGGTGCTGAAGGCAGGTTCGAAAGTGCTGTATTGCGCCGTCTTCGCCGCCTTGAACGGCTTCAACGCCGTGCGCCGCAACCGTTATGCACTGCGTGGCGCACTGCATATGGGCTCGATGAGCGGCGCCTTCGGCGTGCGTGAAATCCGCCAGTATGGCGCGGTGGAGGCGACCTGATGGAAAACCTTGCCTCGCCGCCCGATATCAGCTTCGTCATCGCCGCCTATAATGCCGCCGATACGATTGAAGCCGCCATTCAAAGCGCACTCGACCAGCAGGGTGTAACGCTGGAAGTGATCGTCGTCGACGACCGCTCCGCCGATGACACCATTGCGCTCGTGGAAGCTATCGCCATCATCGATCCGCGCGTCCGCCTGCTTGCTCTTGCCGAAAACCTCGGTCCGGGCGGGGCGCGCAATGCCGGTATCGAAGCCGCGACCGGACGCTGGATCGCCGTGCTCGATTCCGACGATGTCATTCGCCCGGAGCGCTCCGCCTGCATGATGTGCCGGGCGGAAGCCGCCAATGCGGCGATTGCGGTCGATAATCTCGATGTGGTCTATACCGACGGCAGGCCCATGGAGACGATGTTTCCGGAAGAATTTCTGGAGGAACGGCCGGTTCTCACGCTTGAGGACTTCATTTCCTCCAACATTCTGTTCCGCGCCACCTTCAACTTCGGCTACATGAAACCGATGTTCCGGCGCGATTTCCTCAATGTCGAGGGACTGCGCTTCCGCGAGGACATCCGCATCGGCGAGGATTATATCCTGCTCGCCTCGGCGCTCGCCGCCGGCGGTCTTTGCGTCATCGAACCGAAGCCGGGTTATGTCTACAATATTCGCGAAGGCTCGATTTCGCGCGTGCTCGAGCTACATCACGTCGAAGCGATGATGCGGGCGGATCAGGAATTCCTGAGCCATTACACATTGCTGCCCGCCGCCATGGATGCGCAGCAGGCGAGAGCCCGCAGCCTGCGGCTGGCGCATAATTTTTTGACATTGGTGGAAAACATCAAGAGCCGCTCGGTACTGGGCGCCTTGAAGACCACGATAAGGGATCCTGCCGTGCTGGGGCACTTGAGAATGCCGATAGCGGTGCGGCTGAGGAGGCTGCGGGACGCCATGTTTGCACCCGCGGCGAATACTGGGGTGAAAAGACAGATTTCGTGAAATTGACGCGTGGACGAAATCTGCGCGGGGACTGGGGACAGATCAAACCTTGATGAAGGAGAACGCGATGGACCTGAACAAAACTGTCAGAAAAGCCGTCATTCCCGTAGCTGGCAACGGCACACGGTTTTTGCCCGCCACCAAGGCGATGCCGAAGGAAATGCTGACGATCGTGGATCGTCCGGTCGTGCAATATGCCGTTGACGAGGCCATGCAGGCCGGCATCGAGCACATTATTTTCGTGACGAGCCGCAACAAGACCGCCATCGAAGACTATTTCGACAGCGCGCCGGAACTCATCAACACGCTCACCCGCTCCGGCAAGACCGTGCAGGTATTGCAGCTGGAAAAGATGCTGCCCGTTGCCGGCACCGTCAGCTATACGCGCCAGCAGGTGCCGCTCGGTCTCGGCCACGCCGTCTGGTGTGCGCGCGAACTGGTGGGCAAGGAGCCTTTCGCCCTGCTTCTGCCTGACATGGTTTCCTATGGTGCACGCGGCTGCATTGCCGGGCTGATGGAACTTTACGATGAAGTCGGCGGCAATATTCTCGGCGTAGAGGAATGCCTGCCGGAAGAAGTGTCGTCCTATGGCGTCGTCGGCGTCGGCCAGAAGGTCAATCATGGCTTCGCCGTCACCGGAATGGTCGAAAAGCCGGAACCTTCGAGGGCGCCTTCGAATTATTACCTGAATGGCCGTTACATCCTGCAGCCGGAAATTTTCGATATTCTCGCCAGGCAGGAACGCGGCGCGGGCAATGAAATCCAGCTGACCGACGGTATGAAGCGCCTTGCCGAAAAGCAGTCTTTCCATGCGCAGAAATATAGCGGCCGTACTTTCGACTGCGGCAGCAAGCAGGGCTTCATCGCCGCCAACGTCGCCTTCTCGCTGCTGCGCGCCGACATGGAAGCCCAGGTTCTCGCTTCGGTGAAGGAACTGGTGGCGAACCACGAAAGCCGCGTCCAGGCGGCCTGACTTTAATCGCGCCGCCGGGGGAGGCGGCCGGCGCACCAATAACGGGAGGCGGGAAGGCGAGCATGTGTTCGGCTTCCCGCGTACCATTTTAATTCACAAGGTAGGTCCATGCACCACAAGACCTTTAAATCCAACATCGGTTTTCCGGAGTCCGGCAAGGATTCCGATACGTTCATCGACCTCGACCGCCTGTGGGCCGCCGTGGTGCGTCGCGCCAATGTCATTGCCGCTTCGGTCATCGCCGCCGTGGTTCTGGCCGGCCTTTATCTGGTGCTTGCGACCCCCGTTTACACCGCGATGACGCAGGTGCTCCTGGATGAAAGCCTTTCCCGTTATGCGGAAGAGGAATCGCCGGTGCCCGCCGCGCAGATCGTCGACAACCGCATCGCCAGCGCCGTGGAAATCTTGAAATCCAAGGAAATGGCGCTGACGGTGGTCGACAAGGCCAAGCTCGATGAGAACGACACCATCGTCAATCCGCCGATGTCGCCGGTCGAACTCGTCAAATCCTCCGTGCGCGGCATTCTCGATCTCGTCCTGCCGGGCGATCCGCCGGTCTCCGAAGCCGCAATCCGCGCCGGACGCCGCGAAAAGGCCGCCGCCGTGCTGCAGCAGTCGCTGACGGTGGAACGTGTCGGCCGCAGCTCGGTCATCGCCATTTCCACCCGCTCGACCGACCGGCAGCTGGCCGCGCAGATCGCCAAGACCTATGCGCAGGCTTATCTTACCGAACAGCTGAACGCCAATTTCGACGCCAGCGAACGCGCCTCCGTCTGGTTGCAGGAACGCATGACGGACCTGAACCAGCGCGCCCAGGCGGCTGAACTGGCGGTGCAGAAATTCAAGTCGGACAACAACATCGTCTCCTCGCGCGGCGAGCTGATGTCCGAAGGCCAGCTTGCCGACCTGAATGGTCAGCTGATTGCCGCGCAGGCCGATGCCGCGACGGCCTCGGCCCGTTACAACCAGTATAAATCGATCATCGACAGGGGACCGGATGCGGCCGTCGACAATGCCGTCGTTTCGGCCCGTGACACCGATAATTCGGTCATTCAGGATCTGCGCAAACGCTACATCACCATTTCCGACCGGCAGCAGGGCATCGTCCAGCAATTCGGCGCCGACCACCCGCAGGCGGTCGCGCTGGACGCAGAGAAGAAAGAGGTTTCGCGGCAGATCTATCAGGAACTGCAGCAGCTTACCGGCAGCCTGAAGAACGAATACGACGTCACAAATTCCCGCGTTCAGTCGCTGCGCGACAATATCGACCGGGTGGCTGGCCGTAATTCCGAAGCCAACATCACCATGGTCCAGCTGCGCGAACTCGAGCAGCGGGCAACCGCGCTGCGCACCCTCTACCAGTCCTATCTCGGCCGCTTCGAGGAGGCTTCCCAGAAGCAGTCGCTGCCAATCGCCAAGGCCCGCATCATCTCCGAAGCCGGCCTGCCGACATCGCCTTCCAGCCCGAAAAAGACCATGACCATGGCGCTTTCGGTCGTTCTCGGCCTGATGCTGGGCGGCGGTATCGCAGCGCTTCTCGAATTCCGGGATCGCTTCTTCCACACCGGCAATGATGTGCGTGACAATCTGCGCATGCGTTTTCTCGGTTACCTGCCCTTCATCGGTGAACGGGGCGTGGAAAACGCCAAGCCGGGCAACAGCGCCGCCACCCCCGGCGGCGAGAATGCGACGCTTGACGAAAGCGGACAGGTCTCGTTCCAGAAAATGCTGCGCCTTGCCGTCGACAGCCCACGCTCCAGCTTTGCGGAGACGCTGCGTAACGTGAAACTGACGGCAGATGTCGTCATTCAGGAGCGCCAGTGCCGGGTCATCGGCGTCATTTCCTGCCTGCCGAACGAAGGCAAGTCGGTCGTGGCGCTCAATCTCGCCGGGCTGATCGCCTCCACCGGCAAGCGCACGCTGGTGGTGGATGCGGATATCCGCAATCCCGGCCTCAGCCGCATGCTGACGACACGGCAATCCGCCGGCCTCGTCGAAGTGGTGCTCGATGAAGTTCCATGGACGCAGGCTGTGAAAGTGGATACGCGCACGAAAATGGGCATCCTGCCGGTTTCCACCAGCAACCAGTTCGCCCATTCGAGCGAGCTTCTGTCTTCCTCCGGCATGCGCAAATTCATCGACTCGGCGCGAGAGGCCTGCGATTACATCATCGTCGACCTTGCACCCGTGGTTCCCGTCATAGACGCCAAGGCCTTTGCGCCGCAGGTGGACGGTTTCGTCTTCGTCACCGAATGGGGCAAGACGCCGATCCAGATGGTGCAGAACCTGATGGCCAACGAACCGCAGATCGCCAACAAGACGCTCGGCATCGTGCTGAACAAGACCGACATGACGGAATTGCAGCGTTATGCCGGCCCCGGCGGTTCGGAGCATTATCACGAGAAATTCTCGGCCTATTACGGCGATGCGAAGCCGCCGGTAAAGGAAGATGCGTAATGGTGAAGATTTAACAGGCCGGTTGCATCCACACTCCGTCACCCCGGCCCCGAGCCGGGGTCCAGCCAGCCCAAGTCCTTGGGCTGAAAAGAAGTCTTGACGCCGCGCAGACGCGCGGCGGCTGGATGCCGGATCTAGTCCGGCATGACGGAAGAATCACAAATTCCCCCATTCCACCCATGGCATTGCCCCCTGAAATTGCGCATTTATGGCATGAAGCTAAAATCGCAAGCAGGATCAGTACCATGCCATCACCCATTGCCTTTGTTTCACGGATGAATGCGGAAACGGAAGCCGTCTGGAAAGAGGCGCTGCGCGCCGCAATGCCCCAGGAGGAAATCCTTTCCTTTTCCGAATTGACGGGCGAACAGCGCCGGGCAGTGGATTTCGCCATCGTCGCCAATCCCGATCCGGCCGATATCGCGGCACTTCCGGGCCTCAAATGGATCCACAGCCTGTGGGCGGGTGTCGAGCGACTGGTGCTGGAACTGGGCGATAAGGCACCCCCCATCGTTCGGCTGAAGGACCCGGAGCTTTCCCGCGTGATGGCCGAAGCCGTGCTGGCATGGACCTATTATCTGCAGCGCGACATGCCCGCCTATCGCGAAAACCAAAAAAAGGCGCTCTGGCAGGAGCTAAACTATCGCCACCCCGGCGAGATGACCGTCGGTCTCCTCGGCCTCGGAGCCCTCGGCACAACTGCGGCGGAGCGCCTCATCCATGCCGGTTTCAACGTTGCAGGCTGGAGCCGTTCGGCCAAGGCGATAGAGGGCGTGGAAACGTTGACCGGCGATGCCGGGCTGCAGGCGTTGCTGGAAAAGAGCGACATTCTCGTCTGCCTCGTGCCCCTGACCGATGCGACGCGCGGTCTTCTTGATGCCAACCGTCTCGCCGAAATGAAACAGGGGGCGGCACTCATCAATTTCGCCCGCGGCGCGGTCATCGTCGCCGATGACCTGATTGCGGCGCTTGATTCCGGCAGGCTTTCGCACGCCGTTCTCGATGTCTTCGAGCAGGAGCCGCTGCCCGCCACTTCCGCCTTCTGGCAGCATCCCAAAGTTACGGTCCTGCCGCATATTTCCGCGCCGACAAGCCGGGAAAGTTCGGCCCGGATCGTGGCCGGCAATGTCCGCACGTGGCGGGAAACGGGCGGGCTGCCGGAGACGGTCGACATGGCCCGCGGTTACTGAACCTGCGGCAAGGCGGCCTATTCGGCCGCCACCGACTTGCCCGTATGGGCCTGTTCAACGGCGGAGACGATCTGCTGTTCGTCATAGGGCTTGGTCAAGAGAACCGCGCTTGCCGGCGCTCCTTCCGGCAAATGGCTGTCGCCCGTCGCAAACACAATGGCAAGCCCCGGCTTGCGGCGCAGGGCCTCCACCGCCAGTTGGCCGCCCTTCATGTCGGGCAGGCCGATGTCGGTGACGAGAACGTCGATCTGATCCGCTTCGATAGCTTTCAGCGCCTGCGCCGCATTTCCGGCCTCGACGACGGCAAAGCCGCTCTCCGACAGCATCTCCGTCGAATTCATCCGGATCAACTCGTCATCCTCGACCAGAAGAACGCGTATGGACCGGTTTTGATTTTCGACCGCCCTGACCGGCTCAGAAAGTTTGGAAGAACCCGGAGCCGATGTCGGCCGCGCTCTCGACAGCGAAACCTGCTTGCGGTTGGCGATGACGTGGCGGATGCGCCGCGCCAGCGCTTCGCGCGTATAGGGTTTGGAAAGCAGCTCCACCCCGGCATCCAGCTTGCCGCCATGCACGATGGAGTTTTCGGTGTAACCCGAGGTGAAGAGAACGGCGAGATTGGGCAGCCGTTCCTGCGCGCGGCGCGCCATTTCCCGGCTTTTCAACGGTCCAGGCATCACCACGTCAGTGAAGATGACATCGATCGGAATGCCGCTTTCCACCACCGTCAAACCGGCCTGCGCATCGCGGGCGGTCAGCACGCGGTAGCCGAGATCGCTCAAGGTCTCGACGACGGTGTTGCGCACTTCCTCGTCATCTTCCACCACAAGAATGGTTTCCGTGCCGCCCTCCACGGGCCCGGTCGGCATCACCACTTCCCTGTCCTCATCGGCGGCGGAGCGCGGCAGATACATCTTCACCGTCGTGCCCTGCCCCACCTCGCTATAGATGTTGACGTGGCCGCTGGACTGTTTGGCAAAACCATAAACCATCGAAAGCCCGAGGCCGGTGCCCTTGCCTTCCGGTTTTGTCGAGAAGAACGGCTCGAAGACCTTTTCGAGAATTTCGGGCGACATGCCCGAACCCGTATCGGTGACGGCGAGCATTACATATTGCCCCGCAGAAACTTCCGAGTGCTTGCGGGCATAATCGCGGTCGAGAACCGCATTTCCGACCTCGATGGTCAGCTTGCCCTGTCCTTCCATGGCGTCGCGCGCATTGATGGCCAGATTGAGAAGAGCGTTCTCCACCTGGTTGGGGTCGGCATAGGTGTTCCAGAGACCGCCCGAGGTGATGACCTCCACCTCGATCGCCTCGCCAAGCGAGCGGCGAAGCAGATCGTCCATACCGGTCACGAAACGGGCGATGTTGATGACACGCGGCTCGAGCGCCTGGCGGCGGCCGAAGGCCAGAAGCTGGCTGGCCAGCTTTGCGCCGCGATGAACGCCGGCAAGCGCGTTTTCCAGCCGCCGCTCCGCACGTTCATTGCCCATCACATCCTTTGACAGCAATTGCAGATTGCCGGCGATCACCTGCAGCAGATTGTTGAAATCATGCGCCACGCCGCCGGTGAGCTGGCCGATGGATTCCATTTTCTGCGCCTGCTGTAGCGCCTTTTCGGTCTGGCGACGCTCGGCCATTTCCGCCTCGACACGCGCCTCAAGGCTCTCGTTCAATTGCCGAAGCTGCTCTTCCGCCCGGATGCGGTGGCGAATTTCGCGCTCCAGATTGCTCGCATGTTCCTTGAGGGTATTTTCGGCCCGCCGCTGTTCGGTGACATCCGTATGGACACCGACCCATTCGGCAATGGCGCCGGCCTTGTCGAAAATCGGCACGCCACGGATCGCGAAAGTGCGGTAGACGCCGTCATGGCGGCGCACCCGATGTTCCCAGATATAGGTCGACTTTTCCGCGACCGCTTTGTTCCAGCTGTCGACAGACCCCTGCCTGTCGTCGGGATGAACCGCTTCCGCCCAGCCAAACCCCTGATATTCTTCCGGAGTCTGACCCGTCAAAGCGCTCCAGGCGGGTTGCTCGCCCAGCATCATTCCTTCGGCGCTGTTGGTCCACAGCACGCCGTGCACGGCATCCACCGCAGCGCGGAAGCGATTGTTGCTGATGAGAATTTCCCGCTCCGAGCGCTTGCGCTCCTCGATATCGATGATCAGCACATAGATGCCGTCGATGGAGCCATCGGCAATGTAACGCGGAACATAGCGGATTTCGGCGGCGCGCGTGCTGCCGTCCGGTCTGCTGATCACGGTATCCGAAACGATCTTTTCGCCGCCGAGTGCGCGGTCGAGATAGGCCCTGCGGGCCTCGAAAAACGCCTCGCCGAC
The DNA here is from genome assembly GCF_027871645.1 of Agrobacterium sp. ST15.13.015. Lineage (NCBI taxonomy): Bacteria > Pseudomonadati > Pseudomonadota > Alphaproteobacteria > Hyphomicrobiales > Rhizobiaceae > Agrobacterium > Agrobacterium sp. ST15.13.015. The sequence goes on from NZ_JAQAHF010000008.1 coordinate 145,091, forward strand.
GATTTCGGGAACGCTGCGGCCGATCACTTCTTCGGCGCGGCGACCGAACCATTCCAGATAGCCGTCATTGGCGAATTTATAAACGTAATCACGGTCGACATATCCGACCAGAATGGGCAGGGCATTGGTAAGCCGGCTCAGTTCCTCGCGGCTCTGTTCCAGCGCCTCCACGGCCTTCACCTTGTCGGTATTTTCAAGCACGGTGCATAAAACGCCGTCTACCGTGCCGCCCTCGTTATAGATCGGCGTGTAGAACAGGTCGAAGATCACCTCTTCCGGCAGGCCGTGCCGCATTAGCGTCATCGGCTGGTCGCGATAGGCCATGACCTCACCGCGAAAACCGGCTTCGAGAATGCGGCTGTTCCAGTCCCAGATTTCCGGCCAGATGCCGGGCACGGTTCCGCCCAGCGCCTGCGGGTGATAATTGCCGGCGATCTCCGCATAGCCGTCATTGTAGATCATCACATGATCCCTGCCCCACATCAGCACCTGCGGAATGGGGGAATTGACGACGGAATTGGCTTTCTGCCTCAGATTTTGCGGCCAGTCGCAAATAGGACCGAGCGATGTCTTCGACCAGTCGAAGCGGCGCACAAGCTCACCCGTTTCACCGCCACCGATCGGCCATACCGGCGCAGCAACAAGATTGGTCATTCAACATCACCACAAAAACCGAGAGAAAATCTCCCGTAATACAGAACAGGATAAAAGTCCAAGAAAACAAAAACTTCCGCTTATTGTTCCCACGCTTTTCAGAAAATTGAAAAAGTTCCATCGCGGCGTAAATGTCGCAAGGCGAATGCTAAACCATCAAACATTTCAGGACCTTCGTGCCAGAAATTTCTCTAATATATCCCTGCGACCCCGCTTTCGTTTGACAATTGGCATCCTCAATACGCCAGAAATTGCCGCAAACGGGATGGCGACAAAGGAATTATTAAGCCTCAATAAGGGCGCTGGCGGTCGCGGTGCCGTCAGCGCCCGGGTCTTCGCCACACCGCGACCAGAGGGAACAACAATGAAAATACTTTTGGGTGCCACAATTCTTTCCGCCGGCTTCGCCTTTTCAGGCGGTGCGGCCTATGCCGCCGACTGTGGAAACGTGACGATCGCCAGCATGAACTGGCAATCCGCCGAAGTCGCCGCCAATCTGGACAAGCTCATTCTCGAAAAGGGCTACGGATGCTCCGCCGAAATCGTCACCGGCGACACCGTGCCGACTTTGACCTCCATGGCCGAAAAAGGCCAGCCGGATATCGCGCCTGAGGCATGGGTCAGCCTGCAGCCGGAAATCGTCAAGCAGGGGCTGGAAGGCGGCAAGGTCGTTGCGGCCGCCAAGATCCTCTCGGACGGCGCGGTACAGGGCTGGTGGATTCCGAAATATGTCGCCGACGCCAATCCCGATCTCAAGACCATTCCTGATCTCTTTAAACATCCCGAACTCTTCCCCTCGCCCGAAGACAAGTCTAAGGGCGCCGTGTTCAACGGCCCGCAGGGCTGGGGCGGCACTGTCGTCACCGCGCAGCTCTTCAAGGCTTTCGGCGGTGAAAAGGCCGGCTTCACCCTCGTCGACACCGGCTCCGCCGCAGGTCTCGACGGTTCCATCGCCAAGGCTTATGAAGCCAAGCAGCCATGGGTCGGTTATTATTGGGCGCCCACCTCGCTGCTCGGCAAATACGAGATGGTAAAGCTCGAATTCGGAACGGACTATGATGCGGCCGAATGGAAGCGCTGCACATCCGTCGCCGACTGCGCGGACCCCAAGCCGAACGCATGGCAGGTGGACGACGTGCAGACGCTGGTCAGCAAGTCCTTTGCCGATCGTGCCGGCCCCGCCATGGACTATCTCAACAAACGCGCATGGACCAACGCGACCGTCAACAAGCTGATCGCCTGGATGACGGATAACCAGGCGACCGGTGAAGACGGCGCCAAGCACTTCCTGAAGGAAAACGAAGCGCTGTGGACGGGCTGGGTATCTCCCGACGTCGCGGAAAAGATAAAGGCCGCCCTTTAAAAGTCGGCCCCTGCATATCTGCCCGGCAAACGGCGTCCGCCAGCGGCGACGCCGCGCCCGCATCGGGCCTGGAATGCCTCCCGGCTTTCCGGTGGCGATGCGCCGGTTCAACAGAGCGTTCCGGCCTGCGTCCTGACGGATGCGCGGCGCTCTGACGATTTTACTGCCGGAGCGCGGAGGATATCGATCCCCGCCTCCGGTTCGTCATGGAGAACAGGATATGGAATGGCTTTTCAAATTTCCGACCATGAATGACGATGCTCTGCGCGCGCTGAAAAAAGTCATCGACGAGGGGTTCCGGGCTTTCACCCGAACCTATGGCGGCGCAATCGAGGGGTTGTTTACCCCCCTTCAGAGCTTCCTCATCTGGGCGGAAAGGCTTTTGATCGGCGCACCCTGGCCGGTCGTTATTCTTATTGTCGGCGCGCTTGCCTGGTTCGGCAGCCGCAGCGCCACCATTGTTTCGCTCTGTTGCGGCATTCTCTTCGCCATCGGCTGGTTCGGCATGTGGGAAGACACGATGAAGACGGTCTCGATGATCTTCGTCTGTGCCGTGCTGTCCATCGTCGTCGGCCTACCCATCGGCATCGCCATGGCGCGCTCCAACCGCCTCCAGAGCGTGGTCAATCCCGTTCTCGACGTGATGCAGACGATGCCGAGTTTCGTCTATCTCATTCCCGTCGTCATGCTGCTCGGCATCGGCCGCGTGCCCGGCGTCATCGCCGTCGTCATCTACGCCATTCCGCCGATGATCCGGCTTACCAATCTCGGCATCCGCATGGTCGACCGCGACGTGCTGGAGGCTGCCGATGCCTTCGGCTCTTCGAAGCGCCAGAAGCTTTTCAAGGTGCAGCTGCCGCTGGCGCTGCCCACCATCATGGCCGGCATCAACCAGACCATCATGATGGCGCTCGCCATGGTCGTCATCGCCTCCATGATCGGCGTTCAGGGCCTCGGTCAGCCGGTGCTGAAGGCCATTGCCAACCAGTATTTCACGCTCGGCGTGTTCAACGGGCTTGCCATCGTCGGCATCGCCATCATCTTCGACCGCATCAGCCAGGCCTATGGCCTTCGCCTGCAAAAACACCGGGAAGTGGCGCATGGCTAGTCAATCGATCGAAATTCGCAGCCTCTACAAGATTTTCGGCCCCAAGGCGGGAGACTATGTCGAACCCGTCAAGGCCGGCATGTCCAAGTCCGATCTCAACGCCAAACATGGCCATGTGCTCGGCCTGCGCGATATCAACATCACCATGCCGGGCGGGCAGATCACCGTTATCATGGGCCTTTCCGGCTCGGGCAAATCGACGCTGATCCGCCACGTCAACCGGCTGATCGACCCGACCGCCGGCGAAATCCTCTATGGCGGCACGGACGTGTGTCGACTCAACGAGGCGGATCTGCTGGAGTTTCGCCGCCACAAGACGGCGATGGTGTTCCAGAAATTCGGGCTGCTGCCACACCGCAACGTGCTGCAAAACGTCGTCTATGGCCTTGAGGTGCAGGGCGTCGACAAGCGCGAGCGCGAAGAAAGGGCAGAGGTCTGGATCAGACGCGTGGGGCTGGAAGGTTTCTCCAACCATTATCCCAACCAGCTCTCAGGCGGCATGCAGCAGCGCGTCGGCCTCGCACGCGCGCTCACCAACAATGCCGAGATCCTGTTGATGGACGAAGCCTATTCGGCGCTCGATCCGCTCATTCGCGTCGATATGCAGACGGTGCTGCTGGAATTGCAGAAGGAACTGAAAAAAACCGTGGTCTTCATCACCCACGATCTCGATGAGGCCCTGCGGCTGGGCGACAAGATCGCCATTCTGCGCGACGGCGAGATCATCCAGCAGGGCACGGCGGCCGAAATCGTCATGTCTCCGGCCGACAGCTATATCGAAGCCTTCGTGGAAGAGGTCAATCGCGGCCGCGTCATTCGCCTTGGCGCCGTGGTGCAGCCGGAATTTGCCGGCCAGTCCCGCCTTCAGCTCGATGCGGATATGACGGTTGAAGAGGGCCTGCGCGCCCTCGTCCGGGAAAATGTCAGCAGCGCCACAGTCGTCGGGGAAAACGGCAAATCGCTCGGCGCCGTCACCACCGATGCCATCATGCGCTGCCTCGTCAGAACCGCACATGGTGAGGAAGCAGGCACGGCTGAACGTTTGTCAGGCTGAGCCTTCAAGCCACGCGGCCATGCCCTGTGCGGCGGCCCTGCCGGTGGCGAAACAGGCGGTCAAGAGATAACCGCCGGTCGGCGCTTCCCAATCCAGCATTTCCCCGGCAGCAAATATGCCGGGGAGCTTTTCCACCATGTAGTTTTCATCAAGGCCGCTCCACGCGATGCCGCCGGCAGATGAAATTGCCTCGGCAATCGGTCTCGTCCGCAAAAGCGGAATCTCCGCATGTTTTATTCTCGCGGCGACGAACTCATCCGGCATGGCCGCGATGTCGGGAAAGATTTCCCGCAGAAGCCCGACCTTCACCGCCGATAAGCCGGCCGCCTTGCGCATGCGGTTTGCAAAACTCTCCTTCCGCCCGTGCTTCGCCAGATCGCGGCTGAGGCGTTCGACCGTACGCCCTGGCGCAAGATCGATTGCGAGCGACACTTTGCCCGCCTCTTCCAGCCGGTCGCGTAGCGCGGCGGAATGGGCGTAGATCACGCTGCCCTCAATACCATGCTCCGTGATGACGAATTCGCCCTGAAAGGCTCCGGCCGGCGAAATGGTGATGGTGGATTTCACCGCTTCACCGGCAAAACGCGCGCGGAAGATATCGCTCCAGTCAACGTCGAAACCGCAATTGGCGGGGCGGAACGGGGAAAGCGCCACGCCTTTCTCCGCCAGCGCCGGAACCCATGCGGCATCGGAGCCGAGACGCGGCCAGCTCGCGCCGCCGAGCGCCAGAAGAACGGCATCGGCCTTGATGGTGATCTCGCCCTCCGGTGTCGCGAAAACCAGGTGCTCGCGGGAAAAACCCGTCCAGCGATGCCGCGTCCTGATGGTCACCCCCTGCGCCTCCAGCCGGGCAAGCCATGCCCGCAGCAGCGGCGAGGCCTTCATGACGGTGGGAAAGACCCGGCCCGAGGTGCCGACGAACGTTTCCTGCCCCAGCCCCTGTACCCAGTCGCGCAGCATATCCGGCGTAAAATCATCGAGAGCGGCGCGCAGTCTCGGTTCCGCATCGCCGAACCGGTGACGGAAGCTGTCATAGTCTTCGGCATGGGTGATGTTGAGGCCGGATTTTCCGGCCATCAACAATTTACGCGCCACGGTCGGCATCGCCTCGAACACCGTCACGGCATGGCCTGCGGCCGAAAGCATCTCGGCCGCCATCAGCCCCGCCGGTCCGCCGCCGATAATCGCGACCTGCCTCGCCTCGCTCAAAACCCTCTCCATCGCCATCTTCGCCATTGCGAGCCTTATACCGATTTCCGCATGCGAATATATGCGATATTGAAACGCCCATGTTCACGCTCGACCGCCCCGTCACCTTTTCGCAGGATATCAAGAAAAGCCGCTTCATCGCCTTTGCCGCGCCGGTGACGGGCGAAGAGGATGCGAAAAACTTTCTTGCGGCGCATTCCGATCCCGATGCAAACCATAATTGCTGGGCCTGGCGAAGCGGCCAGACCTATCGTTTCAGCGATGACGGCGAGCCTTCGGGCACGGCCGGGAAACCGATCCTTCAGGCCATAGACGGCCAGGCGCTGGACAATGTCGCCGTTCTCGTCATCCGCTGGTTCGGCGGCATTCTCCTCGGCAGCGGCGGCCTGATGCGCGCCTATGGCGGCACGGCGGCCGCCTGCCTGCGGCTTGGCGAAACCTCGCCGGTCATCGCCTATGTCAGCGCGACGCTCAGTTGCCCCTTCTCCGATCTGGCGCTTGTGAAATCACGCCTTTCCGCCACACAGAACCTGCGGGTGGAAAAGGAAGATTTCACCGGCACCGGCGCGGATATGCTGCTTTCGGTTCCGGCGGAGGAAGCCGAACGGCTCACCCGGCTTTTAAGCGACCTGACCAGCGGTCGCGTCAATTTGTATATTCCCGACTAGCGCCTGTCCGAATGCGCAATTCGTGCTAAGGAAGCGACATGTCTCCAGAGCTTTCCAACCCCGTCTATCTTCCGCCACTCGACCCCTGGCTCACCATCGTGCACCATGACGACGATCTGCTGGTGCTCGACAAGCCAAGCGGGCTTTTATCGGTGCCGGGTCGCGATCCGGCGCTTTCGGACAGCCTGATGACGCGGGTACAGAAACAGTTTCCGAAAGCGCTGATGATCAACCGGCTGGACAAGGACACCTCCGGCATCGTGCTGATGTCCCTGAACCGCAAGGCGCATGCGGCGATTGCGTCGCAGTTTGAAAACCGCCAGACGCGCAAATCCTATGTCGCCATTGTCTGGGGAGAGGTGGTGGGAGAAGCGGGGGAAGTGGACCTGCCGCTTGCCATCGATCCCGAAAACAAGCCACGCCACCGGGTCGACCGCGAGAACGGCAAGCCCGCGCAGAGCCTCTGGCGGGTGCTGGAACGATTGCCGCTTCCGGCAACGCGACTGGCGCTGACCCCGCTTACCGGCCGCACCCACCAATTGCGGGTGCATATGAAGGCGCTCGGCCACCCCATTCTCGGCGATGAATTTTACGCCGAAGGCGAAGCGATCGCCGCCGCGCCGCGGCTGATGCTGCATGCACAGGAGGTCGGGTTCCGCCATCCCGATGGCCGTGACGTCACCTATACCGTACCCTGCCCCTTCTGAGGTTCAAGATGAAGGAACAAAACGAAAGCTTCGTGGTGGATTTTGTCGGCGGCGCGGTCGGGCACCGTTTCCGTTCCGGCGAAGGGCGCGGGCAGGCCCTGCCGAAAGCCGCGGGTTCCACCAAAGGCCGCACGCCAAAAATCGTCGATGCCACGGCCGGGCTCGGGCGGGATGCCTTTCTGCTTGCCTCACTCGGCGCGGAAGTGACCCTCATCGAACGCTCGCCGGACATGCATGCGCACCTCGCCGATGGCATTCGCCGTGCGCTGGAGGCGGGCGGCGCCTACGCCGAGGCGGCGGCGCGCATGACGCTGCTTCACGGAGATTCACGCCAGTTGCTGAAAGAGCTTTCACCTGAGGTGGTGATTGTCGACCCCATGCACCCACCGCGCCACAATACGGCGCTGGTGAAAAAGGAGATGCGGGTGCTCAGAGAACTGGTTGGCTCCGACCCGGATCAGGTGGAGTTGATGGAGGCTGCACTGGAGAATGCGACGAAACGGGTGGTTCTGAAATGGCCGCTCCGCGCCGAGCCGATGCCGGGCATTCGCAAGCCTTCGCATCAGATAATGGGTAAGAACACCCGTTATGATGTCTTCATGATCTTCGGGAAATCTCTCGACCCGGAGGAATGATCAGCGGAAGCTCGGCTTGCGCTGCGCATTCATCAAAAGCTCGTGCCGCGAGGCGAACTCGCCAAACAGCTTTCTGAGCCGGGTTTCCTCGGCCTTGTCCAGCCGGTAACGCCGGCAGAATTCCGCAACGTTGAGAATCGGCTTGGTTCTGTTCCCGTCAATGGTCTTGTTGTCGATGATCTGCATGGCGCCCTCCGTATAACAGAGCCCAAACGTCGCTTGCGCCTTGCGGTTCCTTATGAATTCGCATGGATGAGAAAAGAGCGTGCCGCCTGCACACGGAGTGATCAAGTTTTCTTGAAACTATCGCAGGAAACGAAATCCTCCCCAAATGGTTCTCCGCCTGATGTAAACGATGGAAGGGAGACCCATGTTCCAAACCAACCGATTTCTGAGTTCGACGATCCTGTGTGCGCTGCTCGCCGTGCCGCTTGCCGGTGTTGCGCAGGCCCAGGCCCCGGCCGCCGAAACGAAACGGCCGAATGCGCCGGATCAGAAACCGGCCTTTGAGGGTCAGACCCGCGCGCCGCAGGCCGCCACCCAGCCAAGCGTCGAAAAAACCGTGATCGCGGACGGCCTGCCGCATCTGTGGTCGATGGAGTTTCTGCCCGATGGCCGCATGATCGTCGCGGCCAAGGAAGGCGCGATGCATATCGTCACCGACGGCAAGGCCGGCCCGGCGATCGCGGGCGTGCCTGAGGTGGCATCCGACGGACAGGGCGGCCTTCTCGACATCGCGCTGGCTCCGGATTTCGAAACATCGCGCACCATCTTCTTCTCCTTCTCCGAACCGCGCGATGGCGGCAACGGCACGTCGGTGGCCTCGGCGAAACTGACCGAGGAGGGCGGCGCGGCAAAGCTGGACAATGTCTCGGTGATTTTCCGCCAGATGCCGACCTATGACGGCGACAAACATTTCGGCTCCCGCCTCGTTTTCGGGCCGAACAACGAGCTTTACGTCACCGTCGGAGAACGTTCGGATTCAAAGCCGCGCGTGCAGGCGCAGGACCTGTCGAGCGGGCTTGGCAAGGTCTTCCGCATCGATACGCAGGGCAAGGCCTTTGAAGGCAATCCTTTCGCCAGCCAGCAGAATGCCCTCCCCGAAATCTGGAGCTATGGCCACCGCAACCTGCAGGCTGCGACACTGGATGGTGAGGGCAGGCTCTGGACGGTGGAGCACGGGCCGAAGGGCGGCGATGAGCTGAACCTGCCGAAAGCCGGCCTGAACTACGGTTGGCCGGTCATCACCTATGGCGTCGAATATAGCGGAAGGTCGGTTGGCGAAGGCGTTACCGCAAAGGAAGGCATGGAACAGCCGGTCTATTATTGGGACCCGGTGATCGGCCCCTCCGGCATGGCCTATTATGACGGCGACCAGATTCCCGAATGGAAGGGCGCCTTCATCGTGGGCGGTCTGGTGAGCCAGGGGCTCGTCATCCTGCATATCGATGGCGACAGGGTTGCCACCGAAAGCCGGCTGCCGCTGGAAGCGCGCATTCGCGACGTGAAGGTCGGTCCGGATGGCGCGATCTATGCCGTGACCGAAGAGCGCGGCGGCGGGAACTCGCAGATTCTGCGGATCGCCAAGGCCGGCTGATTAAAAAGACCGGCTGAGAAAACTCACGACTGGAACGACAGGCCGCCGGAACGAAGGTGGCCTGTTTTTCGTTTGCCGCAGCGTGAAACCTGCCGGAAAAAACCATGCCACAACCGCCCACCCGCCTTCTTGCCAAAATCGGACTTGCCTATGTCAACGATCAGGAGCCGGGTATTTCCCGCGAAAAACGCGGACGCGGTTTCTGTTACCGCCTTCCGGGCGGCGAACTTCTCTCCGACAGCGTCGAACTGAAGCGCATCAAGGCACTCGGCGTGCCGCCCGCCTATAAAGACGTCTGGATATGCATCGACCCATCAGGGCATCTCCAGGCTACGGGTTTCGATGCCCGCGGGCGAAAACAATATCGTTATCATCCCGACTGGCATGCGCTCCGGGGTGAGACGAAATTCTTCCAGCTCAAAAGCTTCGGCAAGGCGCTGCCCGCCATCCGCCGCCGCGCCATCGCCGATATCGAAAAACAGGATCATGGGCAGGAAATGACGCTCGCGGCGCTCACGCTGCTGCTTGATGCCGCCTATCTGCGCGTCGGCAACCGCTCCTATCTCGAAACCAACGGCACCTATGGCGCAACGACATTGCTCAAGCGGCACGTCTCCTTCGGTGAAACCATCGAGCTGCGGTTTGCCGCCAAGGGCGGACAGAAGGTGAAACGGCAATTGCGCCACCCTCGCCTTCAGAAAATCCTTGAGGAAATCGCCGATCTCCCCGGCAAGGAACTCTTCGTCTGGCAGGACAGTGAAAACCGGGTGCATTCGGTCGATTCCAGCGATCTCAACGCTTATCTCTCCCGTATCGGCGGTCAGGGTATTTCAGCCAAGACCTTCCGCACATGGGGCGGAACGCTCGCCGCCTTCTGCAACGCGATGGAACATGTGGCGGCGGGTGAAAAACCGAGCATAAAAGGCATGTGCCAGGCAGCAGCGGCGGAGCTTTCCAACACGCCCGCCATCTGCCGCAAGAGCTATGTGCACCCGGCCGTCCTCGACATCGCCACGGAAGAGAAAGCGCAGAAAAAGCTTGGCCGTATCCTGAAGGTCGGGGCAAAGCCCGTCTCCGGCCTCAGGGCGGATGAAAGACGGCTGCTTGCCTTCCTGCCCTGAGGATCAGCGGCTGCCCGCCCATTCCACCAGCTCCCGCTCGGCCCTTTCCAGCGCGCTGTAATTCAACAGCTTGCGCAGGAAAGCGACGGTAACGGCGCGGGTTCTGAGATTATACCGGCCTTCCGCCTCGTCATCGCCGGCTGCCTGATGCACGTTCAGTTTCTCATAGAGGCTTTGCAGCCGGTTCTGCACGCTGCGCAGCGACAGGTTGCGGCGGCGCGCAATCGCCTTGTCGGTAAGGCCGAGAGCGACATCGACAAGGATTTCATATTCGGAATCGGTAAAGCCATGCGCCTTGCCGAGGCTCTTTTCCTGCAGGCCGCGCACTTCCCGGTCGATCACACATTGCGCCTCGATGAAGATGCTGCGCAGCGCCAGCCGCAGACGGTCGTCGGACGCCGATTTCAGCACGTAGCCATAGGCGGCACCCTCCGGCACGATGCGGGAGACACCGCGCACATAGGCCTCGTCGGAATAGTTGGACCAGAACAGGATGCGGGTATCCGGCCTTTCCTTCCAGATGGTGCGTGCCGCCTCGATGCCGTTGCGCTCGTTCATCTGCAAATCCATGACGATATGGGCGGCCCGGTTTTCCCGCGCGAGCTTTTCGCCGGTTCTGCCGTTTGCCGCTTCCAGAACCTTGTCGCATTCCGGCAGCGCGGCACGCACCGCCTCGTTCAGATAGGCGCGGTGCAGCGCATCGTCCTCCACGATCAGCACGTCCATGTCACAACTCCTCCCGCCGGTCGAAAGCGCCTGCCGGCAAGGTGACGGTGATGCGGGTTCCCGCTCCCGTGCCATTGCCGCCAATATCGAATTTCGCCGAAATCAGCCGCGCCCGCGTCTTCATATTGCCGATGCCGAGGCCGCCGGAGGCCCCGCCTTCGCCGCCGCCGCTGCCGTCGTCGCTGACAGTCACCCGCAAGCCGCCGTCGATTGCGGTCAGTTTCACGGCAATCGCTTCGGGCTGGGCATGGCGAATGGCATTGTTCACCGCCTCCTGCACGATGCGGAACAGCGAGATGGCCACCGTCTTGTCCAGCCTTTCCACCAGCCCGTCCGTCTCATCCGTTACCGACCAGTCGATTGCCGACCCGCTGTCGCGCACCGAGCGGTCCACATAGGTCTCGATGGCCTCAACGACGCCGAACAATTGCAGGATCGAGGGTTTCGCCTCCTCGATGATCTCGCGCAAATCCTGCATGCAATGCTGCAGGCTGCGCACCACCGGCTCCAGCATCTCGCCCGACAGGTCAGGGGTATGGCTCATGCGCTCGATGCGGCGCGCCAGCCGTGTCAGGTCCGCCAGCGTCTGGTCGTGCAGATCCATGCCGATGCGCTGCCGCTCGGCCTCCAGCGCCTCAGTCAATTGCAGCGCGCCTAAACGCAGGCCCTCCTCGCGGGCATTGGCGCGCGCCTCCTCGATGGCGGAGCGTTTGGCCTGCTCGGCGGCGCGGATGGCGTAGAAATAAGGCGCCAGCAGATCGGCGACGGCGCGGGCGTTCGCCACATCCTCCATCGTGTAGGCATCCGACTGGTGGGAGGAGCAACTCAGCGCGCCGATGATATCGCCATGCACCTTCATCGGCACATGCAGCCGGCTATGCAGGTTGAGTTCGATGATCGGGCTTGAAAACGACCCTTCGAAATGAAAGCGCGGATCGGAACAGGCGTCGCCGCTCAAGAGATATTCCACCTCGCCTGACAGCAGCGAACGGATCGGGCTGCCGGTCAGAAGGGCGGGCGGCTGCCGGCTCCAGGCGCTGACGAGACCGCTCTCATAGGCGATGTGATATTTGTCATCCAGCTGCTTGATGCAGACATCCATATGGTCATGCGGGATGATATGGCTGATCTCGGTGGCGACCGCCTGGATGATGGCATTAAATTCCAGCTGCCCGGCAAGCAGCCGCGAAATGCCCATATAATGATGAAAAAGAGCGCTTTTCGGCGTATCCAGCATGTGCGGACGCCCTCCCAAGCGCCTGCCTTCGACCATCGCGGCAAGATCCAACCCCTAGGGCGCCGCATCGTCCATTCTGCGCCCGGCAGTGGCGTTTCGTCCTGCGGGTTCCCGCAAGCTTTCTGCGGAAACCCGCAGGAAGATTGCCGCGATCCGCCTATACAAGCCAAATCTTCTTGGTCATTCTCGCTTCTACTGGGGAAAGGAGCTCCAGTGCAAAGGAATTCCACCTGCCGCCGAGGAGATTTGCGGCGTGCGAGAATTCCCGGCTCGAAAAGGGCAAGCCACGAGGGAGGAAATCAAATGGCTTTCAGGAAGATGCTTCTGGCATCGGCCGCTGTCGCATGCGCAGCTCTGCCGATCACCGCTCATGCCGATACGTCGGCAAAAAAAATCGCGCTTTCAAACAATTATGCCGGTAATTCCTGGCGTCAGGCGATGCTGACGAGCTGGGACAAGATCACCAAGCAAGCGGTTGCCGACAAGCAGGTCGCCGCCGCAGACGCCTTCACCACAGCCGAAAACCAGGCGACCGAACAGGCCGCGCAGATCCAGAACCTCATTCTTCAGGGTTACGACGCCATCGTCATCAATGCCGCTTCGCCCACCGCGCTTAACGGCGCAGTGAAGGAAGCCTGCGATGCCGGCATCACGGTCGTATCTTTCGACGGCATCGTCACCGAGCCCTGCGCATGGCGCATCGCGGTCGATTTCAAGGCGATGGGCGAAAGCCAGATCGACTATCTCGCCAAGGCCATGCCGAAGGGCGGCAACCTGCTTGAAATCCGCGGTCTGGCCGGCGTTTCGGTGGACGATGAAATCCACGCCGGCATCGCCGCCGGCGTCGCCAAGAACCCGCAGTTCAAGATCGTCGGTTCCGTCAACGGCGATTGGGCGCAGGATGTGGCGCAGCGTGCCGTCGCCGGCATTCTGCCGAGCCTTCCCGAAGTCGCGGCAGTCGTGACGCAGGGCGGCGACGGTTATGGCGCGGCACAGGCTTTTGCCGCCGCCAAGCGCCCGACGCCGACCATCGTCATGGGCAACCGTGAAGACGAACTGCAATGGTGGAAACAGCAGAAGGACGCAAGCGGTTACGAGACCATGTCCGTCTCCATCGCCCCAGGCGTCTCGACGCTCGCTTTCTGGGTGGCGCAGCAGATCCTTGATGGCAAGGATGTGAAGAAGGACCTGACCGTGCCCTTCCTGCGCATCGACCAGGCCAATCTCGAGGAAAATCTGAAGACGACCCAGAAGGGCGGCGTGGCGAATGTTGAATATTCGCAGGAAGACGCCCAGAAGGCCATCGCATCGGCCAAATAGGCCGGATCGACCCAGAGCCTGACTATTGCGGCGCTCCCGTAAAGGGCGCCGCAATAGTCACACATTGTCTGATTTTCACATCACTGGCGTAGTTGCTCATGAATGACATCATCGAGGCGGAAGAAGTCGTCGCTGCGCGCGGCGTGAAGGTCGTGTTCGGCGCGGTAAGAGCGCTGGATGGGGCCGATCTCGTCATTCGCACGGGGGAATGCCTCGGGCTCGTCGGCCATAACGGCGCGGGAAAATCCACCATCGTCAACGTCATCAATGGCGGGCTGACGCCGCATGAGGGTTCCGTTTCCTATGGCGGCAACGAAAACCGCCATGGCATTGCCGCCGCGCGCGCGAACGGCGTTCGCTGCGTGTTTCAGGAACTGTCGCTCTGCCCGAACCTGACGATCAGCGAAAATGTCCGCATCATGCATGCCGCCACGGGTGGGCGAAACTGGCGCGGCCGTGCGCTGACGACGATCCGCCAGACACTGGATGAAATTTTTCCAGGCCACGGCATTGATTGCGAGCTGACCATCGCCGAACTTTCCATCGCCGAACGGCAGATGGTGGAAATCGCCATCAATTTTTGCCGCATACCGAACGCGCCGAGACTGGTGATCCTCGATGAACCCACCTCTTCGCTGGATGCCGGTCTCGCCGAGCAGCTGATGGATTATGTCCGCCGTTTCGTGCGTGAGGGCGGGTCGGTTCTGCTGATCTCGCATATTCTCGGCGAAATTCTTTCGACGGCCACCCGTATCGTGGTGATGAAGGATGGCCGGGTGGTGGCCGACCGGAAGGCCGCCGACTTCACCACCCGCTCGCTGGTTGAGGCCATGGGCAGCGTCGTCAAGGAACAGGACAGGCGACGGGGTGAAAGCCGCAAGGCGGGCGAGAAGGTGCTTTCCATGCCGGCTCGCCGGGGCGAAGGCCTTGCCTTCGAGGCCTTTCGCGGCGAGATCGTCGGCCTTGCCGGTCTCGGCGGCCATGGCCAGACCGAAGCGCTTCTCGATCTTTACCTTGCCCGCAACAATAGCTGGCTGCCCGCGCGCAAGACCGATCTCGCCTTCGTGGCGGGCGATCGCAGCCTGAACGGCACTTTTCCGCTGTGGAGCATCCTCAAAAACCTGTCCATCGCCTCGCTCAGGGATATTTCAGCCGCAGGCATGGTGGACAGAGCCAAGGAAACCGAGCTTGGGGCGCAATGGAAAAAGCGCATCGAAATCCGCACGCCCGACATGGGCAACAAGATCCTCTCCCTCTCCGGCGGCAACCAGCAGAAGGTGCTTTTCGCCCGCGCGCTTGCCACCACCGCCAGCACGGTTTTGATGGACGACCCGATGCGCGGCGTCGATATCGGCACCAAACAGGAGGTCTATGACATCTTGAGAACCGAAGCCTCCCACGGCCGCACCTTCATCTGGTACTCCACCGAAATGGACGAAATCCGCCTCTGCGACCGGGTCTATGTGTTCCGCGACGGCGCCATCCAGGCGGAACTCGTCGGCGACGATATTACCGAGCAGAATGTGCTGGCGGCCTCCTTTGCCGGAGAAGACCACGCATGAAAGTCTCGGCAAACGCGCTCCGCCTCATCATTCCCGCCGCCTCGCTCGCCTTCCTGCTCGCCGCCGTCTTCTACATGCAGCCGCGCGCCATGAGCTATACCGGCATGAACCTGCTGTTCAATCTGGCCGTGCCGATTGCGCTCGCCACCATTGCGCAGATGCTGATCATGTCGGTCAACGATCTCGATCTGTCGATGGGTACCTTCGTCAGTTTCTGCGCCTGTGTGACCGCCACTTTCCTGCAAACCACGCCACTCCTCGGAATTGCGATTTTTGCCGGTGCGATTGCGGTCTATGCATTGCTGGGCGCCATCATCCATATCCGCGCCCTGCCCTCCATCGTGGTCACGCTCGGCATGAGCTTCGTCTGGGGCGGCCTCGCCGTCCTCATTCTTCCCTCGCCAGGCGGCCAGGCCCCCGCCTTCATCCGGGCGCTGATGACGGCAAAACCGCCGCTCGTGCCGATTGCCATCGTCGCCAGCATCCTGATCGCGGTGGTCGCCCATTACATCGTCATGCGCTCTTCTTTCGGCGTGCTGATGCGCGGCGTCGGCGGCAATTTCCGCTCGGTCGAGCGCTCCGGCTGGTCTGTCGTCGGCATACGCGCCGCCACCTTTGCGCTGGCCGGTTTCTTTGCGGTGCTGTCCGGTATCGCCCTCGTCGGGCTGACGACATCGGCCGACGCCAACATCGCGCTGCGTTACACGCTGCTCTCGATTGCCGGCGTCATTCTCGGCGGCGGTGAATTCGTCGGCGGCCGGGTATCGCCCATAGGTGCGGTCATCGGCGCGCTGACGCTGACGCTCGCCGGTTCGTTTCTCTCCTTCATGCGCATTTCGCCGGACTGGCAGATCGGCGCGCAGGGGGCGATCCTCATCATCGTGCTGGCGCTGCGGATTCTGCTCAACCGTCTTGAAAAGCGGGAGAAAAACCAATGAACGGGCTCTCTTCCCTCACCGGAAAACCATGGATCTGGTCTTTTGCCGCAACGGCGGTCGTCTGGATCGTCACCGTGCTCTTCACCGGCGGTGCAAGCTCCTTCGGCCTGTCGCACGCCGCACTCACCTTTGCGGCCTTTTCGGTCATCGTCGGCATCGGCCAGATGTTCGTCATCACGCTCGGACCGGGCAATATCGACCTCTGCGTACCCGCAACGATGACGCTGTCAGGCACGCTGGCGCTCAAATTCATGGATGTGTCCGACGGTCTCATCCTGCCCGGACTGCTGATCGCCATCCTGATCGGCATCGCCATCGGCATCGGAAATTATGCGCTGATCAAGCTCCTGCGCATCCCGCCGATCATCGCGACGCTCTCCATGAGCTTCATCGTGCAATCCATCGCCATCTGGTCGAACCGCGGCCTGCGCATCAAGCCGCCGGAAACATTGGCCACATTCGCCACGTCAAGTTTCTTCGGCATTCCGAACGTCGCCCTCGTGGCCCTGCTGCTCTCGGTCATCGCCTGGCTGCTGCTCGACCGCTCGTTTTACGGACGCTGGATTTCCGCCATCGGCCAGAGCACCTTCGCCGCCCGCATGACCGGCATTCCCGTGGACGGCGCACGTTTCGTCACCTATGTGCTCTGCGCGGTGCTTGCTGCCATCGCGGGTTACCTGCTCGCCAGCTTCTCCGGCGGTGCTGCGCTCAACATGGGCTCGGAATATCTGCTGATGTCCATCGCTGTCGTCGTCATCGGCGGCACGGCGGTGGCGGGCGGCGATTCCAATGTGCCCGGCATCTGGGGCGCTTCGCTTTTCATGTTCCTGGTGGTGTCGATGCTGAATACCTATGGTTTCGGCGCCGGCATCCGCCTCATCCTCACCGGCCTCATCATCATCTCCGTCATTCTTCTGGCAAGCGGCCCCAAGGCCACGCGCTGAACCCATAACGACAAGCCCCCAAGCGGACCACGCTCATGACAACAGACAAGACCTCCCCTTACGAAATCCACGACGACCGCTTTCGCCATCTGATCGTCGGCAATGCCGAGCTGGAAGAGCTTTATTCCGGTTGCCGCTGGGCCGAAGGCCCGGTGTGGTTTGCCGATCTGAACTGCCTGCTGTTCAGCGATATTCCGAATGAGCGCATGTTGCGCTGGGTGCCGGATGGCGGGATCTCGGTATTCCGCCAGCCCTCCAACTTCACCAACGGCAATACGCGCGACCGGCAGGGGCGGCTCGTTTCCTGCGAACATGGCGGCCGCCGCGTCACCCGCACCGAAGTCGACGGCTCGATCACCGTTCTTGCCGACAGCTACGGCGGCAAGCGGCTGAACTCACCCAATGACGTGGTGGTGAAATCCGATGGCAGCGTCTGGTTCACCGATCCAACCTACGGCATTCTGTCCGATTACGAGGGCTACAAGGCGGAACCCGAACAGAAGACGCGCAATGTCTACCGGCTCGATCCCGCAACCGGAAAAATCGACATCGCCATCGACGATTTCCTGCAGCCGAACGGTCTTGCCTTCTCGCCTGACGAGACGAAGCTCTACGTTGCAGACAGTTCCTACAGCCACGATGTCACCCGCCCGCGCCATATCCGCGTCTTCGATGTGGTAGATGGCGTAAAGCTCACCAACGGCCGGGAATTCTGCAATCTCGACAATGGCCTGCCGGACGGCTTCCGCCTGGACACGGCCGGCAACCTGTGGACCAGCGCCGGCGATGGCGTCCACTGCTTTTCCCCCGAAGGTACGCTCCTCGGCAAGATCAAGGTGCCGCAGACAGTCGCGAACCTCACCTTCGGCGGCCCTAAAAAGAACCGCCTGTTCATCACCGCGACGAAATCGCTCTATTCGGTCTATGTCGCCGCAACCGGCGCGCAAACGCCTTGAGCTACTGAAAAACCGGAGGAAACGGGCCGGGAAGGAACTGGCAAGACGGGTTCACCGCGCTATAAAAGCGGAATGAACGACGATTCCAGCCCCTTCCTGGCCGACGACATGGCGATGGACGGCGACACGCCGGCCATTGAACCCACCAGCCGGATGCTGTCCTGGGCGCGCAATTCTGCGCTCTACCGGCTGGAACAGCGCATGATGACGGAAAAGCAGCTGCGCGACGCCATCATGCGCAAGGCGCGGGAAAAATTCGATGATATCAGCCCGGCGCAGGTCAGGGCGCTTGGCGAATTTGCCGTAACCTTCGCTTATGGCATCAAGGCGCTCGACGACACGGCCTTCGCGGAAATTACCGTGCGGAGCGGCCAGCGCAGCGGCAAGTCGAAACGCGGGCTCGCGCAGAAACTTCAGGTCAAGGGCATCGCCCGGGAAACGGCAGCCGTCGCGCTTCAGGAAACAAACGATCTCGTCGCAGCCGTCATCTTCGCCCGCAAGCGCGCCTTCGGGCCGTTTCGCCGTGTCGAACTGGACGAGAAGCGCAAGACCAAGGAATTCTCCGCTTTCGCCCGTAACGGCTTCGGCTTTGAGATCGGCTCGAAAGTCATGGCGATGACCTTCGAAGAGGCGGAAGAGATTATCGCTGAAGCGCCGCTCTGACCGCTATTGCGGCATGGGATGCGTTTTCAGATAGGCGATCAGATCCGCTATATCGGTTTCGCTCCACAGCCCGAAAAAGCGCATGGCATTTCCCGGGATCGCCTTTTTCGGGCTGGCGATGAATTTTTGCAGTTCCTCTTCCGACCACACCCGGCCAGCCGCACCGGCATCCTTCAGCGCCTGCGAATAGTGGCCGTAATCGGTGACGGAAGCCATCGGCCTGCCGACGACACCCATCAGATGCGGCCCCATGCGGGTGCGTGGCGTGTCGACGCTGTGACAGGTGGAACAGCGGCTGAAGACCTTCTCCCCGTGGGCCGCATCGCCCTCGGCAAAAGCGGCTGTCGCCGAAAGGAAAGAACAGACGGTTACTGCCGCGACACTTCTGAATGTGGAAATCATGGCCCGGATAATACAACGCCCTCTCCGTCTGACAACGAAGAGGGCGTATTTTGACATGCGACAGAATGCCCGGCCGGGGCCGGGCACTTTGCCGATCAGTTCATGGCCGTGAGCGTCACGGAGGTGCCGGTGGCGGCGAGGTTGAGACCAACCTGACCCGTCACGCTGACCGTCTGCAGCTGGATGGAGCCGGACGTGCCGCCAACGAGAACGTTGGTGCCGACGCCGAGACCGACGGTGACTTCAGCCGTTGCGCCCTGATAAAGGCCGCCGAGCGAACCGCGGTGGTAACCGGCGGTCGGGGCGAAAACGGCCCAGACCAGACGGCCCTGCGTGGTGAAGCCGAGGTCGACACCCATCTTGCGGATGGCGCCGGTGTAATGGTCGGTGCGACGGGCGCCCATGGTGGACTGGAAGGTGCAATCCAGTTCCTTGGCCGAGCCGAGAACGTAACCGACGCCGCCGCCGATATCGCAGGTGAGGTAACCGATCTTGACGCCGTTGCGATCGTCCTGCTCCTGCGGAGCCGGCTCATATCTCGCGAGGTCGGCAGCGAGGGCGGATGCGGTTCCGCCGAGGCCCATCGTCAATGCGGCAAAAGTTACGGCAACAGCCTTTTTCATCTGATTTTCTCCTGTTTTATTCCTACCCGCAGCAGCCCTTCTTGCCCTCTCCGGATATTGAATTCCGCACTGTTAACGTTTGTTCCCTGAAATCGATCCAAAACAACTTAATTGGAGGCGATGAAAGCGGAACGGTTAACAATGTCTGATGGCGGTAGGATGCCATTAAGACATTGTTAGGGCGGGAAATACGTGGGGAATCGCCATCAACAGCCAGCGTTGCCGGCCGTTGTTTTGCTGCAACAACCTCAAAGCGGCAAGGCGACGGGAAAGCCGGTGGCGGCATGGGTCATGACATCCATGCGGACACCATAGATGCGCTGCAGCGTCTCCGGCGTCATGATCTCCTGCGGCGTTCCCCGCGCGATAAGCTGGCCGGAATGAAGCGCGACTATCTCATCGCAGAAGCGCGCCGCCATGTTGACGTCGTGCAGCACGACGATGACGCCGAGACCCTTTTCGCGCGACAGTCTCTGCACCAGCGAAAGCACTTCGATCTGGTGCGCCATGTCGAGCGCGGAGATGGGTTCGTCGAGAAGCAGGCTCTCGGCGTTCTGGGCCACGAGCATGGCAAGCCACACGCGCTGGCGCTCGCCGCCCGAAAGCGTATCCACCAGCCGGTCGCGGAAGGCGACGGTGTCGGTGAGTTCGATGGCTTCGTCCACCTTCTCCTGATCGGCTTTGGTGAACTGCCCAAGCGCGCCGTGCCAGGGATAACGGCCGAGCGCCACCAGTTCCTTGGCCAGCATGCCGGAGGCGGCCGGCGTATATTGCGGCAGATAGGCGAGCTTTCGCGCAAATTCACGATTGCCCCATGCGCCGAGCGCCTTACCCTCGAATGAGACCCTGCCCGCCGTCGGCTCCTGAATCCGCGCGAGAATCTTGAGCAACGTGGATTTTCCCGAACCGTTGTGACCGATCAGGCCGATGGTCTTGCCGGTCGCAAAATTGGCCGTCAGCGGCTGCAGCAATGTCCTGCCCGGCACTTCCATGGTCACGCCGTCGAGAGAAAAAAGCGGAATATCGTCATAATCGACGGCAAGTGCTGCCTGACCCATGGTTCTCATCTCCGTACGTCGTTCAAAAAATTCATCATCGCCTGCCTGAAAGCCAGATCAGATAGGGCGCGCCGGCAAGCGCCGCAAAAAGCCCGAGCGGCAGTTCATAGGGAAAGGTGACTGTCCGTGCGCCAAGATCGGAAAGCGCCATCAGCACCGCGCCGAACAGGAAGGAGGCGAAGAGATGGTCGCGCGGCGTGGTGAAACCGGCGCGAAGTGCAATATGCGGCGCCATCAATCCGACGAAACTCAAGGGACCGACGAGCAGCGAGGCGGCCCCGGTGGCAATGCCCGCCACCGCGATGACGGCGACGCGCGCCGCACCGAGCGGCAGACCGAGGGAGAGCGGCACATCGCGTCCGAGCGGCAGGATCGTCAGCCAGCGCGTGACCGATAACGCCCCCGCCAGCAGCACGACGGAAAGAATGGCGAGAAAGATCGCCGAAGCCGGCGTCGCCGTCGAACCCGAGCCGCTGAGCCAGGCGAGGATTTGCCATGCCCGCTGGTCGCCAATGGCAAGCAGCGCCGAGAGAACGGCCGAGCAGAGCGAACTGATGGCAATGCCCGCGAGCAGGATTTTTTCCGGCGCCAGGTGCCGGCGCATGGAAAACAGCAGGACGAGGATCATGACGGCCGCAGAGCCAATGCCTGCGCCGCAAAACAGTTCGAAAAGACCGGCGGCCGGAAAAATCGTGATGGCGGCGGCAAAACCGAGGCCGGCACCGCCGCTGACGCCGATCACCTCCGGGCTTGCCATGGGATTGCCGGTAAGCCGCTGGAGAAGCGCGCCCGCCATGGCCAAAAGTCCGCCTGCGGCCACGGCCGCCACCAGCCGCGGCCAGCGGAACGGCAGCAGGCTTTGCAGATCGTCAGCCTTCAGCACCGTCCAGCCATCGGGCCCCTTGCCGATGGCAAGCGCTGCAAAGACCAGCCCCGCCATGACGGCCAGCACCGGCAGCAGGGCCGTAAGCCGGCGTCTTGTCGCCAGCTCGACGCCTTCACCGCGCTGCACATCGGTCGGCCGGATTTTCGGCAGCAGCCACAGAAGCAGCGGGCCGCCGATGAGGGCCGTTACCGCGCCAGTCGGAAAAACTTCAGCCGTCTTGCTTGCCAGAAGCTGCACGAGACCGTCGCAGAACCACAGCAGCAGTCCGCCCAGAAGCGGGGAAACCAGGAGCACCGAAGACGAACGCCGCACACCGAGCGCCCGGGTGAGCGCAGGTGCTGCAAGGCCGATGAAGCTGACGAGACCGACCGCCGAAGCAACGAAGGCGGCCAGCATGACCGCGACGGCGGCAACCGCCAGCCTGATCGAAAACAGCGAGACGCCGAGCGATCGCGCACCGGCATCGCCGAGACCGAGGACCGTCAGCGGCTTAATCAGCAGGCCGGTCAGAACGAGCCCGGCAACAAGCTGAAACGCGAGGGACAAGGCGTTCGACCAGTCCTGCTGGCTGAGCGAGCCGCCGTTCCAGACGACCAGCGACATCAGATATTCGCCCTGTGCCAGCGTCAGCGCGGCGGAAACGGACGCGGCGGTGATGCCGACCAGCAGCCCCGACACCACCATGGTCACCGGCTCGAAGGAGCGTCGCCAGCCGAGAAGAAACACGATGCCGGCCGCACCGGCCGCGCCGGCAAGCGCCACCAAAGCGCGGTTGCCATCCAGCATCCACGGAAAGAACAGGGTTGCGACGACGATGGCCAGTTGCGCGCCGGCCGAGATGCCGAGCGTCGAAGGATCGGCAATCGGATTGCGCAGCAATTGCTGGAAAAGCGCGCCCGACAGGCCGAGCATCGCCCCCGCCAGAATGGCGACCGCCACGCGCGGCATCAGGCTGAAGGCGAAAATCACCTGATCCATCGACATGGTGGCAGCATCGAATGGCAGGCCGGGCCATGCACCGAAAGGCAGCCGCAATAGGCCGGCATGCAGGGAAAGCCCGCAGGCCAGAACGAACAGCAGCCCGAAGAAAAGCTGAAGAGGCCGCGCCGTCACAGGGCTTCTCCCTGCGCCGAGAGCGCTTCGGTCAGAAGCCGCGCAAAGCGCATGCCGGCGGTGATTCCGCCATAGGGGCCGACATTGCCGAGCGTGACCACCCGGTTTTCCCGCACGGCGGGCAGCGCGCGCCATATGGCGCTGCTGCGCAGGGTTTCCCGCGCCTCGACCGGAATATCGGAGACGATGACGATGCGGGCATCGGGCGAAGCGGCGAGGTTTTCAAGCGGCACCGGGGCCGCGAAGGTGAATTGCGAACGATCCACCCAGGCATTGGCGAGCCCCAGCCGGCCAAGAACATCCCCGAACATGCTATCCGCACCGAAAGCGCGAAAATGCCGGGCGTCGCCGATATTGATCACATAAGTCGGCCGCGCCGCAAAACCGGCAAGGCGGGTCCGCATGGCTTGCAGCGTCGCTTCCGTTTCGCCCAGAACCCTGCGCGCCTCATCGGCCCTGCCAAGCTTTTCGCCAAGGGCGGAGACCGCCGCCAGCGCCTTTGCGAAAGGCGGCTCGCCCTTCACGTAAAAGGGCAGCGAGAAGACCGGGGCAATCGCTTCCAGCCTGCCGGTATAGCGGGTGTAGAAGGGCGAAATCAGAATGAGATCGGGCCGGGTCAGTTGCAGAAGCTCGAAATTCGGCGCGCCGCGCAGGCCGAGATCGGCGACGGTTGCAGGGATTTCCGGCTCGACCGCGTCCGCCCGAAACTGGATGAGCTCGGTCGCCGCCACCGGCATGACGCCGAGCGCAACGGCGGTTTCCAGCATGGCCCAGTCGATGGCGGCGAGGCGTGGCGTGACCGCCGCCTGCGCCTTGCCAGCAAGAGCCGAAGCAGCGAGCAGGCCTAAAAATTCCCGCCGCCCCCAAAGGGGGGACATCCATCGATCCTTGCGCGTCATGCCCCTGCTGCTTCACTTTGATATGGCGTCACCAACGATAGGTCAGCTTGCCCATAACCGTTCTTCCGTCACCGTAATAGCATCCGAAAGTGGAGCAACTAGAAATATATTCTTTATCAGTCAAGTTTTGCACCAGAAGCGAGGCGCGGTAGCCGTTCTTCTCGTAATGCACGCCGAGATCGAGCAGGGCAAGGCCCTTCATCTCGAAGGTATTGGCGGCATCGCCATAGCGTTTTCCGACATAACGCACACCGCCGCCGATGCCGAAACCCTCAAGGGCGGTATCTTCCGGGAAAGTGTAATCCAGCCAGAGGCTTGCGGCGTGCCGCGGCGTGCTGTCCAGCTCCTTGCCGTTATTCACGCGGCCGGAGACCTCGCTGTCCATGTAGGTATAGGCCGCGCGCAGGTCGAGCCCGTCGGCAAGGCTTGCGACGCCTTCAAGCTCGAGGCCTTTCACATGCGCCTCGTCCATCTGCTGCGTCACCCCGCCCACCGTCGTCGTGACGTTTTTCTGTGTCAGATCGTAGACCGCGGCGGAAAAGAAACCGTCGAAACCCTCAGGCTGGTATTTGACGCCCGCTTCCCATTGTTCGCCGGTGGTCGGTTTCGGCGCATCGCCGACAGCCGGCTGCGGCACCGGTTCGAAGGAGGTCGCGTAGCTGACATAGGGCGCGATGCCGCCATCGAACAGATAGCTGATGCCGACGCGGCCGGTCAGCTTGTGATCGTCCTTGTCGAGCGAACGGTAGGTGGTGCCGTTGAAGGTCGTGCCACTGGTGCTTGCCCAGTCCTGCCGCAGGCCGGCGGTGACGCGCCAGTTCTCAAAAGCCATCTCGTCCTGCGCATAAAGGCCGATCTGGGAAATATCCGTCTTCACATCGGCATAAAGCGTGCGCGAGGTGAGGCTGATCGGCCCGCCATAGACCGGATTGACGGGATTGAGCGGCGTCGCGGCCCAGAATTCGGTTTTGACGTTATTGTCGAAATAACGGTAGTCCAGCCCGACAAGCAGGGTGTGGTCGATTGGCCCCGTAGAGAACTCCGCCTGCAGGCTGTTGTCGATGTTGAAGGTGTTCAGCAACTCGTCCTGGAACGTCGCATTGCGGCGGATGAGATTGCCGATCATGCCGCCGCTGGTCGAGGACATGCCGAGCGCGCGGTAGGACCAGTCGAAATTGGAATAACGCGCATTCTGCCGGAAGGTGAAGGTCTCGTCGAAACGGTGCTCGAATTCATAACCGATATTGGTGAATTTGCGGCTCGACGTATCGAAGGACGGATCGCCGACATAAAAGCTGCGATCCAGCATATTGCCGGGTCTGAGATAGGTCAGCGCCGGCGGCAGGCCGGAGGGCGAACTCGGATTGTCGTGCTGATAGGAGGCAAGAACGGTCAGCTTCGTATCCTCGTCCGGCTGCCAGGTCAGCGCCGGTGCGATGAAATAACGGTCGTTCTGCAAATTGTCCGTCTGGGCATGGGCGTTGCGCGCAAGGCCTGTCAGGCGATAGGCGAAACTGTCGCTATCCGCCACCGGGCCACCAATATCGAACATCGACTGGTAATAGTCGAAGCTGCCGATCTGCACACCGACTTCGCCGAACCGTTCGAAGGTCGGCCGCTTGCTGATGAGATTGATGAGGCCGCCGGGATTGCCCTGGCCGAAAAGAACGGAAGCAGGCCCGCGAATGACTTCCACGCGCTCCAGACCGTAGACCTCATAGGAGGGCGCACCGGCGGTGCGCATCAGCCGCAGACCGTTCAGGAACTGCAACTGGTTTCCCTGGAACCCGCGAATGCGCGGCGCATCGAAACGCGGATCCGCCCCAAACGGCTGCGCGACGACACCCGGAACATAGTTCAGCGCCTCGCTGAGATTGCGGACGTTCTGAGCATCCATCTGGTCCTTGGTGATGACGGATACGGATTGCGGCGTCTCGATCAGGGATCGCCCCGTCTTGGTGGCGCTGGCGCTGGTTTTCGCCACATAGCCTTTCACCGGCGCCTTGGGATCCTGATTTTTGGCGCCCTCCACGGTGATGGTCTGCAGCACCGTCGTACCCGCCTCCTGCGCAAGGGCGGAAGCCGGGGCCAAAAACGCCACATAAGCGATGACGGCGCAACCGCCAGCCAGAATGGAAATGTGTTTGGTTTTTCCCTGCACCCCAAGACCCCTCGTCACCTGCGCCACCATAAGGCGGTATTTTTCTGGAGAATTTAAGTCATCTTATTACGCAAGGGACGGATTGTGATCCAATAAGCGCAGCCGGTTTTTTTCAGAACTATTGATTATGAAAACTCACGGCGATAATAGCTTGGAATTATTCAAATCTGCCGGAAAGGCCGTGACGATGGGCAGGAAACCGGCAAGCCGGGCAGAAACATTCGAATTGCGCCACCTGCGCTATTTCACCACGCTGGTGGATGAGCGCAATTTCGAGCGCGCCGCCGCCCGCCTCGGCATTGCCCAACCGGGCTTGAGCCAGCAGATCATGGCGCTCGAACAGATTGTCGGCATGCCGCTTCTCGACCGGACGCGCCGCTCGGTGAAGCTGACCACGCCCGGACAGCTTCTCTACGAGGATGCCCGGAAGATCCTCGCCAATGCCGAGGCGACGCTTGCGGCGCTCAAACGCGTCGACCGCGGCGAAACCGGGCGCATTTCCATCGGTTATGTCGCCTCGGCCGCCTATTCCGGCCTGATGATCCGATCCATCGCCAGTTTCCGTGCTTCCCATCCCGATGTGGAGCTTCAATTGATCGAGATGGAGATGCGGCTGCAACTGGCCAAGATTGCCGACGGCAATCTGGACTTCGCCTTCATCCGCCCGCCCGCGCCTGTTCCGGAAGGTGTGACAACCCATGTGGTGCTGCGCGAACCGCTGATGGCCGCACTTCCTGAAAACCATCCCCTGGCGTTTGCGCTGCAGGTCGATCTGAAAAACCTTGCCGGCGAGACCTTCATTACCCCGCGGCAACCACCGGATGTCGGCTTTCATTACAATACGATAGAAGCCTGCAATGAAGCCGGGTTCCAGCCGGCGATCAACCCGGAAGGCAGGGACTACACCACGATTACTAGCATGGTGGCCATCGGCCTCGGCGTCGCGCTGGTGCCGCGCTCGCTTAATTGCCTGAGGTTGCCCGGTGTGCGCTACGTGCCGCTTGCGGCCAGTTCCACGACCTCGGACCTCGCTATAGCCCACCGGAAAACGGAAGCCTCTCCCGCCGTCAGGGCCTTCATTCTCCATATGCGCAATTGAAGCGACAGCACCCGCCCGCCTGCCGATCCCGTGGACGAAAAATCCGCCATCACCCGTTTGCGCCGCATCGGCGGCAACAGGCGGGGGCGGCGTAACCGCATGGGATTGCGAAAGGAATGACGCTCTTGCGGGCAGGCCCAACACGAGGCCGAAATCCTGTCCGAATATTTCCTGTCCCCGCTTTTCCCCACAGCCGCAGCGCACCCCATAATCGCGGCAGATTTTAATTTACGGGAGACAGCAATGGCTGAGACTTACGAACACCACGCCGCCGGCCTCGAATCTCCGGCATCCCACGCTTTCGATGTCGTTCCGGACGATACGAACCCGCTTTCTTCCCCCACCCGCGCCATCTATGTGGGCAATGGCGGCCATCTCTGCCTGACCCTGCTTTCCGGGGCGACGGTGACCTTCCAGAACCTGCCCGCAGGCAGCCTGCTACCGGTCAGGGCCACGCGCATATTCGCAACGCGCACCACCGCCACAGGCATCGTGGGCCTCAATTAAGGCCTCTATCGTCTCGACAATCTCAAACACCACCACCGAACGGCCACGACGGAGTGTGACACTTCCATGACAAGCTTTCAGGTTGATGTCAGCAAAATGACGCATCCGCCATTGATCGGCCCATGCGGCAGCCTGGACGACGGCGTTTTCGCCCCGTCTCCGTTGCCGCCGGCCTATTGGAAATCTGGTGGATCTGACAGTGGCTCTTTTTACCGCGAAAGCGACGGGAACAGTAACATATCGTCCGGAAATCGGCAGCGTGCCGCTCAGCCTGCTGACGGCGGCCTATCTGCTGTTTTTCATGAACCGGACATTCTGGTCGAAGGTTCACACCTATCTTTCCGCCTATCCGGTCGCCATTGTCGCGCTTTATGCCGCTATGGCCGCCCTTCTCGGCGCCCTCATCATCATTTTTTCCGCCAAATATCTCATGAAGCCGTTTTTGATCTTCCTGGTCTTCGCGGCGGCCGCCGCTTCCTGGTTCATGGATCGCTACGGCATCGTCATCGACAGCGACATGATCCGCAACGCCATGGAGACGACGCAGGCGGAAGCCGGCAATCTGATCACGCCCGGCTTTCTCTGGCACATGGCGATTTACGGACTGGTGCCGTCCCTCCTCATCGCCGCCGTGCGTGTGCGCCACCGCCCAATCCTCGACAAGCTTTTGTGGAACACGATCAGCATCCTGATCTGTCTTTCCATCGCCGGCATCATCAGCTTCGCCAATTCCAAGACCTTCACCACCGCCGTGCGCCAGCACAAGGATATCGTCAAAAGCGTCAATCCACTGTCGCCGATCATGTCGGCCATTCATTATTTCACGCTGGCGGGCAAGGAAGTCGATATTCAGGTCAGCCCGGTCGGCGGGGATGCGAAGGTCCTGCCTTCATTGGGCGGCGTCCGCAAACCCCGTATCACCGTCATCGTGGCGGGCGAGACGGCGCGGGCCGCGAACTTTTCCCTGAATGGCTATGGGCGCGATACCAATCCCGAGCTTACAAAACGCGGTGTGGTCTATTTTCCGAACACGACCAGCTGCGGCACCGCGACGGCGATTTCCATTCCCTGCATGTTCTCGAAGTTCCCGCGTTCGGAATATAGCCACAAAAAGGCGCTCGCCAATGAAAACGTTATGGATGTTCTCGTCCATGCCGGGGTCAGCGCGACATGGCTGGACAACAATACCGGCAGCAAGAACGTGGCCGACCGCATCCCCTATTTCGACCTGCCCTCCACCAATGACAGCCGCTTCTGCACCGGCGGGGAATGCCGCGACGATATCTTCTTCGACAAGCTCGACTCCTGGCTCAACAACGTCACCAGAGACAGCGTCATCGTGCTGCACCAGATGGGCAGCCACGGGCCGACCTATTATCTGCGCTATACCGACGAATTCCGCAAATTCACCCCGGATTGCCGCACGGCCGAGCTTGGCAACTGCTCCGACGCGGAGATCGTCAACTCCTACGACAACACGCTTCTTTATACCGACCATTTCCTCTCGACCGTTATCGACAAGCTGAAGGCCCGTTCCGACAGGCTGGCGACGGGCATGATCTATGCGTCCGACCACGGTGAGTCGCTTGGCGAAAACGGCGTCTACCTGCATGGCGCGCCGTATCTTCTGGCGCCCGACCAGCAGACCCATGTGCCGTTTCTCGTCTGGTTCGACGACGACTTTGCGAAATCCATGGGGCTCAACAAAGCCTGCCTCGCAAAAACCGCAGCGGAGGGCGGGCGCTCGCACGACAATTATTTCCACAGCATCCTTGGCATGATGAATGTCTCCACTTCGGTCTATGATCCCTCGCTCGATGTATTCGGCGGCTGCACCCAGCGGCAGAACAGCTGAAACACCGTGCTTGACGCTTATCCGGAGAAAGAGATACGCAGGACGAAGCGATAGAGGGAGCTGTCTTGCGGGTTCTGCTTGTTGAAGACGATCATGTGCTGGGCGAAGCGCTGCGGGACCATGTCGCGGCGGCGGGTCATGCTGTCGACTGGTTCAAGACACTCGGCGACGCGATGGCGGCGACGCTGACGATGGGTTACGGCCTCATCCTGCTCGACATGCGCCTGCCTGATGGCGAGGGCATCACCCTTCTGCAAAGCCTGCGCCAGCGCGATGACGCAACGCCGGTGATCATTCTGACAGCCCATGACCAGGTCTCCGACCGGATTGCCGGGCTGAACGCCGGTGCGGACGATTATCTGGTCAAACCTTTCGATCTCAACGAGCTTTCCGCCCGCATGCTGGCGGTTTCGCGCCGTTACGAAGGGCGCTCCGCTCCCGTCATCCGCCTGCCCGGCATAGAGATCAACCAGGTGGCGCGCAACATCACGGTCGATGGAACGGCGCAGACGCTGAGCGCCCGGGAATGGGCCGTGCTGGAAAAACTCGTCGAACATCCCGGCGCGGTCGTCTCGAAAGCGCAATTGCACGACACGCTTTATGAATTCGGCGCGGAAATAGAAAGCAACACGGTCGAGGTCTATATCAGCCGACTGCGCAAGAAAATCGGCCATGACCGCGTCGAAACCGTGCGCGGCGTCGGCTACACCATCCGATAGGCAGAATTACAAGCAGGCAGAAATGGCCAGACCGACCAGCATGACCCGCAAGCTCGTGACGGCGCTGACCAGCGTTGTCGCCATATCCTGGCTTCTCGCCTGCGGGCTGGGCGTCATGGTGATGCAGGATGAGTTCGCCGAAATTTTCGACGCCGGCGTTGAGGAAACCGCCGAAAGACTGCTGCCGCTATTGGTGGACGACCTGAGGGAAAACAACACCGCGCCTGCCGCGCAAAAGCTCAACCGGACGTCGGAACGGGCGGAATATCTGACCTATCAGGTCCGCGACCGGGAAGGACAGGTGGTGCTGCATTCGCATGACAGTTCGACGGAGCCTTTCGAGGTCTCGCTCGAACCCGGCTTTTCCGAAACCGCGACCCAGCGCATCTTTACAGTTGCGACACCGGACGGAAACTATTTCCTGCAGGTTGCCGATGCCTTCGCCAATCGCCGCGAAGCAATCGAAGAGGCGGGCACCGCGCTGCTGCTTCCCGTTCTCATCCTCATTCCCGCCAGCATTTTCGCCGTCATTGTCGTGGTGCGCAGAACGCTGCGACCGATACAGACCCTGCGCGACGACATCGGCAAAAAGGACGGCGGCAATCTCGCGCCGCTGCCGACGCAACCCTTTCCGGGCGAGCTCCATCCCATTGCCCGTTCGGTCAATCTGCTGCTCGGACGATTGCGATCGGCAATCGAGGCGGAACGGGAATTCACCGCCAACAGCGCCCATGAATTGCGCACGCCGATTGCCGGCGCGCTGGCGCAGGCGCAGCGGCTGCATGCCGACATACCGCCGGAACTTGCACCGCGCGTGGAAAACATCGAAAAATCCCTGCAGCATCTCGCACACCTGGCCGAAAAACTGCTTCAGATGTCGCGCGCGGAAGCGAGGATCGGGGTCACCGACACGGCAAACGATCTCATTCCCGTTCTCGAACTGGTTATCGATGACATGATGAGAACGGCCATCGGTTCATCCCGCATCCGCTTCACCAATCGCTGTGAAGGCGGCCTCTCCTGCAGGATCGGCGCGGATGCCTTCGGCATCATCGTCCGTAACCTCCTCGAAAATGCGCTGATCCACAGCCCGGCGGAAAGCCCGGTGCAGGTCGTCGCCGAAGCGGACGGCACGATCCGCATCGTCAATTCCGGGGCGACAATCGACGCGGCTCTCCTGCCCAAGCTGACGACGCGTTTTACCAGGGGCCAGACCACGGCGGACGGAACCGGGCTTGGCCTTGCCATCGTCAAGAGCCTGGTGGAGCAGGCCGGCGGAGAGCTGGTGCTTTCCTCTCCGGCGCCGGGCCGGCAGGACGGTTTTGAGGCCCGCATCGTCCTTCCCGCCGAAACCGCCTGAATGCCAAAAAGAAAAAGCCCCATCGGAAGGACGGGGCTTTTTCCGGTCTGGATGGTGGTCGCTCAATCCTCGTGGATATGGCTGTGAGCCCGCGTATCGCGCATCTTCACATAAACCACCAGCGACAGGGCGATCATGATCGTCACATACCAGAAGAACCAGTTTTCGTGGCCGATCTGCTTGAATTTCAGGGCCACGAATTCCGCCGTTCCGCCGAATATGGTGTTCGCCAGCGCATAGGGCAGAGCCACACCGAGCGCGCGAATATGGGCGGGGAACATTTCCGCCTTCACCACCGCATTGATAGAGGTATAGCCGGTAACGATCAACAGGCCGACCAGCACGAGGGCGAAAGCCATGATGGGATCGGTCGTCGTCGAAAGCGTGCTGAAGATCGCATAGGTGAACAGCGTTCCGAGAATACCGAAGCCGACCATCAGCGGCTTGCGGCCGATCCTGTCGGACAGCGCGCCGGCAATCGGCTGGCACAGCATGAAGACGAAGAGCGCTGCCGTGGTGATTTCCGTGGCGCTTTCCTTGCTGAAGCCGGAGGTGTTGACGAGGAATTTCTGCAGATAGGTCGTATAGGCATAAAAGGCGAGCGTGCCGCCGGAGGTGAGCGCCATGACCATCAGCGCTTCCCTTGGATAGTGCTTGAACAGCGCCCATCCGCTGGACTTCGGCTTGTCGGCAGCGCCGGTCTTGGCATTTTCGAAGGACTGCGTCTCGACAAGGCCGCGGCGGATATAAAACACCGCAATCGCCAGAAGGCCGCCAATGAAGAAGGGAATGCGCCAGCCCCAGGAGCCGAGCTGTTCCGGCGTCAGAACCCGCTGCAGCACCAGAAGCACCGCCAACGCCAGAAGCTGACCGGAAATAAGCGTCACATACTGGAAGCTGGAGAAGAAACCGCGGCGGTTCTTGCCGGCCATTTCGCTGAGATAGGTGGCGCTGGCGCCATATTCACCGCCGACGCTGATGCCCTGCAGAAGCCTTGCGAAAACCAGAATGGCCGGCGCGGCAATGCCGATCGCCTCATGGCCGGGCGTAATCGCGATCAGCAGCGAACCGAGACACATCAGCGTGACGGACAAGGTGAGACCGGCCTTGCGGCCCTTGCGGTCGGCATAGGTGCCCATGAACCAGGCCCCGATGGGCCGCATCAGAAATCCGACGGCGAAAACGGCGGCTGCACTCAGAAGCTCGGCGGTCTGGTTTCCGGAAGGGAAAAACACCGGCGCGAAATAAAGGGTGAAGGCCGAATAAACGTACCAGTCGTACCATTCGACGAGGTTGCCCGCCGATCCGCCGATAATGGATTTCAAACGGGTTTTCTGGTCCGGCGCGGTGGCGGGACCATTTGCCATAATATTCACGGGTAAACTCCAATTCATCTTCGTCTGGAGATGGAAGGGCGAACGGAAGGTGTGATAATTTGTCGCTCTCGGTGGGGGTATATACCCGTCATGTTGCAGTGCGCAAGTTTATACCGCATCGCAATATTGCCGAAAAACCAGCCAAACCCGCTCACCTGTGATCCGCCTTGTAAGCCGCCCGCGCTCAAACTAAAAAATATCAATGATTTACGATATATCGGACGTTCAGATCGAAAAGCTTCTCATTGCCGCCGCCCGTGCCGGCGAGGCGCTGGCGCGGCTGGACGAGCGGATCGACCGGTCACCGATGAAACACGGCTTCATCGAAAGACAGGATTTCACCGATGCGATTTCCTCCATGTGGGTGGATGGCGAACTCGTTCACCTGGAAGATCTGGTGCTGCATGACGCGCATATGGATGTGCGCGCGCCAACCCATGAAA
The DNA here is from genome assembly GCF_027871645.1 of Agrobacterium sp. ST15.13.015. Lineage (NCBI taxonomy): Bacteria > Pseudomonadati > Pseudomonadota > Alphaproteobacteria > Hyphomicrobiales > Rhizobiaceae > Agrobacterium > Agrobacterium sp. ST15.13.015. The sequence goes on from NZ_JAQAHF010000008.1 coordinate 178,054, forward strand.
TGACGGCGGCGCACCGGATTCTCCGCTCGAGACGGCTGATCTTTTCCAATGCCCCCGGCTGGGCCTTTACCGCGCCGGGCCTTTCAAGGCTACGCGGCAGGGCGGCACTTGCCGAAGAGCCGGCGCCTCCCAGACAAACGCTCGATCACTCCCGCGATGAAGACATCGACGCGGAGGAGGAAGAAACATCGCTGGATGGCGCTTTTTCCGAGCTCGATGCGCTTCTGGCGCGAAGCGCGGCAACGCTCGACGCGATCACCACCGGCAACGCGCTTCCGCCAATGCACAGGGAGGAAAGCCATGCGATCATCAACGAACCCGACTGGGACGAGGATGAGCGGCTGAAAGAATGGTGGAACGTCCATGCGCGAACGGAGGAACTGCCGGCGATTCTTCGCACCGCCATCCTTCTCGACGCCTGGAACATGATCGAGGTGCTGCAACGCAGCCCCTGGCTCGGCCGGCTTCTGGCCTCCGCCTTTCTGCGCGACGGCGCCGTCACGCCCGATCACCTGCCGGCCCTCAGCGCCGGTCTCCGCGCGGTCCCGCGGGAGCGTCGCCACGCCCGAAACCAGACACAGCGGGTTCTCGCACTTCTCGACAGCTTTTACGAAGCGGCGCAGGCCGGCATGAAGGAACATGACCGGCTGGCCCATGCGCGTGAACGCATGATGCGCAAGCTGGCAGGCCGGCGTTCCTCCTCGCGCCTGCCGGAACTCGTGGAACTTGTCGTCTCCCGACCGGTGGTTTCCGCAGCAATGATCGTCAAGGAACTCGGCACCACGCCGCAGGGCGCGATCGGGCTCGCCAACCAGCTGGAACTGCGGGAAGTGACCGGTCGCGGCCGGTTTCGCGCCTGGGGCATGCTGTAGCGAAAGCCGCCCGACCACTCGCGAGAGCCCGGAAAAATAGCAGTTTTTCGGCCTTTTTCCCGGCAGCGAGTGCCGCAGGGATGCAGCGATCACGAATCTTAACAAAATTTAACTATTGCGTAGGTCGATGAAGCCGCTATGTTCCTCGCTGCGTTGCAGCACCGATTTTCTTCTCCGGCAACGCGGTCGCATTCGGCCCCGGCAACTTTTCTTTGCCGCCCGCATTTAAGTGTCCATTCTGAGGGAGATGCAATAATGACAATTTCAATCTCACAACCCGATTCCGATCACGAAACCGATGCTCCTTTTGCCAAAAAGGTTCTCACCGCGCGCAATCTCGCCGGATATACGGTCGAACAGCTTGCCGTGACCTGCGGCCTGACGACCAGCGAAATACGCGCGCTCGAAGACGGCACGGACAGCGATCCGCTGCGCATCAGACGCGTTGCCGCAGCCCTTCATATTCCTGTCGAAACAGTTATCTGATCCGCCTTAGCGATCATCAAAAATCTCAGCGCCGCCGGGGACGATGTTCCCGGGAACATCCGGGCGGCGCGCGTGCCCCGATGCCGCCAGTGCCTTCCGGAACATTTTCCGCGCCCCTCTCTTAACATTTTCGTTATCCGGCACCACATGGGGTTCACGAGCGACCATGTTCGGCCGAGTGCGACATGTGCCCCGCTTGTGCGAGAGCAGCAACAACCTCCGGAATCCTGCCATGACACTAAGTCTCGACACCGAAGAACGGGTTTCTTCAGCATTGGATGAATTGTGGCCAGCGGAAAAGACGGAAATTCTCGACTGGCTGATCACCGGCACCAAGGACGAACGCTTTATCGACGAGATATTCGTCGAGCTCTGCAGCAGGCTGCGGGCGAGCGGAATTTCCGTCGCCCGGGGCGTGCTCGCTTTCCGCATTCGCCATCCGCAATGGCTTGGCGCGCGCATTCTGTGGAAAGCCGGCCTGTCCACCGCCGAGATCGCCACCTATGGCTATGGGTCTGAAAATACGCCCGAATATCTGAACAGCCCTATCAACGACATTCATCAGGGCGCCACCGAAGTCCGCCACCGGCTGAACGGAGAGGACATCGATGAGCCCGGCTATACGATCTACGAAGACCTGCGGGCCGAGGGGCTGACGGATTATTGCGCCTGGCCGATCGAGCACACCTTCGGCAAGCGCCATGTCGCCAGCTTCTCCAGCGACCGGCCCGGCGGTTTTTCCGACAGCGAAATCCTCGCCTTGAAAAACCTGCTTCCGGCGCTGGCGCTCGTCAGCGAAATACGCCTGAAGAACCGCATGACGCGCACCCTTCTGGAGACCTATGTGGGGCCGCATGCGGGCGAAAAAATCCTCAATGGCGCCACCACGCGCGGCAGCGGCATGACGGTGGGTGCGGCGATCCTGATCTGCGACCTGCGCAATTTCACCCATATTTCCGACCTTTGGCCGCGTGACGATGTCATCGAGCTTCTCAACGGTTATTTCGACGCCATGTGCGATCCCATCGAGGAATTCGGCGGCGAAATCCTGAAATTCATGGGCGACGGGCTGCTGGCGATTTTCCCGCTCAGCGACCCGCAGGCCTGCGAAAACCTGCTGAAAGCCATCGCCAGCGCCCAGAAGAGCCTCGTCGCGCTGAATGAAATCAATTGCCGCAAGGGCCACGATCCCCTGGGTTATGGCATCGGCGTGCATGTCGGCGATGTCATGTATGGCAATATCGGCTCGAAAACCCGCCTCGATTTCACCGTCATCGGCCCCGCCGTCAATATCGCCTCGCGGCTGGAAACGCTGACCAAGGAGACGGGGCGCAATGTGCTTTTCTCCGAGGAATTCGTGCGCATGGCCGGATATCAGGGAAAGCTGGAAAATCTCGGTCCGTGGCTGCTGCGCGGCCTCGAAACCCCGGTCGAAGTATATGCCTTGCCCCACAATTCGGCCCTGACAGCTTCGGCTGATTGATTATCGCGAAGGGCTTTTAACGACACCGGCCATCCGCGCCGCATGACCTTCCCGAAGAGCGATTTCGGCCGTCTGGATCATCGTCAAAACGCTTGACACGTCTGCGATGTCGATCTAGCAAAATGGAACATATATTCCATATCGAAACATTGCTTGCATTCATATTCTGTCTTTCCGGGAGTGAGGGACGGGTGTGAGAAACCGGAGGAAAGATGGTTACGAAATTGGCACTGCTCGGCGCTGGACGGATCGGTAAGGTCCACGCCAAGGCGATCACCACCGACAGCCGTGCGCAGCTGGTGGCCGTTGTGGACGCCATGGCCGGTGCTGCGGAAGCAATCGCCCGCGAGGCGCAGTGCAAGGTCAGCACGATCGATGAGGTTTTGGCCGACCAGACGATCGACGCCGTCATCATCTGCACCCCGACCAACACCCATGCCGACCTGATCGAGCGTTTCGCCCGCGCTGGCAAGGCGATCTTCTGCGAAAAGCCCGTCGATCTCGATGTCGCCCGCGCGGAAGCCTGCGCCAAGGTGGTCGAGGAAACCGGCGCGAAGGTGATGCTCGGTTTCAACCGCCGTTTCGACCCGCATTTCCAGGCCGTTCACAAGGCAATCGACGATGGCCGCATCGGCAAGGTGGAAATGGTGACCATCACCAGCCGCGACCCCGGCCCGCCGCCGGCCGAATATATCAAGGTCTCCGGCGGCATTTTCCGCGACATGACCATTCATGATTTCGATATGGCCCGTTTCCTGCTCGGCGAGGAAGTGGAAAGCGTGTTTGCCACCGGTTCCGTCCTCGTCAATCCGGAGATCGGCGCGCTGGGTGATTTCGACAGCGCCAGCATCATCCTGACGACAAAAAGCGGCAGACAGGCGATCATTTCGAATTCCCGCCGCGCGACCTATGGTTACGACCAGCGCATCGAAGTGCACGGTTCGCTCGGTTCGGCCGCGGCCGAAAACCAGCGTCCTGTTTCCATCGAGATCGCCAATGCGGACGGCTACACCCGCCCGCCGCTGCATGATTTCTTCATGACGCGTTATACGGCCGCCTATGCCGCGGAAATCACCGCCTTTATCGACAGCATCGAAAACAACGTCGCGCCGTCGCCCTCCATCAAGGACGGTCTGATCGCGCTGAAACTGGCCGATGCCGCACTGAAATCCGCGACCTCGAAGACGGCCGTGAAGCTCGGCTGAAGCCACAACCGGGACGCTGAGCGTCTTGCTGAACCTTCTGTCCGCCGCGCAATTGTTGACGGCGGACAGCCCTGCCTGTCCCAGAGCCCTCGGCAGCAGGCTCACATCATACTAGCTCTACGCCGACCTGCGGAGCGGCGTGCCCACCGCCCTCATTCCTGTGCTCGTCACAGGAATCCAGCCGACGCGCGTCTGCACGGCGAGAAAAACTCCTTTCAGCCCAATGACTTGGGCTGGCTGAATCCCTGTGACAGGCACAGGGATGAGGAGAGAATGCAGCAAAAGCATGCTCCAGCAATCGCCCCTTTAAAACGCAGCTTCCACACTTGCATGGCAGCTATTCGGAAAATAAGGTTGTCTGACAAGGTACGGCCGTAACATATGGCTGTTACCCACCTCATTCACCCCGAATACTCTTTTGCCGGCGGCAGTCGGATAGCGGTTTTTTCATGCCATCACCCAGGACCGGCTTTCTTTATGCGCTTGTCGCTTTCACGATCTTTGCGGCGCAGGATGGCATATCGAAACATCTGGGCAGCGCCTATCCGCCGGTTTTTATCGCCATGCTGCGATACTGGGCCTTTGCCGTCTTCGTTCTTTTGATGGCCGCAAGGTCGGCGGGCGGCATTCGGGGCGCCGTCATGGCCAACCGTCCCTGGCTGCAGATCGGCCGCGGCGTGCTTCTCGCCGTACAGATCGTCATTTCGATCTTCTCCTTCGCCGTCGTCGGGCTGGCGCACAGCCATTCCATCCTTGCCTCCGCACCGCTGATCGTTGCGGCGCTGTCCATGCCTTTGCTGGGAGAACATGTGGGCTGGCGGCGTTGGAGCGCCATTTTTGTCGGCTTCATCGGCGTTCTCGTCATCCTCAAGCCGGAGGGAGACGGTTTCGACAACCGGCTGATGATCACCTTCGTGGCCACCTTCATGCTGGCGCTCTACAGCGTCCTGACCCGCCTCGGCAGCAAAAGCGATTCGGCGATGACAAGTTTCTTCTACACCGGCGTGGCCGGTGCGGCGGCCCTGACGCTGGTCGGTCCGTTTTATTGGGTCAGCATCGAGCCGCAGGATTGGGGCTGGATGCTGGCGCTGTGCATTACCGGCATGAGCGGCCATTATTGCCTGATAAAGGCGTTCGAACTGGCGGATGCGGCCTCCGTGCAGCCCTTTTCCTATTATCAGCTGGTGCTCGTCTCCATCATCGGCGTCACCGTCTATGGCGAAGTGGTGACGTCCAACATGGTCATCGGTGCGGCGATCGTCATTGCCGCCGGCCTCTTCACCATCTGGCGTGAGCATGTGGTTTCCCGCAAGAACCGCCGGGAGACGAAATAGGCAGAAGACCCTAGACGAGAGCCGCCTCACACCGCAGCAGCATACCGAACAGGTCACGCGGCTCATCCGGGTCGGCCAGCAGATCGAGCTCCGTATAAAGCCCGGTGGATGGCAGCTTCGAGCGCACGTAACGCAGAGCCGAAAAATCTTCCGTCGCGAAGCCGACGCTGTCGAACAGCGTGATCTGCCGGTCGCTTGCCCGCCCCTGCTTTTCACCAGTTATGACCTGCCAAAGCTCGGTGACGGGATAATCCGCCGGCAATTGCTGGGTTTCACCTTCAATGCGCGTCTGCGGCGGATATTCGACGAAAATATCGGATCGAAGCAAAATATCCCGGTGCAACTCGGTCTTGCCGGGGCAATCGCCGCCAACGGCGTTGATGTGAATGCCGGGCCCGACCATGTTGTCGGTCAGGATCGTCGCATATTGCTTGTCGGCGGTGACGGTGGTGATGATATCCGCCCCTTCGACCGCTTCCTGCGCGCTCTCACAGATCTTGATGGCAAAACCCTGCCCGGCGAGATTGCGGGCGCATTTTTCGCTGGCGGACGGGTCGATATCGAATAGCCGCAGGGTATCTATGCCGAGAATCGCCTTGAAGGCGCGCGCCTGGAATTCGCTCTGCGCGCCGTTGCCGATGATGGCCATGGAGCGGGAATTCTTGCGGGCGAGATATTTTGCGGCGACGGCCGATGTTGCGGCGGTGCGCAGCGCCGTCAGGATGGTCATCTCGGTCAGAAGCAGCGGATAACCATTGCCGACATCGGAAAGCACACCGAAAGCCGTTACCGTCTGGCGGCCTTCCTTCATGTTCTTCGGATGGCCATTGACATATTTGAAGCCGTAAAGCGTGCCATCGCTGGTCGGCATCAGTTCAATGACGCCTTCCTTCGAATGCGAGGCGATGCGCGGCGTCTTGTCGAAGCTTTCCCAGCGGCGGAAATCCTCTTCCACCGCATCGGCAAGCTCGCGCAGGAACGTATCGATGCCCACGCGCAGCACGAGTTTCATCATGTGATCGACGCTGACGAAGGGCACGATATTGAGGTTCGGTATCACGGTCATCGCATCACCCCTTTCAGCCGGCCCGTGTCGGACGGTCCATGACCCGCTTGCCCATCAGGCTGGCGGCGAGATCCACCATCAGGGTCGCGGTTCTGCCGCGCTCGTCGAGAAACGGGTTGAGCTCCACCAGATCGAGACTGCAGACCAGCCCGCTATCATGCAGCATTTCCATGACCAGATGCGCCTCGCGGAACGTCGCGCCGCCCGGAACCGTGGTGCCGACGGCGGGCGCGATGGACGGCTCGAGAAAATCGACATCGAGACTAACATGCAAAAGCCCGTTTGCCGCCTGAACCCGCGCCAGAAACGCCCGCAGCAGAACGGCGACGCCATGCTCGTCGATTGAGCGCATGTCGTGAACGGTGATGCCGCTCTTTTCCAGTGCGGCCCTTTCGGCCGGATCCACACTGCGGATGCCGATCATGCCGATATTGTCTTCTGGAACCGCATGGGAAAGCGGCGGGAAATAACCGGCAAATCCCTCTCGCCCACTGAAATAGGCGACCGGCGTGCCGTGCAGATTGCCGCTGCGTGTCGTTTCAAGCGTATGATAATCGGTATGGGCATCGAGCCAGAGCACGAAAAACGGCCGGCCGGTCTCGGCCACCCGGCGCGCCATGCCGGCGACCGTCCCCGCGGAAATCGCATGGTCGCCGCCGAGAAAGATCGGCACGGTATCCGCGCTTTCACGATAGGCAGCCTCCGTCAGCGCCTCGGTCCAGGCCACGGTTTCGGACAGATGGTGCACGGCGGGATTGGGATGGTTAAATTCGCGGAAGGTCGCCGGCGTCACATTGCCGGTATCGACAACGCGATGCCCCAGTTCTTCAAGGGCATGAGCAAGCCCCGCGACGCGATAGGCGCTCGGCCCCATCTCGCATCCCAATTGCCCGGCCCCGATCTGCAGCGGCGCACCGATCAACCTGATTTCCATTCCCGTCCTCGCTTTCCTGCCAACAAGCCCAGTTCACCACAGTGATCTGGCGAAATGAACATCAAATATTGGCAATATTATCGAAATAAGCTATCGATCTGGTAAAATTGATTTACCGAATTGGTCATATGGATAATCTCGACGAACGGCTCGTCACCCTTTTGCGACACAATGGCAGGCGCAGCATTTCCGATCTCGCAATCGAGACGGAAACCTCGCGTGCCACGGTGCGCTCGCGCATCGAAAGAATGGAGAATGACGGCACCATCATCGGTTACACCGTCATTTTGCGCGCCGACGCGGTGGAGGCCGCGATCCGCGGCATCATGATGATCGAGATTGAAGGCCACGTGACGGACCGCGTCATCCGCACCCTTGGCGGCTTTCCGGAAATCTCCGAAATCCACAGCACCAATGGCCGCTGGGACCTGATCGTGGAACTCAACGCCGCCACGCTCAGCGATTTCGACGCGGTGCTCCGCCGCATCCGCCTGGTGCCCGGCATCACCGGCAGCGAGACCAGCCTTTTGCTCTCCACCCCGCGCTCCACCCGGGCACGGCTCTGAGCCGGGGAGCAAAACGCAAAACAGGGATAAAACGCATTTTTCGATTTTTTCGACTTGCGCCCCGGAATAAATCATCTATATGACGACCCACCAAAGCGAACGCGCCACGCGCTTTAAAGCTTTTGGGGAATAGTTCAATGGTAGAACAGCGGACTCTGACTCCGTCGATCTTGGTTCGAATCCAGGTTCCCCAGCCAAATTTCTCCAAATGAAATCAGCTTCTTGAGTTTTGAGTATTGCACGGCATCGCAACGTCCCGTGCCCGGCATCGTTCACGCGCGATAAACCACCGCTCCACCCGTCATACCGGCGCCGGCGGCCGTCAAAAGCAGGGTTTCGCCTTCCGCAAAAGGCCTTTCGGCATTAGTGACGGAGAGCGAAAGCGGAATGGTTGCGGCGGAGGAATTGCCGAAGCTTTCTATGGTGCGAACCGTCTTTTGCCTGCCAATGCCGAGATTGCCACAGACGGCGTCGAACATGCGGGCATTGGCCTGATGGGGTACGAAACGGTCGATATCGGTTGCTGTCATTCCGGCTTGATGCAGCACCCGTTGCGAGGTCGCGGTCATCAGAGCCACGGCACGGGAGAAGACTTCGCGGCCGTCACGCATCGTCATAAGCACCTCCTCAGTCGATGTATCGGCAGAGAATGGCTGGCTGCTGCCTCCCGCCGCTATCTGGATCAGATCGTAACCGTCGCCATCCGCAACGAGATCGGCTGACAAAAGCCCACGCTGCGCCTCGCGGCAGGGCTTGAGGACGACGGCGCCGGCGGCATCGGCGAACAGGACCGCGCTTGCCCTTTCCGCCGGATTGATACGGCGGCTCAATATATTGGCGGCAACGATGAGGACGGCGCGGCCGTGGGCGCGGACAAAGCCATCCGCAAGGGTAAGCGCATAAAGAAAGCCGGAACAGGCCCCGGCGAGATCGATCGCGCCGGATCGGGCAAGGCCCAGCCTGTGGGCGAGCAGCGGCGCCGAGGGCGGCAAGAGGTGATCCGGCGTGGAGGTCGCAAGCAGCGTCAATGCGATGTCGTCGGGGCCGATTTCGGCATCTTCCAGCGCCATGCGGCCGGCTCTCGCGGCAAGGCCGCTCAGAGCGTCGCCCTCTTGCGCCCAATAGCGCGTGCGGATGCCGGTGCGCCGCTCGATCCAGCCGGCTTCCAGCCCGAGACTGGTCTCTATCTCGGCATTGTCGACGCATCGTGACGGAACGGCATGACCAAAACCGGCCATGCGGGAAGAACGGGTCTGCATTGTCAGGACTTTCGGAAACGGTTCTGGAACAGGCTGAACATGGCCACACCCCGTTTTCACGCGATGCCGAGCGCGCGCGATTTTAGCAAAGCGGTTTCGGTGACGATCCCGGCCACCTCATCAATGGCGTCAAAGGCGCTGGCCAGATCTTCCGCCGTCGAACAATAGGGCGGCATCAGGTAAAGCACATTACCGAGCGGGCGGATGACGAACCCGCGCTCGCGGAACAGTTGCCGCATGCGCGGCCCCGCCTCGGCGAGATACCCGCCGGCGGGCACCACGAGATCGAGGGCCGCGATGGTCCCCATCTGCCGGATGCCGGTGAAACGCCGGTCATCCGCAAATCGCCGGAGATTGTCACGCAGCACCCGTTGCAATTGCCCGATGCGTTGAAGCACGGGCTCATCCCGCCAGACCTGAAGATTGGCGACGGCCGCGGCGCAGGCAATCGGATTGGCCGTATAGGAACTGGAATGGAAAAAGGTCTTGCGACGATCCGTCGAAAAATGCGCGTCGAAAATCTCCGCACTGCACAGCGTTGCCGCCAGCGGCAGGGAGCCGCCGGTCAGGCCCTTGGAGGTGCAGAGAATATCCGGTGAAATGCCGGCCTGTTCGCAGGCGAACATGGTTCCGGTTCTGCCCCAGCCCGTCATCACCTCGTCTACAATGACGAGGCAGCCATGGCGTTCGGCGATCTGTTTCAGCCCGGCCAGAACATCCGCGCCGTAAATCCTCATGCCGCCGGCCCCAAGCACCAGCGGCTCAGCCAACAGGGCAGCGATACGGCCTGAACGACAGAAGTTTTCGAACATGTCCAGCGTGTGCTGTTCGCTGCCCGCTTCCGGAAAAGCCAGCCGGTCGACGCCGAAGAGCAGCGGTTCGTAAGCGGCATTGAAGACACCGCGCTCACCGGTCGACATGGTGCCGATGGTATCGCCGTGATAGCCGTGCTCCATCACCACGATACGGTCGCGCTTTTCTCCGCGATTGTGGAAATATCCCAGCGCCATTTTCAGCGCCACCTCAACCGCCGTCGAGCCGCTATCGGAATAAAACACATGGCTTAGCCCGGCGGGCGCAAGCTCGATCAGCCCGCGCGCCAGCGTTTCGGCGGGTTCATGGGAGAACTCGGCGAAAATGACCTGGTCGAAGGCCTCTGTCGCGGCGCGGATGGCTGCCATGATCGCCGGATGCCGGTGCCCGTGGGTGATGACCCACCAGGAGGAAATGGCGTCAAACAGGCGATTGCCGTCCTCATCGACGAGAAATGCGCCTTCCGCTGATACGACGCGTTTCATCGGCGGTTCCAGCCCATGCTGGGTGAAGGGATGCCAGACAGGGGAACGGCTCATGCCGGCGCCTCCAGAAAATCAGCGAGATTGAAGTGTCGGGCAAATGCCCGATGCAGCGCCTCTGATGTCATCTCCGGCAGAAGCGGCAGACGGCCGAGCCGGCGAACGGCGCCGATATTGGCGATGACGCGCTCATTTTCCCGGTTCTCATCGCCGATGAAGACCACGCCCTGCACGGGAATGGCACGGTGCCGCAACGCCTCGAGCGAGAGCAGCGTGTGGTTGATGGTGCCGAGAGACGTTCTTGCGCAGAGCACAAGCGGAATTTGCCAGCGGGCGAAGATATCGGCGAAGAGCACCGTGTCCGTCAGCGGCACCAGAAGCCCACCCGCCCCCTCGATCACCAGCGGTCCATCCGTTTGCGGCAGCAGCAGCAGCGTGGGGTCGATCGTTACATTCTCGACGCGGGCGGACAGATGCGGCGAAGCCGGCATTTTCAGGCGATAGGCCTCCGGTAGAATACGCCCGCGCGGCACGCCACCCAGCCGTTCCACCGTCTCGCTGTCTGTTTCTTCCTCCAGCCCGGATTGCACGGGTTTCCAGTAACAAGCCTGCAGGGCATGGGTCAGCGCTGCGGAAAAAACCGTCTTGCCGATGCCCGTATCGGTGCCGGAGATGACAAAACGAGGGCTCATCTTCGCTCCTCCGCCAAGGAAAGGGCAAGCAGCCCGATCATATCGGCGATCTGGCTTTCATCCACATTGAGCGTGATGGCAATGCGCAGGCGCGCAGTGCCATCCGGCACTGTCGGCGGGCGGATCGCGCGTACATCGAAACCGCCCTCCCGCAGATGCGCGGCGACACGAAGCGAACGGGCGTTGTCACCGATCATCACCGGTAATATCTGCGACCCGCTGGGCGCTACGCCGAGCCGGGAGCGAAGCTCTTCGCCGGCAAAATTTACCAGCTCCGCCAGCCGCAGGCGTCGCCATGGTTCATCGGCGACGATGCGCAGGGCTTCCCGCACCGCGGCCGCCATCAGCGGCGAAGGCGCGGTCGAATAGATGAAACCGCGGGCGCGGTTGACGAGGTAATCGGCAAGCACCGCCGGGAGGCTCAAAAGCGCGCCGGAAAGACCGAGCGCCTTGCCGCAGGTGTGCAATGCCACCACATTGCCCCGGCCTTCCAGCTCCACGGCAAGGCCGCGCCCGCCAGGCCCGAACACGCCGGTGGCATGGGCCTCATCAACGACAAGGAAGCCTCCGTGTTGCGCGGCAAGATCAGCCAGGGCCGAAAGGGGCGCTCGGTCGCCATCCATGGAATAAAGGCTTTCGACGGCGATCCACGGTCGGCCCCGGCCACCCTCCTGCCGCCAGCGGATTATCTCCCGTTCGAATGCCTCGACCTGATTATGCGGCGCGGCAATCGCCTTCGCCTTGCCGGCCACGATACCGTCATGGACGCTGGCATGGATCAGGGCGTCGTGAAGAACGAGGTCTTCCCGCAGCGGCAATGTGGAGAACAGCGCGACATTGGCGGCAAAACCGCTGCCGAAATAGATCGCTTTTTCCGCTCGGAAAAATGCCGCTGCTTCCGCTTCCAGCGCCTCATGTTCGCGGTGGTTGCCACGCAGCAGCCGCGAGCCGCCGGCCCCCACCGGCACACCCCTTCCGATAGCGTCGGTAAATGCCGCCTTCAGCCGGGGTGAATCGGCAAGGCCAAGATAGTCATTGGAGGTGAAATCGATCCCCTGTTGAGGAGCGAGCGCGCGCAGCCGCGATTTGCGCTCCAGGCCTGCAAGCTTCGCCTCATAGGGAGAGAGAGCCGCGAGGGTCACCGGCACCCTCCCGCCTCCCCAGACTGCAATTCCGTGGACTGCAGTTCCATCGGCTTCAGGCCAAGACGGCGGAAAAGCGCCGTGTCGTGGTCCTCACCCGGATTATCCGCCGTCAGCAACGTCTCGCCGATGAAGATGGAATTGGCGCCGGCCAGGAAACAGAGCGCCTGCGTCTCGTCGCTCATCTCCGTGCGCCCGGCCGAGAGCCGCACATGCGAACGCGGCATGAGGATGCGCGCCAGCGCGATGGTGCGGACGAAATCGATCGGATCGACGGGATCGGCCTTGGCCAGCTTCGAGCCGGGGATCGGGATCAGCATGTTGATCGGCACGCTTTCCGGCGGCACCGGCAGGTTGGCAAGCGTCACCAGCATCGAGATCCGGTCTTCCACCGTTTCCCCCATACCAAGAATGCCGCCGGCGCAAACCTTGATGCCGGCATCACGGACATTGGCAAGCGTTTCCAGCCGGTCCTCGAAGGTGCGGGTGGTGATGATCTGCGAATAGAACCGCTCGGAAGTGTCGACGTTGTGGTTGTAGTAGTCGAGACCGGCATCGGCCAGCCGCTCGGATTGCTGCGGCGTCAACATGCCGAGCGTCATGCAGGTTTCCATGCCGAGCGCCTTCACGCCCTCGACCATGGCCACCACGGCCTCCATGTCGCGCTCCTTGGGATTGCGCCAGGCAGCACCCATGCAATAACGCGTCGCGCCGCCTTCCTTCGCCTTGCGCGCCTCAGCCAGCACCCGCTCCACTTCCATGAGTTTGGAGGCCTTAAGGCCGGTGGGGTTGCGGGCGGACTGGCTGCAATAGCTGCAATCCTCCGGGCAGCCGCCGGTCTTGATGGATAAGAGCCGGCTCATCTGGATGGCATTGGGATCGAAATGACAGCGATGCACCTGCTGGGCGCGAAACAGAAGATCATTAAACGGCAAATTATAGATAATTTTTGCTTCTTCGAGCGACAAGCCGTTACCAAAACCTTCAACCGGAGCCGGATTTCTGTCGATTTGCGTCACGATCTGGTCCATCTGCCGACCTTTCCCTCAAAATAAATAGATAGAAGTTCTTTTTATCTATTTTTTTAGAGCCGCTTTTTGCAAGCACTTTTTCGAGAAAAATTTTCGGCAGGAGAGATGGCGACATATGCGGGATCGGAATCGCCGGCTTTAAACGCTGAAATTCATAGAATACGCACGTGCTCACGGAAAAGATCGGGCCGGCCCATGGCGTGAAAAGTCCGCCCTTGCTAAGGGTGAGGCATGATCACACTTCGTCCCTCCGAGAGCCGCGATGCTTCCCGCATCCTCGACATATGGAGCAAAGCAGTCGACGCCACCCACGGGTTCCTTCTGCCGGCGGATCGCGTCGCGATCGGGGAGGAAGTCGAAGCTTTTCTGCCGCAGGCGTCGCTCACGCTGGCGGTCGATGTTTCTGATCGCCCCCTCGGCTTCATGTTTCTGCATGAAGGGCACATGGAGGCGCTTTTCATCGATCCGGACCATCACGGCCAGGGCATCGGCAAGGTTCTGGTTCAGCGGGCGCTTGCGCTCCACCCCGCACTAACCACGGACGTCAATGAACAGAACGCCGCGGCCATGGGGTTTTACCGCCGGCTGGGATTCGAACCGACGGGACGCTCCGATCTCGACGGACAGGGGCGACACTATCCGCTCGTTCATCTTCGATTTCGCGCAACGGAAAAATAGGCCGCCGGGATCGTCGGGGAGGATCAAGCCACGAACACCATAGTCCGCTTCGCAACCGACGATTTTCTGCCCGAACACCGCTTCGACCAATGGCGCGAAGTGCGCGGCAAAAGCCTGTTTGGCGTGACAATCGAGCTTGCGCGGGACCTTCGCCACAGCTTCAGGGGTTCGTTTCAGGCCCGCGCCGTCGCCGGCGCCGTGGTGACCGAGATGCGTGCTTCCTCTTACCGGGTGAACCGCACCGAAGCCGATATTGCCCGCATTGCCGGCGACAGCCTCTGCATTGGCCTGCAGGTCAGGGGCTCCGGCTTTCTGCATGCCGGCAAGAATCAGGTTCACGCGGTTGGCGGTGGCGATATCACCATCAACTATTCCGACTTGCCCTATGATGCGATACCGGGAAACGAGGCGGATTTTCACTACAGGATGCTGAAGATCCCCGTGGATTACGAGGTCATGCTCGGCCAGGCCACCGATGACCTGTTTGCGACGCGTTATGCGGAAAACAACAGTTTCTCCCTGCCCTTCCGGGCCCTCTTCAATGCGCTGAACGCCGACCACGGCAGGCTCATCGATCCCGCCCGCGATGTCACCCATATCGCCCGGCTTGCCATGACGGCGCGCGGGCGGCTTTCACCCGCCATGCCGGAGGTGCGCGCCGCGCTCAGGACCGGGCTCTGTTATGCGGCACAGGACATCATGATACGGAAAAAATCCCGGCAGAACCTCACCCCTGCCGCCGTCGCAAGGGAACTTGGCATTTCGCTTCGGCAATTGCATGTGGTTTTCGAGGGTGCCGAACTGTCGTTTTCCCGCACGCTCTCCTCCATGCGGATAGAGGAGGCGAGACGGTTGCTGCTGGCATTCCCCGCCTTGCCGGTCACGCAGATCGCCTATGGCTGCGGCTTCGACAGCCTCGCTACTTTCTACAGGGTATTTGCCGGCACCTATGGCATGACGCCCGGCGACGCCCGCGCTGCGGATATGCCGCCGGCTTAAAATTTCACCTCTGCGCGCAATGAGAAGACGCACCATTTCAGCTCCTGTAAGGCCGATTGGATCATCCCATCCCGGAGCGCGGCCCATGACCAATTTTTTCGACTTTGCGATCTCCCGGTTGCTGACCGCGACAGCCGATTGCCGCAGGCCAGCGCCCGGCGAAATAGACGCGATGCTGCAAAAAGAACCCTTCGCGGCGGCGCTGCGTCTGCTGGCGGGAAGTTTCATCGCCCTTTACGAAGGTTCGCCCGAGATGACCGCGCTTTTTGCGACACGCCAGAGCCGGCTTCTTTGTCACGCGCTTCTGGCGCTCTATTTTCAGAAATGCGGCGCCCCTGGAACAGGAGCGGGAGAAGCCGCGCTGACGCGGGAAGATTTCGGCCATCTGGCGCTTCGGCATGGGCTCGCCAGCCATAGTGTCGCTTATGCCTTCTTCAGGGAAGCGCTGAAACGCGGAATGACACGCCCGGCAGACCGGTCCAGCAATGGGGTCGTGCCTTCAGCCCCCGCGCTGGCGATGCTCGCCCAATGGTACGACGTGCATTTTCAGGCGCTGGATCTGCTCGACGAGGGCTTCAGGGCATCACGTTTCATCAAGCGGTCGGAGGCCATGCTTCCCCATATCCACCCCTGCGTATCGCAGGCGTTTCTGTCGCATCCGGAGGTGCGCTGCCCCGGCCCGCTCTCCATCATCTTCAACTGGTTCGATGCGGGCGGACTGCTGATGGACCGCCTTATCGCCGGCATCGACTGGGAAAGGCCGACCGAACAGGGCAGGCGCCTGACCGATGTGGAAACCGTGACGCAACTGGCGACATCCCTCTCCCTGTCGCGTATCCACATCGGCCGTAAGCTAGCGGCGGCCGAACTGATCGGCGGCATCGGCTGGAGCGGACGACGCGGCCGCTCCGCGCTCTGGATTTCGCAGGGTTTTTACGAGGAATATGCCCGCATGCAGGCCCGCAAGCTCCTTATTCTCGATGAAGCCTTCATCGACTTCGCGTAAGGTGCGGGCAGGCTGCAGACCCTGCCATTCCGCTTGCCGGCCCCGCTCCGCGTGAATGCGAGATAACGGCTTTCGTCGATGGTTATGAGGGATATCCATTGACAAATCACAGGACTACAGCTTTTCTACGCAACATGCGTGAGATGTTGCGAGCATCGAAATTGCTGGCCCTGTTGTTTAGACTGGTGATGATACTGTCACTGGCTGGCTATAGTGTTTCCACCGTCAATGCCGCAATGCATCCTGCCGAAGCCGGTGGAATGCAGCACGACCAGTCCGCCATGATGGATCACGGCGCGACGATGGACCATGGCGCCTCGGCCATGATGTCCGACAGTCACGATCATAACGATATGGCCGAACAGGACGGCGGCGTCAAAAAGCCCGTCAAGCCGCAATGCTGCGGCGATTTCTGTCTCGGCATGGCTGTTCTGATCAGCCACGACACCATTGGCAGACCTGTCGTCAACAGCATCCGTTCCTTCCTCGACGACAGCAAGGCGCTGGGCCAGACCCCGCTCCTTCACCGCCCCCCGAATATCTGAACAGGCAAAGCCCGCCTTTGGGCAATGACCGTGCGTGAGCGGCTTTAGCGCCGCCGCGCCGTTGCATCTCCTGTTCGGAAAATACCCATGAACCCAATTTACATTGTGGTTGCGGCGCCCCTGCTTCTGGGCGGCTGCACAGCCACATCCATGATGAACGACGCCGCCTCCTATGACGACGCGGCAAACCCTTCGCTCGGCGCGACCCCCATCCGCTATCAGACCCCGGTCGCGGGTTACACGCACCGCGCGCCGGTGGACCCGAAGCCCTGGCGTAACCAGAACGATGCGCAGGCTCCGAAAGGAGACGCATCATGACGATACTTACCTTCAAACTCGGAGCGAAAATCGCGACCGCCCTTTGCCTGCCGTTTCTTCTCGGCGGCTGTGTCACGGCCGCCCAATATGCGTCGCGTGACGCCGGTTTCACCAATGTTTCGGCCAGGACATCCGAGGCGACAGGCAAGCAGGCGGTCTGGGTGCAGAACCGGGCCGAGGCGCAGGCGACGCAGGCCCGCGTCAAATCGCTGATGGCCGCCGGCAAAAGTCTCGATGTCGAGACGGCGGTGCAGGTTGCGCTCCTGAACAACAAGGGCCTTCAGGCAGCCTATGCCGATCTCGGCGAATCCGCCGCCACCGCATGGCAATCGACCATGCTGGTCAATCCGCGGGTCGGCATCGGGCTGACGGGGATCGGCACCCCGGGGCTCAGGGCCTATCAGGCGATAGAGGGTGTCGTCGTCACCAATATTCTGGCGCTGGCTACCCTCAAGAAAAATGTCGAGATCGCCGATACCGGCTTCCGCAAGGCGCAGCTTGGCGCCGCGCTGAAGACGCTGCAACTGGCGGCCGATACCCGCCGCGCCTGGATTACCGCGGTGGCGGCATGGGAAAATGTCGGCCAGCTGGCGCAGGCGCAGACCGCGGCGGATGCCGCCTCGGAACTTGCCGTGAAGCTTGGCGAGGCGGGTTCGCTCAACAAGGAGGGCCAGGCCCGCGAGCAAGTCTTTTACGCCGAGTTGACCGGCCAGATCGCCAGGGCGCGGCTTGAGGCCCGTCTTGCCAAGGAGGAACTGACCCGGCTGATGGGGCTGTGGGGAGCGGATATCGAATATACCATTCCCAACCGCCTGCCCCCGCTTCCGAAGGCGCTTACCAAACGGGACATGATCGAGGCCGAGGCGCTGCAGCGCCGCGTGGACTTGCAGATGGCAAAGCTCGATCTGGAGGCGACCGCCCGGTCGTTCAAGCTCACGGAAGCCACCCGATATGTGACCGATCTCGAAATCCGTTCCGGCTTCGAGACCGAGCGCGAGCTGGAAGACGGCGAAATCCACAAGCAGACCACCGGCAATGCCGAGCTGGAATTCGTCATTCCGATCTTCGATTCCGGTCAGGCGCGCATGCGGGAATCCGAACTCGCCTATATGCGCGCGGCAAACCTGCTGGCGGAAAAGGCGGTCAATGTCCGCTCGGAAGCCCGCTCCGCCTATCAGGCCTATCGCTCGAACTATGACATCGCCCGGCATTACCGCAACAGCGTGGTGCCGCTGCGCACCAAAATCGAGGAGCAGTCGCTGCTGACCTATAACGGCATGATCACCAACACCTTCGAGCTTCTGGCCGACAGCCGGGAAAAGGTCAATTCAAGCCTGCTCGCCATCAATGCGAAACGTGACTTCTGGCTCGCCGAGGCCAGCCTCGCCCCCGCCATTTACGGTGGCGGCACGGGTGCTGCGGCGGGCGCGGAGACCGAGGTTGCCGCCGCTGGCGGCGGCGGTGGCGGACACTGAGAAAGGAAACGACCATGTTTAACAGAAGAAACTTTCTGGGTGTCGGCGCCGCAATGGTCTCCTCGGCGGCCTGGGCGAAAACATCCAACACCAGCCTGCCGGAAGCGGCAGTGATGGAAACGGCTGCGACCCAGGCCCCGGTCAAGCCCACCACCGGCCCGGATTACAACCCCGTCGTCACCCTCAACGGCTGGACCCTGCCCTTCCGGATGAACAACGGCGTCAAGGAATTCCACCTTGTCGCCGAGCCGGTGGAGCGCGAAATGGCGGAGGGCATGACCGCCCGCCTCTGGGGTTATAACGGCCAGTCGCCCGGCCCGACCATCGAGGCCGTCGAAGGCGACCGGGTGCGTATTTTCGTCACCAACAAGCTGCCGGAACATACGACGATCCACTGGCACGGCATGATCCTGCCGTCCGGCATGGACGGCGTCGGCGGGTTGTCGCAACCGCATATCCCGGTTGGCAAAACCTTCGTCTACGAGTTCGACCTCGTGAAATCCGGCACCTTCATGTACCACCCGCATTCGGACGAGATGGTGCAGATGGCGATGGGCATGATGGGCTTCTTCGTGATCCATCCGAAGGACCCGGCCTTCATGCCGGTGGACCGCGACTTCGTGTTCCTCATCAATGCCTTCGACATCGATCCCGGCTCCTATGTGCCGAAGATCATGACCATGACCGACTTCAATCTGTGGTCATGGAACAGCCGGGTGTTTCCGGGCATCGATCCGCTGGTGGTTTCCAAGGACGACCGGGTGCGCGTGCGCGTCGGCAACCTGACCATGACCAACCATCCGATCCACATGCACGGTTACGATTTCGAGGTGACCTGCACGGACGGCGGCTGGGTGCGTCCCGAGGCGCGCTGGCCGGAGGTGAGCATCGATATCCCCGTGGGTGCGATGCGGGCCTATGAATTCGACGCCAAATATGTCGGCGACTGGGCAATCCATTGCCACAAGTCGCACCATACGATGAATGCGATGGGACATGACGTCCCGACCTTCATCGGCGTCGACAAGAAGAGCGTCGCAGAGAAAATCCGCAAGGTGCGGCCGGAATATATGCCGATGGGCACCGCCGGCATGGCCGATATGGGCGCGATGGAAATGGAAATCCCTGAGAATACCGTACCCATGATGACGGGATGGGGTCCGCACGGCCCCATCGAGATGGGCGGCATGTTCTCCGTGGTGAAGGTCCGCGAAGGCATCTCCGCGGGCGATTACTCAGATCCCGGCTGGTACGAAAACCCGCCCGGAACCCAGGCCTGGGAATGGACCGGCGAGTTGCCGGATACGACCAAGACCAATGACCCCAAAACGCAGATCACGCCGAAACCGATGAAACACGGCTGATCGCGCAGACCCCAACCCCCACAAGAACCGCACTAAAATCAAGGAAACATGGAATGACCAAACTGAAAATTGCACTGCTTCTCACCGCTCTCGCCACGCCCGCCCTTGCGTCGGGCACCCACGGCGGCGGCCATGAGGCGATGGCGATCGGCGAACCGGGCGACAAGGCCAAGGTGACCCAGACCATTCAGGTGACGATGAAGGAAACGCCGGACGGCAAGATGCTGTTCACGCCCACCAAGTTCGACTTCAAGAAAGGCAAGACGGTTCGCTTTGTCGTGAAGAATGTCGGCGAACTGGACCATGAGTTCATTCTCGACGAACAGAAGGCCAATTTGGAGCACAAGGCCGCCATGGAGAAGGCTCCGGAGATGGAGCACGACAATCCGAACGCGATCAGCCTCGCGCCCGGCGAAAGCGGCGAAATCATCTGGAAATTCACCAATGACGGCATGTTCGAATTCGCCTGCCTGAAACCCGGACATTACGAGGCCGGGATGCGCGGCGATCTCAAAGTTTCTGCAAAGTAACCCGGCAACAAAGGAATCCGACCATGAAGACCATCGTTAAAATCACCGTTGCAGCAGCACTCCTGCTCACCGCTCCCCTCAGTGCATTCGCAGAGGAATTCACCAAGGGAACGGTAAAGAAGGTCGATGCCGCGGCCAAGAAGGTCACTATCATCCATGAAGAACTGAAGAACCTCGACATGCCAGCCATGACGATGGTGTTCCGCGTCAAGGACGATGCGATCCTCGCCAAGCTCAAGGAAGGCGCCAATATCGAGTTCGTCGCCGAACGCGCCGACGGCAAGCTGGTCGTTGCCCAGGTGAAATAAGGCCATCTTGCCACTCCGCAAGAAGCAGCAGGGCAGCGGTTTTCCGCTGCCCTTCTTGATATTGGGCGGATGGGATTCCCCTCCGCCTTATAGTTCCGCAAATGGCCTTGTTTCCGCGGCGGGCCGCGTCCCGTCGACCCTGCGGGAAAAGGCGGCGTCTATCGCCTGCCGGTTGTTCATGAACGGCCGCCGGAGCAGAAGGAACACCGCAAGCATCAAGGGCCAAGCAATCAGGACATCTGAGAGGAAGTGAGCGCCCATTGCCACCCTGTTCAGGGAGACAATCACGATGAATGGCGCCAGTATCGCGATGCCGATCAGGCGAAATTTCTCTGGCAGGAGAATGGTGAAGGCAAGAAGAGCGGCTGCGGAAGCGCTTTCACCGGAAGGAAAAGAGCAATTTCGGACACAGCCACCGTCAAGGGAAAGAACCGGTGTAAACAACAGGTCTCCCCCGAACTCGCCGAGATGGCGAGGTCTTGCCCTGCCAAACGCGTTTTTCAGTATATGAACCGTGGCACCCGGTCCCAGAGCAAAAAAGACGCCAATAAGCAGCAGCTTGTGCGGTGGTAAAACCCGAGGCAGGCCGCCCGAAAATGGCATGAGGACAAGCATGCACACCAGCCCCGACAACAAAACCGGCGGAAGCATGCGGTTCAGATCTCGGACGGAAACCAGGAACTCGTCCTCGCCAAGGTGGAAACGGTCCGTCCAGAATTGCCGGCTCACCTCAAGATCGATATCCGACCTGATCGTGAAGACGATCATCATCGCTAGAGCGACCAGAAGAGCCAGCAGGGAGGAACTGCCGGCGGCCCGCAAAAAAGCGTGACGGGCGACATGGATGGCGCCTGCGCGAAATTTCGACCTCCGGGTCCAATTCCGCTTTTTCCGGTCGGTTTTACTGGCGAGAGGCTGGTGCATGGCCAGTTCTCTTCCGCAGAAATGTCAAGGCTTTGCGGAGAAAGAGACAAGACTGCAAGGAAAGCGGCACTGACAGTGTTTATTCGGGGATGGAGGCTCTTGCCCGATGTTTCGCATCCGCTTAGCGTCCCGGCGTTACCACGGTTTACAAAAGCAGATTTGCGGATCGAGTATGGACAAAGGGCTTATTCTGATCGTCGAAGACGACCCCGATATTATTCAGATTCTGGACGCCTATCTTATTCGCGAAGGATACAGAACCGTCAGGGCGAGCGACGGAGAAATAGCGCTGACGCATTTCTCCATGTTGAGACCGGATCTGGTTCTCCTCGACATTCGCCTGCCGAAGTTCGATGGCATCGAGGTGTTGAATCGCATCCGGCGGGAACGGGATACGCCTGTCATCATGGTCACCTCCCTTGCGGAGGATATGGACAAGCTGACCGGCCTTCGCCTCGGCGCTGACGATTACATCGTCAAACCTTTCAATCCCCACGAATTGATCGCGCGGGTGAATGCCGTGCTAAAACGCACGCGACAGCCGGCCGCCGATGGGGTCTTACGCTTCGGGGCCATTGAAGTAGACACCGAAGCCTATGTCGCGGCCGTTTGCGGCGATGGGGGACGGACCGTTCTACCCCTGACGCTGAGCGAGTTCAGGATACTCGCCCATATGACGCGCCGCCCCACCCACGCCTTTCAGCGCGCCGATATTCTGGATGCCTGCCTGCCGGAAAGCGATGCGCTAGCGCGCACCATCGACACGCACATCGCCAATCTGCGCAAGAAACTGGCGGATCATGGCGCCTGCGGTTATCTGGTCTCGGTGCGCAGCGTCGGTTATCGGCTGGCCGGGGAGCAGAAACCATGAAACTCTGGCGACTGCGCCTGCGCACGATGACGGCGATCACGATCACCACGATGCTCATCTTTGCCGTCGCGTTGGTCTACTTCGGCGTTTCCTGGTATGCGGACAATATTGAAGAGCGCATCATCGCCCAGCTGTCGCCCGATGCCTCCAAGGCGTTTTCGGATATCGACCGGGGCGTGATGCCGGATCAGCGCCAGCTTCAGGCCCTTATCGAGGTTTTGCCGGGCCTGGAGGATGAGGCGGATAACGAGCTTATCAAATCGGTATTCCTCTTCGGATTGCTCGCTGTCCTTCTGTGCAGCCTGCTCGGTTATTTCATCTCCCGGCGCATTGCGGCACCTCTCGGCGAACTTGCCGATGCTGCTCGGCGCATGGCGACCGGCGATTTCAGCGGAGGCGCAAAGATCAAGGCGAACCCCATCGCCGAAGTCGCATTTCTGGTCGACAGTTTCGAGAGCCTGACGCGGGAACTTCAGATGATGGAGCGCCGGCTGAAGTTCAACACGATGGCGGTGGCCCATGAATTGCGCACCCCGCTGACGATCCTGCAGGGCCGTTTGCACGGCATCGCGGATGATGTCTTTCCCCTCGACAAGCAAGCCATTCGCCACCTCATCGTCCATGTGGAAGGGCTGGCGCGTCTTGTCGATGATTTGCGCACACTTTCCCTGGCGGAAACCAACAGCCTCGTCAAAGACACACAACCGCTTGATCTTGCCGCCGAATGCGCGGCCGTGGCTGAAGCGGCGCGGCCGCTGATGGATGAGGCCGGCATCGATATCGATATGTCGCTGGAGCCCGCACCCATTTGCGGCGACCGCCAACGCCTTCGGCAGCTATTGCTGATCCTGATGGACAATGTGCGCCGCTATGCGGCGAGCGGCAAATTTCTGCGCTGTTCGACCGGGCTTCAGGATGGGCGGCCCTTCGTCGCGATCGAGGATAAGGGGCCGGGCTTTCCCCCCGGCGTCGAGGCACACGGCATCGAACTCTTCTGGCGGATGGAACCGTCACGCGCGCGCAAAACCGGCGGCACGGGGCTTGGCCTGTCGATTGCCCGCGCAATCGCTCGGGCGCATGACAGCGATCTGCAGATAAAGACACGACCGGACGGCGGAGCCATCGTGACGGTTGTCTTTGGGAAAACCTCCTGAAATCTCCCGGCCAACCGTCTCTTTGCGGTTGCTTGTTTTGCGCTGAGGCAACAAACCGGTCTTCACGTAGGGCAGGCCGTTTCTCGACAGAATCTTGACAATTCCGGCGCATGCCCCGGCTGAACGCCATGTTCTGCCGGAAGCCCATTTATGTCGCGCATTCAAGATGCTGCCGTTCTGGCAGAGAAACTCCCGGTCACGGATGATGTGGCCCAGACGGTTTCGGAAACACCCCGTTTTTTGTTGCTCTGGAGAATTATGACCTTTGCCCGGCGCGCCTACTGGAAGCGGGCGGTCCTTTTCTGGCTGCGTTTTGCGGCCAATCCATTGGTCACCTTTCGGTGGTGGCGGTTTCTGGCGGATTTTTCAGCA
Organism: Agrobacterium sp. ST15.13.015; assembly: GCF_027871645.1. Taxonomy (NCBI): domain Bacteria; kingdom Pseudomonadati; phylum Pseudomonadota; class Alphaproteobacteria; order Hyphomicrobiales; family Rhizobiaceae; genus Agrobacterium; species Agrobacterium sp. ST15.13.015. The sequence goes on from NZ_JAQAHF010000008.1 coordinate 201,963, forward strand.
GAGCGAAAATTGCCGCTCCCGCATGACGACCTTCTTCAGAAACCCCTGTCGAAACTCCTCATCAATAAAGTTTCCCGGAAGAGACGGCTGGTTTTTCTCATGGATAATTTCGCAATTGCGGACCGGCATTTTTCCAGGAGCGTCATGGCCGGGCTGTGGGCGGGAAAGACCATTGATATGGGCACGGTTCGCGGCCGGAATGATGAATATCGATGCATACTGGCGCTCGCGGATTGCTGCGGCGGCCGGCACGAGGGTGCTTTTTCCGTCAGACTCATTCGCAGCCATGACAACACCATTCTCTGGACAGCAACATTCACTTTCGTTGAAGGGCGCGAGACACAGAACCACACGATTGTCGTTGGCGGCATGCAGGGTCCGCGCGCCGCGAAAGAGCAAATGGTGTCGATGACGCGCGACCTCTCGGGGCTTCGTCCGAAGGAGGCTGCACTCATGGTTCTGCAAGGCCTCGCCGCCGAGGGTGCACATGACTATTTCGCTGTCGCCCATTCCAGGCACCCCATCCGTTACCGGCGCGCCCGGCGGCAAAAAATGATGGTTTCGGACATCGATGCTTTCTGGCGGGAACGCTCTGGCGAGCCGGATGAAATATTCGGTTTCAAAGTACCCTTCTCCAGCCTCGAGGGTGGAGATAAACGCAGCCATATGAAGCTCACTTTTTTCAACCTCGGCAAACGTCTCGCCGAGGCCAGAATAAACGAAAGCGCCTGAGGCTCGTCCCAGGTTGCCTGGACGTCGCACTAGTCATGAGCAGGTTTTCGCGCCGGACCGAAGATCATGAAACTGATGGCGGCAAGGAAACAGACGCTGATGCCGGCATAAAGCATGACCAGACCAAAACCGTCCGCAAGCGCCTGATGGACGAGCTCTTGCGAAACACCCTGCGCAGAAGTGCCGGCGGTGCCCGCCGCGATCTTTTCCGCAAGCGACTGCAACGCCTCGATATCCGCAGCGGATGGCAGGTTTGCCCGAAGCGAAGCCCGGACGCCCTCGACCAGAATGAAACCCATGATCGGGATATTGATGGCGAGCGAGATCATGCGCGCACTCATGTCGATGCCCGAGGCCATGCCGGAACGGGCGGGGGAAACCGCTCCCGTGGTGGTGTTGGTAACAGGCGTATTGGTCAGCCCGAGCCCGATACCGGCGAGGATGCAGCCGGGCAGCATGGTGAGCCAGCTCGCATTTTCGATGCCGCTTCCCAATTTCATCAGCATGAAACCGAGGCCGATGGTGAACAGCCCGGCCGGAATGACGAGGCGCGGCTGGTAGCGCAGCGACAGGCGCTCCGCCAGCGGCGGCACCACCAGCGCCGGCAGCGTATAGGCAAGCAGGCCGAGGCCGGCGGTGACGCTGTCATAACCGAGGCCCGCCTGAAACCAGATCGGCAGATAGATCATGAACGGCCAGAAGCTGATATTCATCGCCGCAGAACCGATGATCGCCCCGGAAAAAGGCCGAATGCGGAACACGGAGAAGTCGAACATCGGTCTTGAACTAAGCTTTTCAGCAATCACGAAGGCAATGAAGCTCGCAGCCGCGACACCGAGGATCAGAAGCGCCGCCGGGCTCACAAAACCGAGCGCGGGCCCCTGGGTGATGAAAAAGGCAAGGCAAAAAACGGCGACCGAAAGGGTGACCATGCCGGCAAGATCGAGACGCGCCGCCTCCGGATCACGCGATTCTCCGACGCCGCCCGTGGCAAGCAGCCATGTTCCCGCGCCAAGCACGACGTGAACGAGGAACACCCATTCCCAGCTCCACAGCGCAACGATGGCGCCGCCGATGATCGGGCCGAAGCCCAGCCCCACGCCCGAGACGATGCCCCACCAGCCGAACGCCATCCCGCGTTCGCGGGCCGTGCGGAACTGATGCGACAGGATGGCGATCTGGCACACCAGCATCGCCCCGCCGCTCAGCCCCTGAAGGAAACGGGCGCCGATCAGCACCGAGACGTTTTCCGTCATTCCGCAGGCCAGAGAGGAAAGCGCGAAAGCGACGATGCTGGCGATAAAGACACGTTTGCGGCCGAAGCGATCTGCCAGCGCGCCCGTCGCCATCAGCACCATCGTCACGCCGATGGTGTAGGCGTTCATGATCCACTGAAGCTGGCGGAAATCCGCATGCAGCACCTGTTCGAGTGTTGGCAGGATCGCCGGAACGCTGGAGATTTCCAGTCCGAACATCAGGGCGGAGAGACAAACGGCAGCAAGCGCCATGGCGCTTCTGCTGCTTGCGGGTGCGGCAACGGCAAGGGTCATTCTTCAGCCTTTCATGGGTCGGCCCGCACTTGCGAAAACCGATCAGTGGAGGAGGCACGCTAGACAAAGCTTGACCATAACTGAATTGGATGATTGGCTATTTCAGAGACAACAAATTGGAATAATCGATATGAGCACGCTGGATGTGGAGGCCGTCGAGGCCTTCGTTACCATCGCCGATATGCAGAGCTTCACCCGCGCTGCCGAAGCGCTCGGCACCACACAGGGCGCCATCAGCGTCAAGCTCAAGCGGCTGGAAGACAGGCTCGGCCAGCGGCTGCTCGAACGCACACCGCGCTCAGTGCGGCTTTCAGCGCAGGGCGCGGTGTTTCTGGCACCCGCCCGCGAGTTTCTCGCCGCGCATGACCGGGCGCTGGCGGGTCTTTCCTCCCCGCGCCGCCGTTTCGGCCTTGGCATTGCCGCCCATGTGGCGGGACCGGAGGTTCCGACCCTTCTTGCACGCCTCAACGACCATGACCCCGGGCTTACGATTGAAGTGCGCATGGATCATTCCCGATCCCTGCTGGACGCCTTCGACCGTGGGGAGATCGACGCGGCAATCATCCGGCGCGAGGACGACCGGCGCGACGGCGAGGTGCTCGGGCCGGAACATTTCGGCTGGTATGCAACCCCGCAGTTCGAACACCGTCAGGGCGAACCGCTGCGGCTGGCGGCGCTCTCGCCCGCCTGTGGCGTGCGTGACATCGCCACCCGCGCCCTGGACGCAGCTGCGATTGCGTGGACGGAGGTGTTTCTTGGCGGCACATCGTCGATGGTGACCGCCGCCGTCTCGGCCGGACTTGCGGTTTCCGCCTTCTCTTCCCGCCTCGCACCGCCCGGCACAGTGGAGGTCAGCCAGCGTTTTGGCCTGCCGCCCCTGCCCTCCACGGAAATCATCATGTTTTCCACCCTCACGGACAGCAGATCCCGGGAAGCCTTACGCACGCTTGCCGCCGCCTTTCGCGAACATCGGCCGGGATCGTGACGCAATCCGTCTGACACCGGCTAAACACCGAACACCTCCGGCGTCAGTTTTCCGCCCTTCAGCAGATGTTGCAGCGTATAGGAAACCGAAAGCGCATCATCGAGCGCATCGTGCCCCTGCAATGGCGGATGCTCGACACCGTAATAATCGGCCAGCCTGTTGCTCGGCGTTTTTGCCAGATCCTCCAACGGCATTCCCGCTGCAAGCAGAAGTTTGACGGCATTGTCGAAACGGTTGGCAGGGATGGGTGGCTGGATGCCGGCGACATAACAGCTGATCGCCACCATATTCAGCTCGTCCTTACCCCATGACCAGCACTGGGCACCTTCCGTAAAACTGTCGAAGCTTGAAAGGGCCTCCTGCAATGGAACGCCTTCCACATCGATGATCTCCCCCGTGATCCCCGTCAGCCGGGTGAAGAACGGATCGATCGCATATCTTTCGCCATGACGGTCGACCGGACATATATAGGCCTTATAGGTCCCCAGAAGCGGAAAAAGCCGGCATTCGACGGGTCCCGCCTCAGCCTCGACCGCAAATTTCCCCCTCTGCTTGTCGACAATTCCGGACGGAAAAATTAGCATCGCGCGAAACGCCGCAGCGGAGCAATCATGTCACTTCCTCAGAAAATCGGTTTTATCGGAACGGGAGCCATCACCGATGCAATGGTCAGGGGCCTGCTCGCCAGACCTGCCGCCGTGCCGCATGTCATGGTGTCCCAGCGCAGTGCCGATATCTCGGCGAGACTTGCCGCCGATTTCCCGCAGGTGATCGTCTCCGGCGACAATCAGGCAATCGTCGATGGCTGCGATACCGTCATGCTGGCTATCCGGCCGCAGATCGCTGAAGAAGTCATCCGGCCCCTGCGGTTCCGGGACGGGCAGAAGATCGTCAGCGTCGTTGCCGCAACCGGCCGTGAGGCGCTTCTGGAGTGGATCGGCGCGGATGTGCGTCTCAGCCAGGCGATCCCGCTGCCCTTCGTTGCCCGGCGCAAGGGCGTCACCGCCATTTATCCTGCCGATATGGATACAGCTGCTATCTTCAACGTGCTCGGCAATGCGGTGGAATGCGAGACCAAGGCGGAATACGATCTTTTGGCCGCCGCCAGCGCTCTGATGGCCACCTATTTCGGCATCATGCAAACCACGACGGAATGGCTTGCCGAGAACGGTCTGCCGGAAGAAAAGGCGCGCGCCTATCTCGCGCCCCTCTTTGCCGGCCTGTCCGAGGTGGCCATGCTTGCCGGCAGCAGGACGGATTTCATCGATCTCAGCCGTGAATTCGCCACCAAGGGCGGCCTCAACGAGCAGGTTCTGCTGGATTTCGACAACAAGGGCGGTTCAGGGGCCCTGAAAGATGCACTGAGCCGTGTGCTGGAGCGGATCACGCAATAACGAAAAAGGGGCCTTTTCGGCCCCTTTCCGTTTTACGCCTTCCCCGGGCGGTTGATTGTGAGGAAGTGCCGCACCACCGGCTTTTCCAGCCCGGAATGATAAGCCAGCACCTTGCCCTGCAAATCCGCATCCGCGTGGGAAACCCGCTTGTGCTGACGCAGATGCTCGGCCCAGGATTCCACCATAAACCATTCGACGATCTTCTGCGGATCGGCGGAGTCCTCCGTCACGCCCCAGCCATAGGCGCCATCGCGGCGACGTTCCTGGGAAAGCTCGTCCAGTGCATGCAGGAAAGCGGAGCGGTGATGCTTTTCGACATTATATTCGATGAGGATCAGAACCGGGCCGCGATCATGGGCCACCGGCTCGGCCACGAGCGGTTCGGGCCAATGGTTGGACGGCACCATATCCGCATCACCTGCAGGCAGTTTCAGGCGGTGCATGACAAGGCCCGCAACCAGCAGTCCCGCAGCACCGATCAGCAATGCACCCGACACGCCTGTGGCTTCACCAACAGCACCCCAGCCAAGGCTGCCGGCTGTCATCGCGCCGTTGAAGACGGTGAGATAGACAGCAAGGCCACGGCCACGCACCCAGTTTGGCAGAACTGCCTGGGCGGCCCCGTTCAGCGTCGTCAGAGCGGTGATCCATGCGCCGCCGAGGAACAGCAGGACGATGATGGCAAGCCACTTCGGCGGTGCGAGCGAAAGCGCGGCCATGACCAGTGCGGTAATGACGACAGCACCGAGAAGCAGGGCATCTGCATCGAAACGTTCGCGCAGCTTCGGCATGACCAGCGCGCCGCCGATGGCGCCAGCGCCGACAGCACCGAGCAGGATACCGTAGAAGCTTGCATCTCCGCCGAGCAATTGCCGGGCAACCAGGGGCAGCAGCGCCCAGACGGCGCTGGCGAAAGCGAAGAAGATCGCGGCCCGCAGCAGCACGACATGAAGCGGCTTGCTGGCACGGGTGTAACGAAGGCCCGCCCGGAAAGCGCCGAGGAAACCTTCGGCCAGCGCATCATCAGCGTTCTTTACCCGCGGCCACCACAAAAGGGCGGCGATGACGACGAAGTAACTGGCGACATCGGCGCCATAGGTAAAGGCCGCCCCGAAGGCCGCAAGAAGGATGCCGCCGGCGGCGGGACCGATGGAACGGGCGATGTTGATGCCCAGCGAGTTCAGCGCCACGGCGCTTTTGATGTCCTCACGTTTCACCAGTTCCGGCACGATGGCCTGCCAGGTCGGCCCCATCAGCGCCGCACCGATGCCGCCGAGGAAGGTGAGCCCGATCAGCGCGCTGACGGACAAAAGGCCGGTATGGGAAAGAACCATGAGGGTGACGCTGACCGAGGCCAGCAGAAGCTGCACCGCAATCAGGAACTTGCGGCGGTCGAGAATGTCGGTCAGCACGCCGGCCGGGATCGCCAGAAGAAAGATCGGCAGGGTTCCGGCCGCCTGAACCATGGCGACGGCCGCCGGCGAGGCGGAAAGATCGGTCATCAACCATGAACTGGCGACATCGCGCATGAAGCTGCCGGTATTGCCGAGCACCGTCGCCGCCCAGAGGACCGCGAAAACCGGTTGTGCAAGGGGAGCAAAGCTGCTCGCGGAGGTTTTTGCGGCACTCATTTGCCTGTTCCTTTCGTGAGATCGATTGCGGCGACGATGATAAAGGCGCCGGCAAGGCCAAGATGTTCGAAGAAGGCGTTGGTGGCCATCATGCGGTCCATGCCGGGCGCCATTTCCCAGAAGCGGAGAGCGATGAAGGTGGCGAGAAGCGTGAAGCCTGCAAGCGCCAGCGCACCGGCCCAGCGCAGGAAGCCCGACACCACCAGTGCGGAGGCGGTGAGCTCGAACAGGATGACGACGACAGCGAATGCGACCGCCGGCTGAAGGCCAAAATGGTTCATCTCCGCAATCGCGCCGGGAAAGTCGAAGATCTTGGTCAGCGGCCCCTGAATATAGGCCGAGCAGAGCGCCAGAAGCGCTAGGGTTTTTGTGGTGGGTGCGGCAACGATATCCGCGAGAAGCCCGCGAAGGCGAAAGGTTGAAGACGGCTCGGTCATTTGTTGCTCCTGCGATCTGGCCGGTCGGTTCGAGCGGCGCTGCGTTCATCTGATGGAGCGATATTGGCGCAAAGGATTACCGCCAACAATTGCATCAATAGTTTCGATATAATTGCGTAATTTGCAACATTATCCCATTCACGCTCGGCCGGGCAGCAGCTATCCGCTGCCCGGTGGATATTTGTGCTGGCCGGGCTCAGACTGCCCAGCAGGAGCAGCCCAGCGCTCCGAAAAAGCCCTTCAGATCGGCAATCGGCAATTTCGACGTCCATGCGCCGGCGTGGTCGTGGCCGTGAACGCCGCAATCATTGGCGCAGCCGCAGGAGGAGATCGCAGCCCGTCTGAGTGAATTCTTTCCAGCGCCCTGCGGCTCACCCCAGGCGGCATAACCGCCGAAGGTTCGCACAGGCGACCAGTCGGGCATGGCCGGCGGAATATTGCTTTCGTCCAGCGTTCTGAAGTCACCGGCGCCATAGACGATCTTGCCGCCCACCATGGTCAGTTCCGAGGTGAGGAAGGAAATTTCATCTTCCGCGCAGGAGAAATAATCCTTGTCCGGCACCACGAGATCGGCGAACTGGCCTTTTTCAATGCGGCCCTTTTTGCCCTCCTCGTTCGAGAACCAGGTGACTTTTTCGGTCCACATGCGCAGCGCCGTCTCGCGGTCGAGGCAATTGGCGCGCGGATAAAGCTGCATGCCGCCGACCGTCTTGCCCGTCACCATCCAGAACAGCGACACCCAGGGATTATAGGAGGCGACACGCGTTGCGTCCGTACCGGCCGAAACGTTCACGCCCTTTTCCAGCATCCGCGCAATCGGCGGTGTGGCTTCCGCCACGCCCTGGCCGTAACGCTCCACGAAATATTCGCCCTGATAGGCCATGCGGTGCTGGGTGGCGATGCCGCCGCCAAGGGATGCGATACGGTCGATGGAGCGGTCGGAGATGGTTTCGGCATGATCGAAGAACCAGTTCAGCCCTTCGAGCGGGATATCCCGGTTGACCTTTTCGAAGACATCAAGCGCCCGCGAAATCGTCTCGTCATAGGTGGCGTGCAGACGCCAGGGCCAGCGGTTTTCCGCCAGAATGCGGACGACGTCTTCGAGCTCGCCTTCCATTTCCGGCGGCATGTCCGGGCGCGGCTGGCGGAAATCCTCGAAATCGGCAGCGGAAAAGACCAGCATTTCGCCTGCGCCATTGTGCCGGAAATAGTCGTTGCCCTGCTTGTATTTGACCGATGACGTCCAGTTGAGGAAATCCTCCTTCTCCTGTTTCGGCTTCTGCGTGAAAAGGTTGTAGGCCAGCCGAACCGTCATCTGGTTCTCATCCGACAGCTTCTGGATCACCTCGTAATCGTCAGGATAATTCTGGAAGCCGCCGCCCGCGTCGATCACGCCGGTCACGCCCAGCCGGTTCAGCTCGCGCATGAAGTGGCGGGTGGAATTGACCTGATAATCGAGCGGCAGCTTCGGCCCCTTGGCAAGCGTCGAATAGAGGATGCCGGCATTCGGCTTGGCGAGCAGCAGGCCGGTCGGATTGCCGTTCGCATCGCGGGTGATCTCGCCGCCGGGCGGGTTCGGCGTATCCCTGGTGTAACCGACGGCGCGAAGCGCTGCGCCGTTCAGCAATGCCCGGTCGTAAAGATGCAGCAGGAAGACCGGCGTATCCGGCGCCACCGCATTGATTTCCTCGATGGTCGGCAGGCGCTTTTCAACGAATTGATGCTCGGTGAAACCGCCCACGACCCGCACCCATTGCGGGGCAGGCGTGATCGCCACCTGACGCTTCAGCATGTCCATGGCATCGGCAAGCGAGCGCACGCCGTCCCAGCGCAGTTCCATGTTGAAGTTCAGGCCACCGCGCACGACGTGGGTGTGGTTGTCGATCAGGCCGGGCAGAACCCGCTTGCCTCTAAGGTCGATGATCTTCGTATCCGGCCCGGCAAGGGCCATGACCTCGGCATCGCTTCCGACCTCCAGGAACAGGCCATCCTTGATGGCGACTGCCGTTGCATTGGGATTGCCGCGATCAAGCGTCGTGACGCGGCCGTTGTGAAGGATCGTATCTGGATGCATAGAAGAACCTCCGGTCTTGATGGGATCAGCGGCCTTAGCCGGTGAAAACAGATTCGGAAAGGCAAGGCTCGAGGCCGCGCCAAGAAAGGTGCGTCGTGTCGGCATCAGCTTCTCTCCCGGTTGATCGGCTGTTTAACTTCGGCGAGACCCGTGGTTTCAGCGCCACCCTTCGGCATATGGCCGAACATGTGCGGCTTGATCTGGTTGATCCACGAAACGACGGCCGGTTCCTTGCCGGCAATCGTCTTTGCGAAAGGAATGATCTGCTCTCCAACCAGGATGCCGAGCAGACCGACGAGAGCGATGACGGGCGGTGCGGGAGAACGCACATTGAGCAGGCTGTAAACGATACCGACCAGCAGGCCAGCGCCAAGGGACAGAAGATAGACTTTCATGGGAACCTCCGGATGGGTGAAAGCCGCACCGGGCTGGATGACGATCCTGCCGGTGCGGCGCGGTTGAAAGCTTATTTCTTGGCCGGGTTGGGGCCGATGCGCTTGCCGTGCTTGACGCGTTCTTCACCGCCATGGACATGGGTGACGGCATAGTCGATGCCCATGCCGTAGGCGCCGGAATGTTCCTTCACCAGCGAGGTGACGGCGTCATAGGTTTCCTTGCGTGCCCAGTCGCGCTGCCATTCCAGCAGCACCTGCTGCCAGGTGACGGGAATGATGCCGGCCTGCACCATGCGGTCCATGGCATATTTGTGCGCGTCGACAGAGGTGCCGCCGGAGGCGTCCGCCACCATGTAGATCTCGTAATCTGCGACATCGTGGAGTGCGGAGAGCGCAAAGGTGGTGTTGCACACTTCCGTCCACAGGCCGGAGACGACGATCTTCTTGCGGCCACCGGCGGCGTTCTTCGCCAGCGCATCGCGGACATTCTGGTCGTCCCAGGAATTCATCGAAGTACGCTCGAGAATGTCGTTTTCCGGGAAGACCGCAAGCAGTTCCGGAAAGGTGTTGCCGGAGAAGCTTTCCGTTTCGACCGTGGTGATGGTCGTCGGAATGTTGAAAATCTTTGCCGCCTTGGCGAGGCCGACGACATTGTTCTTCAGGGTCTGCCGGTCGATGGACTGCACACCGAAAGCCATCTGCGGCTGCTGGTCGATGAAGATGAGCTGGCTGTTGGCGGGGGTAAGGACTTCGAGCTTGGACATTTTCAGTTCTCCGTTCAGGTGGTGGTTGCCGATCTGCGGCGGTGGAAATTGAGAAGGCTTCGCCGGCCGGCTGCCGGGCAGGGGCAGCCGTCTTGAAAAGCGAGGGTCTGTCTTGGTCAGTGGGTGCGGATCAGAGACCCGCTTTATGCCGCAAGCGGAGCGAGGTTCGCCTCGATCTGATTGCGGAAAGGCTCGTAGCGGCTCGGCAGCTTGAGCGCTTCGCCCAGATGCGCGGTATCCTCGTCGCGATCGAAACCGGGCTCATTGGTGGCGACCTCGAACAGGATGCCGCCCGGCGTGCGGAAATAGATCGCCCAGAAATAATCGCGGTCGATGACGGGCGTGACCTGATAACCCGTATCCATCAGCGCCTTGCGCACTTCCAGCTGCTTCTCGCGGTTTTCGACTGCGAAGGCGATATGGTGGACCGAGCCCGCTCCCGAACGGGCAAAGGGTGTCTTGGGCAGGGCCACAAGATCGATCGTATCTGCCCCGTTGCCGCCGGGAATGACGAAACGCGTCACATTGCCTTCAACGTCAGTCCGCTCATAACCCATGAAACGCAGCAGTTCTTCGGTTGCGGCAGTGTCATGCAAATTGAACCGTGCGCCGGTGAAACCGCGTATGGCTTTGTCTTCGGAAATTCCCTCGGCCAGCCAGGCGGCACGGGCGTCGTCACCTGTTTCGATCAGAGCAAGACCATCGCCATCGGGGCCGGTGAAGCGCAGGCGATTGGCGCCGAAGACCGTGTCGGCCTGAATGCCGGCAGCGCCTTTGGCGAGGAGACGCTCTTTCCAGAAACCCAGCGAACCCTTCGGAATGGAAAACTGCGTCTCGCCCACTTCGCCGACGCCGGGACGGCCGGCCATCATGTTGGCGAAGGGAAAATAGGTCATGACCGTGCCGGGCGTTCCCTTTTCGTCGCCGTAATAAAGGTGATAGACGCTGGGTTCGTCGAAGTTGACGGTTTTCTTCACCCGGCGCAGGCCGAGCGTATCGGTGAAGAAACTGTTGTTCTGCCGCGCGTCCGACGCCATGGAGGTGACGTGGTGCAGGCCCTTGATATCCTTGATCATCGTCGGCGCCTTTCATCTTTGGTGTGTCCGTTTCGATGGACAAAGATGTAACCCGCTTGATTGCATCGCGGAATTGCAATATTTTTCTCGAATGAATTGCGATTTTTGAAATAATGGCGATGAACGATCATAAAGCTCTCAAAACCTTTCTGATGGCGGCCGAAAAGCGCAACTTCGCGCAGGTCGCCCGCGAACTGGGCATGACGGCAGCCGCCGTCACCCGTGCGATTGCCGCGCTTGAAGACGATCTCGGTGTGCAATTATTCGTCCGCACCACCCGGCAGGTTTCCTTGACGACGGACGGGGCGATCTTCGCCGCACAGATCCAGCCCGCGGTCGAGGCGCTGGAGAATGCCCGGCGCGATGTCCGCAACGCCCACAAGGCCGATGAGGGGCGTCTGAGGATCAGCGCGCCGACATGGCTCGGCAAAACCGTGCTGCCGCCGATCCTGTCCGGCTTCCGGGAACTCTATCCGAAAATGTGCTTCGAGATTTCGCTCTCGGACGGCCTGATCAATATCGTGGATGACGACTACGATCTGGCAATCCGCATTTCGTCCGCCCCATCGGACAAATTCACCATCTGGCGCAAGATCAGGGCCGTGCCGAGAATATTGGTGGCGGCCCCGGGCAGCCGGTTTACGCAGATGGAACATCCGAGCGAGCTGACCCCTGACGATTGCCTTGCCTATAGCGGTGAAAGCCGCCGGGAGAACTGGGTCCTGTCGGACGGCGGATCGAGCATCACCATATCGGCCGGCCGGGCATTCAGCGCCAATAGCGGCGAGGTTCTGGCCGATATGGCAGCGGAAGGCGCCGGTGTGGCCCTGCTGCCGGGATTTAATATCGCCGAACATATCCATAGCGGCCGGCTCGTTCATGTGCTGCCCGGCTGGGTGCCACCCGAACTCTGGCTGACGCTTTATTATCCGCCCTATCAGGCGCTGCCACCCCGTATTGCGACTTTCTCGAAATTTTTCGAAGAGCAGTTGCCGGCACATATGGTGATGCTGGACTAGAGCCGGCAGCACTGACAGTGCCGACGCGCACGAGCGCGCCGGCCTGAGGCGTAAAATAATGTGACGGCAGCTACGGCTGCCGTCACATGTTTATGGTCGTCTTCTACGCGAGATGCTGATTGAAGAAGGCGGCGATCCGGTCGAACGGGATCTTGTCGGCGCGGTCATAAAGGTCCGTGTGGTTGGCGTCCGGAATGATCACCAGCTCCTTCGGTTCGGCAGCCGCGGCGAAAGCGGTCTCGCTGAAATAGCGGGAATGCGCTTTTTCCCCATGGATGAACATCACCGGCCGCGGCGATATTTCGGCGATATAGGTCAGGATGGGCATGTTCATGAATGACAGCGGTGTCGTCTGCGTCCAGGCATTGCCGGAGTTGACGGCACGCGAATGGTAACCGCGCGGTGTCCGGTAATAGTCGTGATAATCAATCAGGAACTGCGCTTCGCCACCCTTGAGATCGTTATAAGGGGGTTGATAGGCGGGGCTTCCCTTTTCCGCATCCTGCCAGCGCTGCCGGCTCATCTGCTCCAGCGCCTGCGTGCGTTGTTCGAGGGTAACGCTGTCGTTGTAGCCTTTGGACATCACCCGCGTCATGTCATACATGGTGCTGGCCACGACTGCCTTCACGCGCTTGTCCACCGCCACGGCATTCAGCGCCATGCCGCCCCAGCCGCAGATGCCGATAACACCGATGCGCTCGCGATCCACGTAGGATTGCAGCCCGATATAGTCGACCGCGGCACTGAAATCCTCGGTATTGATATCCGGCGACGCGACGTTCCGGGGCTCACCGCCGCTTTCTCCGGTATAGGACGGATCGAACGCCAGCGCGGCAAATCCGCGCTCCGCCATGGTCTGTGCATAAAGGCCGGACGACTGTTCCTTCACCGCACCAAAAGGACCGCTGATGACAAGAGCAGCCAAAGGCGCAGCTCCGCGGTTCTTTGGCAGGTAAAGATCGCCTACGAGAGTAATGCCGTATCGGTTCCTGAACGAGACCTTCTGGTGGTCGACATTGTCGCTCTTCGCGAAGACCTTGTCCCACGAAGAGGTTTGGGCGAAGGCCTGCGTCGCACCCGCCACCTGCACCATGCCCATTGCGGCGGCGACGATGCCCGTTGCCTTCATCAGGTTGCGCCTGCCGGTATTGCAGGTTTCACTCGTTTCGATTGGCTTGCTCATGCTGGGAACTCCTGGGGTTCGGTTCATTGGACGCGTTCAACACGCAGCGGAAATTCCCCAGGGATATGAAGCGCTTCATAGCCTTGATCGAAGCGTCCCAGCCGGATGAGGCCGGGATGCCTGTAGTCGGCATAGAACATCGCGAGATTGCCCCAGGGCATGTAATAACAAAGGTCGTAAGGCCGCTCATTGTCGAACGGACCATGGCCTTCGACTGTCAACTTTCGAGGGAGATAGGCGATCTTCTCATTGGAGCCGAAGTCGGCGATCTTGAGATCGAGCGGCAGCATGGATGCAAAATCGCGCGCCGACGGATTGTCGTAGAGCGTCGCGATCATTGTGTTTTCTCCGAAAGTCAGCTTGATCTTCAAACCGGTCTTCTCCTGATTGTCGGCGCCGCTTTTGCTGAGGGCTCGCCCGGGCAAGATGAACGCGGCGGCCATCGCCAGCAGGATGCGTCGGGCAGGAACCATCGGGCGCACATTCATGACGGCCTCCGCGCCAGCCGCCAGGCGGCAACAGACGCAAGCGAGGAGCAGCAGAGCAGCAATGCGCTCAACGTGAAGGCGGACCACCAACCGAAACTGTCGAATAAAATTCCACCGACCGAGGCCCCCGCCGTGATCGCCAGTTGAATGACGGCAACCTGAAGCCCGCCGCCGGCCTCGGCATCGTCGGGCAGAATGCGGCTCAGCCAGGTGCCCCAGCCAACCGGTGCGGCGGTTCCAAGAAAACCCCAGCCGACAAGGGCGGCGATGACTGGACGTTCCGCTTCGCCAAAGACGACCATGGAGAGCGCGATACCGGCCATCATCATCGGAATGACCACAAGAATGCTGAAGAGACGGCGTTGCAGCAGTCGACCGATGACCCATGTTCCGACCGCCCCGGCCAGTCCCATGATCAGCAGCATCAGTGACAGCACCGTGATTTCGACCCGCGTGACCTGTTCGAGAAAGGGCCGCAGATAGGTGAAAAGTGCGAACTGGCCCATGAATAACAGCAGGATCGCGATCATGCCCGCTGCGACGGCTGGACGTCCAAGCAGCCTGAAGACATTCGTGGATGCGCGGTCGCGCCGCGGCGGGAGTTCCGGCAGGACGATCCATTGCCATAGTAGTGCAAGCAGGCCGATCGGCACGACAAGAAAGAAGGCGCCGCGCCAGCCGATATAGGCGCCCAGCAGGCTGCCGAGCGGGGCGGAAACCGTTGCCGCGACCGCATTGCCGGCATTCAGCAGGGCAAGCGCCTTCGGCACCTGGGCATGGGAGACAAGACGCATCACGATGGCGGTGGACATCGACCAGAAGCCGCCGATCGAAATGCCGAGCAAGGCGCGGCCAAGCATCAAAACCGGGAAAGACGGTGCAAGGGTGACCACGATTCCGGACAACATCAGCAGCGCCGTCAGGCCGAGCACGACAAGGCGCCGGTCGAGCCGCCGGGTCAGGCCGGCAATGAACAGGCTGGTGATGACCGCAAAGATGCCGGAGACGGAGATCGCCTGCCCCGTATTGCCTTCCGAAACACCGAGATCGGCGGCGATCGGCGTCAGCAGGCTGACGGGCATGAATTCCGAAGCGATCAATACGAAGGCGCAGAGCGTCATGCAAAGCACGGCGCTCCATGCCGCGCGCCTGCTGCCCATCTCTTCGTCATAAGTGAGTGCCATTCGCCCAGATCCCACTAAAATCCCGGTTTCTTTCAATGGCGGCAAGATATTGCCGGGCGACTTTGCGGACAATCCGTGCTAATTCGCATGGACTTATCGAAATTCAATATTAATTGGCGAGGTTTGATGCAGCGAGAGGACATGAAGGATCTTCTCTGGTTCATGGAGGTTGCTAAGGAGCGGAGCTTCACAAAGGCTGCGGCGACGCTTGGAACATCGCAGTCGACATTGAGCTACACAATCAAGCAGCTGGAAGCCCGGCTGGGCGTGCGGCTCCTGACACGGACGACACGCAGCGTTGCCACCACGGAAGCCGGCGAGCGCCTGTTTTTGTCCATCGCTCCGCGATTTCAGGGGATCGAGGCGGATTTGGCGGACCTCGTCGCCTTTCGTGAAAAACCCTCAGGCACCGTGCGCCTCACCTTGTCCGATCACGCCCTGCAAACGACCGTCTGGCCGAAGCTGAGCCGCGTACTCACCAACTATCCTGACATCCATGTCGAACTCTATAGCGACAATGGCATGCGCAATATTGTCGAGGAACGCTTCGATGCCGGCGTGCGACTGGGCGAGAGCGTCGACAGGGACATGATTGCCGTCAGGATCGGTCCGGACTGGCGGCTCCGGGCCGTGGCTTCGCCGGACTACTTCGCCAGACACGGCATCCCTGCCACGCCCCAGGATCTGGTCGGCCATGTCTGCATCAATACACGTCAGGCCACCTGGGGTGGATTTTACACCTGGGAGTTTGAAAAGGACGGGCGAGAATTGCGGGTCAGAGTTGAGGGGCAACTCAGCTTCAACTCATCGATTTCCCAGATCGACGCGGCGATGAAAGGCTACGGGATCGCATATATTCCCGAAGACCTTGTCGAGGAGCACATCGCCGAAGGGAGATTGCAGGCGGTTCTGGACAATTGGAGCGCACCCTTCACCGGCTATCACCTCTATTACGCCAGCAGGCGCCAGATGTCTCCGGCAATGAAGGTAATCATCGATGCCCTGCGCCATCATGCCTGATACCGGGGATTGAAGTCTTGCCAAGGGCAGCTGGTCGCCAAATCAGCCCGTCATTGGTGGCGGGTCATTGCGCCTTGGACACCAGTTTTCCCCATCGGGATATCGCCGAATCATCGCACGATCCCGTGCCCGCCCGTCTAAAGCATTGCCGTGGCCCGGAAACCGGAAAGAACAGCTTCCGCTTTAAAAAAACCAACTACACGGCACCCGAAATAACGGTGACAAAGCAAAGCATTGTCCGATTCTGGCAGCCGTTACATAGGTGGGTCAGCGCCCGGCAAGAATCGCGGGACAGTTTTAGATGAAAATAACGGTCAAACCCTTGCGCGTTCGCCCCTCCAAACGGATACTACTTATCCGTGAGCCATCACGTCTGATTGCCCGCAGTGGAAGCTGATCGAAACGATAGTTGGCTTCGTGATTTTATACTCTACAAGACTCTAAGATACGAAAACATCAAGAATAAAATGCGACGCCTCCAAATATTAACTAGGCTTTAAATGTTGGCCTGATATGACACGCTCGTCGCGAAAATCTTAAGCGGCAGAAATTATTGAGCGGCATTCGCACAAGCTAGCGTGGAAAATCCGGGCCCCTATCTCCGGCTCGAATTGCATGAAGCGTTTCCAGCGCAGGTTCACATGAGCCATGTTCTCCACAATTTCGCTTTATTTGCGGATGTCGGACCGCTGTCATCATAGGCAGTGTCTGGCAGCAGATAGGCGTGACCATCCGCCATTCGGTAAAGGACACGTTCATGACTTCGATCCTCTCCTCATTGTCTGCTGTGCAGATTTCCAAGCTTTCGACGTCCACCATTGCCAGCCTGACGTCGGAAGACGTGAATGCTCTTGATAGCACCAAAATCAAGGCTCTTTCGTCATCTCAGATCGCGTCTTTGAGCACGGATAACCTTGCTCTTTTCAGCTCTGAGGACCTGCGCGCCATTTCCGTGACGGCAGTCAAGGGTCTGACCCTCACCCAGATGGCGAAACTGAGCTCCGCTCAGGTCAGCAGCCTGTCGTCCTCTCAGGTTACCGCCCTTTATGCCAGCCAGATTGACGCCCTTTCGACCGACCAGATCAAGGCACTCAACTCGTCTCAGGTCGCAGGCCTCAGCTCCGCTCAGGTTGCAACACTGAGCAGCGACGAACTGGCCCTCTTCTCTACCGACGAGATCAAGGCGATCAGCGCCACTGCCATCGCTGGTCTTTCCACAGCAGCCATCGCCGCTCTCAGCACCGACAATGCAGCCGCGCTGACAAAGACGCAGATCGCCGCCTTGTCTTCCACGCAGTTCAATGCGCTCAGCTCCGGCAGCCTTGCAACCTTCTCGGCAGACGAAGTCAAGGCGATCAGCACCAAGATCCTTGCTGGTCTCGATGTGACCAAGCTCAGCACCGGCAATATCGCAGCACTCAGCAAGGCGCAGGTTTCGGCGCTCTCTACGGCGCAGTTTGCGGCCATGTCGACTGATCAGATCAAGGCGCTGACATCCGAGCAGGTTTCTGGCCTCAGCTCTGCTCAGGTCGCGACGCTCAGCAGCGACGAACTGGCTCTCTTCTCGACAGACGAGATCAAGGCGATCGCCGCCAACGCCGTTGCCGGCCTTTCGTCCGCAGCCCTCGCTGCCCTTACGACCGACAATGCATCTGCCCTGACGAAGACCCAGATTGCCGGCCTTTCGTCCACGCAGCTCAACGCATTGACCTCCGCAAACCTTGCCACCTTTACGGCAGACGAGATCAAGGCGATCACCACCAAGGCGCTCTCCGGTCTCGATGTGACCAAGCTCAGCACCGACAACATCGCCGCGCTGACCAAGGCTCAGGTAACGTCGCTTTCCTCGACGCAGTTCGCCGCCATGTCGACTGATCAGATCAAGGCGCTGACCTCCGAGCAGGTCTCTGGTCTGAGCTCCGCCCAGGTCGGCACACTGAGCAGCGACGAACTGGCCCTCTTCTCCACGGCAGAGATCGGCGCCTTGAGCGCCAATGCGGTCGCTGGCCTTTCCACGGCGGCTCTGGCTGCCCTTACGACCGACAATGCCACGGCCCTGACGAAGACGCAGATCGCCGGCCTCTCGTCCACGCAGCTCAACGCCCTGACCTCGGCTAACCTCGCCACCTTCACGGCGGACGAAGTCAAGGCAATCACAACCAAGGCGCTCGCTGGCCTTGATGTCTCCAAGCTCAGCACCGGCAATATCGCCGCACTCAGCAAGGCACAGGTTTCGGCCCTCTCAACGGCACAGTTTACCGCCATGTCGACCGACCAGATCAAGGCGCTGACCTCCGATCAGGTGTCCGGTCTCAGCTCCGCTCAGGTCGCGACGCTCAGCAGCGACGAACTGGCCCTCTTCTCCACCGATGAGATCAAGGCCATCGGCGCCAACGCCGTTGCCGGCCTTTCGTCCGCAGCCCTCGCTGCCCTTACGACCGACAACGCATCTGCCCTGACGAAGACCCAGATTGCCGGCCTTTCGTCCACGCAGCTCAACGCACTGACCTCCGCAAACCTTGCCACCTTTACGGCAGACGAGATCAAGGCGATCACCACCAAGGCGCTCTCCGGTCTCGATGTGACCAAGCTCAGCACCGGCAACATCGCCGCACTGACCAAGGCTCAGGTAACGTCGCTTTCCTCGACGCAGTTCGCCGCCATGTCGACTGATCAGATCAAGGCGCTGACCTCCGAGCAGGTCTCTGGTCTGAGCTCCGCTCAGGTCGGCACGCTCAGCAGCGACGAGCTGGCTCTCTTCTCCACGGATGAGATCAAGGCTATCGCCGCCAACGCCGTTGCCGGTCTTTCTACCGCAGCCCTGGCCGCCCTCAGCACCGATAATGCTGCGGCACTGACGAAGACCCAGATTGCGGGCCTCTCGTCCACGCAGCTCAACGCGCTGACCTCGGGTAGCCTCGCCACCTTCGCGGCAGACGAAGTCAAGGCAATCACTACCAAGGCGCTCGCTGGCCTTGATGTCTCCAAGCTCAGCACCGGCAATATCGCCGCACTCAGCAAGGCACAGGTTTCGGCCCTCTCCACGGCACAGTTTGCCGCCATGTCAACCGACCAGATCAAGGCGCTGACCTCCGATCAGGTGTCCGGTCTCAGCTCCGCTCAGGTCGCGACGCTCAGCAGCGACGAACTGGCCCTCTTCTCCACCGATGAGATCAAGGCCATCGCCGCCACTGCCGTCTCCGGTCTGACGACTGCGGCTATTACGTCGCTTACCACCGACAACGCCGCAGCACTGACCAAGACCCAGATTGCGGGCCTGTCTTCGACGCAGCTCAACGCCTTCAACTCCGCGAACCTTGCCACTTTCACGGCGGACGAAGTCAAGTCGATCACCGCCAAGGCTCTCGGCGGTCTCGACGCCACCAAGCTTAGCACCGGCAATATCGCCGCACTCAGCAAGGCTCAGGCCGCAGCACTGTCCTCGACGCAGTTCGCAGCCCTCTCGACCGATCACATCGCGGCACTGACCTCCGAACAGGTGTCTGGTCTGAATTCTGCTCAGGTCGCTACGCTCAACAGCACCGAGCTGGCGCTGTTCTCGACAGACGAGATCAAGGCTATCAGCGCCAATGCTGTCGCCGGTCTTTCCACCGCGGCTATCGGCGGCCTCAGCACCGCCCAGGCTGGAGCTCTTTCGGCCCAGCAGCTGAAAGTCATGAACGACGCACAGGTTGAAGCGGTCATCAAGGCTTACAAGGGTGTATAAAATTTAAGAAACAAGACAATCCACGACGCGGCCCGAAGCCGCGTCGTGGCCTTTTCGTCGCAGAATACTTCGAAAGATTTCTGAAAAATTCGTCTGCATCGTTTATCGAAACAATGCTTTCGTCGCGCGACAGAACAATGGGCTGAGGCATTCTCGCCCGGAGAAAATATCAGCAATTGGTCCCTTGGCCTGACTGATCCGTTGCCTCCCAGGCGACCGTTCGACTGGAAGGACATTTCGCTCCTCAAAGCCCGCGGCTGATCAGCGCAAGCAACCCGGACCTTAATACATCCAGCCACAGGCAAGTTACCTGCGATAGCTAAGGATGGCCCATCAACAGGCTGTTCTTATCTTCGACCCTTTGTCGCCTTGCCGCAGGATGTCATGACCGCCAACCAAGTCTCCCCATCAAATGACGACACCGCTCCGAGTGCACTCGATCTTGCGCGGAACCAGCGGCTGAGCCTCATGGATCTGCTGAGCATATCAGAGGCGCTCAATGCCGCCGGGCAACAGGCGGCGGCGGCGGAACTTTACAAGACCTGGGTCGCATTCAACGACAACAACCCGACGATCCATCTCGCCTATTTCAACTATGCCGTCATGCTCAACCAGCTGGGCGATCGGGCCGGCGCTGTACAGGCGTTTCGCGCCTGCCTGAAGGCCAACCCGGAATTCGCGCCCGGCCACATCAATCTCGGCCGCGCGCTTGAAGATGCCGGGCTGATCGGCCACGCGGTGGAGCAATGGTCGCATTATGCCGAAGCGACGAAAAGCGTCGACGCCGAGACAATCGGCCATCGGCATATGACCCTGCAGAATATGGGCAGGGTTCTAGAAGGCGCCGGAAAGCTCGAAGAGGCCGAGACCGCCTTGCTACAGGCATTCGAACTGCGGCCGGAACTGCCGGAGGCCGGCCAGCACTGGGCATCGTTGCGGCAGCGCCAGTGCAAATGGCCCATACTTGCCCCTTCGAGCCATATTCCCGTGCGCAAGATGCTCGATGCGATGTCGTCGCTGACGCTGAGCTGTTACGCCGACGACCCGATGTTCCAGCTCGCCAAGGCATATCGCCTCAGCAAGATGCTGGTCGGTGCGCGTCCGGACCTCAGCCGGTTCCCGCGCAGATCACCCAAGCAGAAATCCGGCACCGGCCAGCGTCTGCGCGTCGGCTACCTCTCGTCGGATCTTCGCGATCATGCCGTCGGCTTTGCCCTCTGCGAAGTTCTGGAACTTCATGACAAAGATAGCATCGAGGTCTTCGCCTATTATTGCGGCAATGTCCGCGGCACTGACAGCACGCAGGCACGCATCAAGGCCGCGGTTCATTGCTGGCGTGATATTCACGGCATGGATGATGCCACCGCGGCATCTCAGATCATTGCCGACGAGATCGATATATTGATCGACGTGAATGGCTACACCAAGGATGCCCGTACGAAAATCTTCGCCTATCGTCCCGCGCCTGTCATCGTCAGCTTCTGCGGCTATCCCGGATCGATGGGAAGCCCGTTCCATCAATATCTGATCTCCGACGGCTACATGATCCCGCCGGAGAACGAGATCTATTATTCCGAAAAGGTGCTCCGCATCGCCTGCGACCAGCCCCTCGACCGGAAGCGGTCCATCGCCCCCCGGCCGACCCGGGCAGAGGTCGGATTGCCGGAGGATGCATTCGTTTATGCCAGCTTCAACGGCATGCAGAAGATCACGGAAAACTGCTTCGCCCGCTGGATGACGATCCTGTCTGAGACGCCCGGCAGCCTGTTGTGGCTGCTGGCGGGTGATGACGACGTCAATCAACGGCTGCGAGACCTTGCGGAAAAGAGCGGCGTCGCGTCCGACAGGCTCATCTTCGCACCGAAGGCCCAAAACCCGCAGCATATTGCGCGCATCGGTCTTGCCGATCTGTTCCTCGACACGTTCCCCTATGGCGCGCATTCCACGGCGTCGGATGCGATAACCTCAGGCCTGCCGGTTCTCACCATGTCGGGCAAGACCTTTGCCGCACGCTTCTGCGGCAGCATCGTCACCGCGGCGGGCGTGCCGGAGATGATCTGCTCCTCACCGGAAGATTATGTCGCCCGCGCCATCGGTTTCGAACGCGACCGCAAAAGCCTTCTGGAGGTCAGGGAATCGATCGCCCGGCAGCGCGACACCAGCGTGCTGCGCGATATTCCCGCCCTGGCGCGGCGTCTCGAAGAACTCTTCTGGCAAATGCAGGGTGAATGCGAGCGTGGCGAGACCCCGGTGCCCGACCTCAGCAATCTCGATATTTATTACGAAGCAGGTGCAGAAGCGCTGCAGGAAAACATCGAGTTCGAGGACGAACAGAGTTACCGCGAGCGCTACCTGAAGAAGCTGAGGCAATGGCACGATTATGCGCCGATCCCCTATGACCGCCGCCTCTGGCAGAAACCGGACAATTGAGCGGGGATCGAACGACACCGGCAAGGACAAGCGCCGTGCGGCGCCTCCCGACAAATATTGACCGCCCGCAAGGCGATGGATGAACAGGACTGACTTAGCAATGTTCGCGGACGAAAGAATTGTCATTGTGGGCGCCGGGCTTTCCGGCGCGGTCATTGGCCGGGAGCTGGCACTGGCAGGCCACAGGGTCGATATCGTCGATGCCCGCGATCACATTGCCGGCAATTGCCACACCGAACGCGACGGTGAGACCGGAGTTATGGTGCATGTTTACGGTCCGCATATTTTCCACACCGACGACAAGGAAGTCTGGGACTATGTGAACGGCTTTCAGACATTCATGCCTTACAAGAACCGGGTCAAAACGACGAGCGGTGAGCGCGTCTATTCGCTGCCGGTCAATCTGCACACGATCAACCAGTTCTTCGGCAAGAATTTCCGGCCCGATGAAGCCAGAGCCTTTATCGAGGAAAAGGCCGACAAGTCGATTACCGATCCACAGACCTTCGAGGAGCAGGCGCTGCGCTTCGTCGGCCGCGATCTCTATGAAGCCTTCTTCAAGGGATACACCGAGAAACAATGGGGTTGCTCGCCGACGGAACTGCCGGCCTCGATCCTGAAACGCCTGCCCGTGCGCTTCAACTATGACGACAACTACTTCTTCCACAAATATCAGGGCATGCCGGAAACCGGCTATACGGACATGATCGAACGCATCCTCGATCATCCGAATATCAGCGTCAAACTTGGCACCCATTTCCAGCGCGCCGAAGCGCCGGCCTCCGCACACGTCTTCTATTCCGGTCCGCTCGACGGCTATTTCGACTTCGAATTCGGCCGTCTGGCGTACCGGACGCTCAATTTCGAACGTTTCACCTATGACGGCGATTATCAGGGCTGTGCGGTGATGAATTATGGCGACGTTTCGGTGCCCTTTACCCGCATCACCGAACACAAGCACTTTTCTCCGTGGGAAGATCATGCCGGCTCCGTCTGCTACAGGGAATTCTCCCATGAATGCGGCCCGCAGGACATTCCCTATTATCCCATCCGGCTGGTCGAGGACAAAGAACAGCTCGCCGAATATGTGGCGCGCGCCGAGCGGGAAGCGTCGGTAACCTTTGTCGGGCGGCTCGGGACCTACCGTTATCTCGACATGGATGCGACCATTCGAGAGGCGCTCGACACCGCCCGGCTCTATCTCGCCCGGCGAGCGGAGGGCGCTCCCATGCCGGCATTTCTGCATTCACCCCTTTGAGGTGACGGCGGCTGAAGCGTAGCAACTTAAGGTTCAGGCAAGCCCGATTGCGTACTCAACATCTGAAAAATGGTGGACCTGCGTAACCGATGCCCCTCTGGTGGGCTCGGGCGGAAAATCCACCTGTTGGGCCTGGACTTTAGGATTTTTCAGACATGACGTCGATCATTTCTTCCCTGAACGTCAATCAGATCAGATATCTCTCGACAGAGGCGGTCGCGGCCTGGGCAACCGAGGACGTCGCGTCGCTCTCTACAACGCAGATCAAGGCGCTCTCCTCGGATCAGATCGCGGCACTGGATGTGGAGGATGTGAAAGTCCTCAACTCACAACAGTTGAGCGCCATTTCGCAGGGCGCCATCGCTGGCCTGACACTGGATCAGCTCAACATTCTCGATCAATACGCCATCAAAAGCCTGAATTCGAGCCAGATTTCTGCGCTCACCACCACCCAGCTCCATGCCCTGACGACGGAACAGGCGGAGGCTTTGACCTCATCTCAGGTGCGCGCCCTCAATGCGACGCAAATTGCCGCCCTGAGCGCTGAAGATATAGCGACGTTCTCAACCGCCGATATCGCAGCGCTCACGAGCAAAGCCATGCCGGGCCTGAGCACGGAGGTGATCGCAGGGCTTACCCCCGAGCAGATCGCGGCCCTGAGCACGAGCGCCGTTGCGAGCCTGACGACCGACCAGATCGCGGTCCTGAGCCCGGAACAGGCCGAAGCCCTGTCGCCGGCGCAGGTCAAAGTGCTGAGCTCGATGCAACTCGCTGCCCTCGGCACAGACGACATAGCGACATTCTCGACCGCCGACATCGCCGCGATCACCGTCAAGGCCATGCCGGGCCTCAGCACCGAGGCAATCGCAGCGTTTAGCCCGGATCGGATCGCCGCCCTCAGCGCAAGCACGATTGCCGGCCTGACGATCGACCAGATCGAAACCCTGAGCACCGCCCAGATCGCCGCATTGACGACGGCCCAGATTGCCGCACTCAAGACGACGCACATCGCCGCCTTAAGCACCAGCCAGGTCGAAGCCCTGTCGCCGGAACAGGTGAGGTCGCTGAGCGCGGCGCAATTCGTGGCGCTGAGCGCGGAAGACATCGCGACATTCTCTACCGCCGATATAGCGGAGATCACCGGCAAAGCCATGCCCCGTCTGGGCACGGAGACGATCAGCACGCTGACCAAAGAGCAGATCGCCGCATTGACGACGGCCCAGATGAACGCCCTCGGTATAGCGCAGTTCCAGGCCTTAAGCGCGGCTCAGATCGAGGCCCTGTCAACCGCTCAGATTGCCGCCCTCAGCACCGGCGTGGTCGCCAACCTGATAGCCGACCAGATCGAAGCCTTCAGCACCCAGCAGGTCGAGGCCCTTTCCTCGGCACAGGTGAAGTTGCTGAGCTCGATCCAGCTTGCGGCCCTGAGCGCGGAGGACATAGCAACATTCTCGACCGCCGATATCGCGGCAATCACCGGCAAAGCCATGTCCGGCCTGAGCGCGGACGCAATCGCGGCGCTGTCCACCGCCCAGATCGCCGCCCTGACCACCAGCGCCATTGCCGGCCTGACGGCCGATCAGATCGAAGTTCTGAGCACCGAGCAGGTTGAGGCGCTGTCTCCGACGCAGGTGAAGTCCCTGAGTTCAGCGCAGCTTGCAGCCCTGAGCATCGAGGATCTGGCGACATTCTCGACCGCCGATATCGCAGCGATCACGAATAAAGCCATGTCGGGCTTGAACACCGATGTTATCGCGGCCTTCACCACGGCTCAGATCGGCGCCCTCACCACCAGCGCCATCACCGGCCTCACCTCCGATCAGATCGAAGCCCTGAGCGGCAATCAGGTCAGCCTTCTATCCACCGCGCAGATCAAGGCGTTGAGTTCGGTTCAGGTCGCCGCCCTAGGCAACGATGTGGCCGCCCTGTCCACCAGCCAAACCGCCGTGTTGAGCACATCGGGCATCAAGGGTCTGACCAGCGATCAGGTTGCGGCCCTCAGCATCGATCAGTTCGCGGCCCTGACCACAGCCCAGATCGCGGCTTTCGGCTCGGGGCAGATTGCGGCCTTGAGCACGGACAATATAGCATCGCTTTCCGTGGCCCAGCTTGCGGCAATGAGCACCTCCGGCATCCTCGGACTTTCGACCGGCCAGATCGCCGCCCTCAGCACCGATCAGGTTTCCAGGCTGTCGACCAAGCAGATGGCGCGGTTGAGCGCGGCACAAATTGCCACCCTCGGCACAGACGACATCGCCGCTCTTTCAACGGCCCAGATCGCCTCCCTGAGCGCTGCGGGCATTACGGGACTAAACGCGCAACAGCTGGCGACCCTCACCACCAGCCAGGCCGAAGCCTTGACGAGCGCGCAGATCCTCAATCTCGGCTCCACACAGATTTCCCAGCTGGGGACGGACGATCTGGCGAAATTCACGACCAAGGACATCGCCGCGATCACGTCCAGCGCAATCGCAGGACTGTCGGCAGAAACCCTTGCTTCCCTGACGACAGCCCAGATTGCCGCCTTGAATGTACAAAGCATCGGTGCGTTGAGCACCGCGCAGATCGCCGCCTTGAGTATCGCCCAGGTCGAGGCCTTGACCACCGCCCAGGTCGGCGCTCTCAGCTCGAAACAGATCGCCGCCTTAAGCGCGGATAACATTGCGACATTCTCGACCAAGGATATCGCCGCGATCAGTTCCAGTGCGATCTCCGGATTGTCGGCAGAGACCATCGCCTCCCTGACGACAGCCCAGATTGCCGCCCTGAACGTGCAAAGCATCGGTGCGTTGAACACCGCGCAGATCGCCGCCCTCAGCACCGCGCAGGTCGAGGCCTTGACCAGCGCTCAGGTAAGCGCTCTCAGCTCGACGCAGATAGCTGCCCTGAGCGCGGAGGATATGGCGACGTTCTCGACCAAGGACATTGCCGCCCTTAGTTCGAATGCAATCCCGGGCCTGTCCACCCAAACCATAGCGTCGCTGACGACAGCGCAGATCGCAGCGCTGAGTACGGCTGGCATTGGCGGGCTGAGCACCGGACAGGTCGCAGCGCTTACTGGCGATCAGGTGGACGCCCTGACCAGTACCCAAATCGCGGCACTCACCTCCAAACAGGTTGCGGCCTTGAGCGTGGCTGACATCGCCTCGCTTTCAGCAGCCCAGATAGCCTCCCTCAGCACGGCGGGCATAACGGGCCTGAGCACTGACCAGATCGCGGCCCTCGATACCGCGCAGGTCGAGGCTTTGACCGATACACAGGTCGGTGCTCTCAGCTCGAAACAGATTGCGGTCTTTGGTACCGACGACATGGCAACGTTCTCGACCAAGGACATTGCCGCGATCAGTTCAAATGCCATCCCGGGCTTGTCAACGGAGACCATAGCGTCGCTGACCACGGCCCAGATCGCAGCCTTGAGTGCGGCTGGCGTTGGAGGGTTGAACACCGGGCAGGTCGCCGTCCTGACGAGCGATCAAGTCGACGCCCTGATCAGTATCCAGGTCGGCGCCCTCACCTCCAGACAGGTTGCCGCCCTCAGCGTGGCCAGCATCGCCTCGCTTTCGGCAACCCAGATAGCCGCTCTCAGCACGGCGGGCGTAGCGGGCCTGACCACCGATCAGATCGCCGCTCTCAACACCGCTCAGGTCGAGGCCCTCACCAGTGCTCAGATCGGCGTCCTCAGCGCAAAACAGATTGCGGCCCTCAGCGCCGGTGGCCTTGATACATTCACCGCCGCCGAACTGGCTGTCATCAGCTCGAGTGCGATCTCGGGCCTGTCGACAGCGGCAATCGCTTCGCTGACGACGGCGCAGATCGCAGCCCTCGGCGCGGCGGCAGTACCCGGCCTGACCACCGCCCAGATCGCGGCCCTCGGCACCGGTCAGGTGGATGCCCTCACCAGCGCCCAGATCGCCGCCCTCACCTCCAGGCAGGTTGCGGCTCTGAGCGTGGCCAGTATCGCCTCGCTCTCGGCAGCCCAGATAGCCGCCCTCAGCACTGCGGGCACGGCGGGCCTGACCACCGATCAGATCACGGCGCTCGACACCCTTCAGGTCGAGGCCCTGACCAGTGGTCAGATCGGCACTCTCAGTTCGAAACAGATCGCGGCCCTCAGCGCCGGCGATCTCGATACATTCACTGCCGCCGAGCTGGCCGCCATCAGCTCGAATGCGGTCGCGGGCCTGTCGACAGCCACGATCGCCTCGTTGACGACCGCTCAGATCGCCGCACTCGGCGCGGCGGCAATACCGGGCCTGACCACGGATCAGATCGCGGCTCTCGGCACCGGTCAGGTAAGCGCGCTGACCAATGCCCAGATCGGCGCCCTCACCTCCAAACAGGTTGCGGCCCTGAATACGGCCGACATCGCTTCCCTTTCCGTCAGCCAGATAGCGGCTCTGGACGCCAAGGCGATTGCGGGCCTTGGCAGCGCACAGACCGGCGCGTTGAGCATTGAACAGGTCCAGACATTATCCACCCGGCAGATAGCATCGCTGAATTCGGATGCGCTCAATGGCATGTCCGCGGAGATGCTGGAAACCTTCTCGGCGGAGGAACTCGCGGCTATCGGCTCAAGCGCGATAAAGGGACTGTCCACGGACTTTATCGCCGCTCTTTCCACCGCCGAGGTTGCGGCCCTGAGCACGGCTGGCGTCGCCGGATTGACCAGCGATCAGATCAATGCCCTCGGCAAGGACCAGATCGAAGCGCTCTCCACCAGCCAGATCGCCGCATTGAGTTCGGCCGGACTTGCGGGATTGACGGCGGACGATCTGGATACATTCTCGACCGGCGAACTTGCCGCCATCAGTTCGACGGCGATAAAGGGACTGTCCGCCACCGTCGTGGCCTCCCTGTCTTCTCAGGAGATCGCCGCTTTGACGACGGGCCAGGTGGCTGCGCTGAGCTACGGTCAGGTCGCGGCGATGGGGTCTGCGCAAATCGGAGCGCTGTCACTGTCACAGGTCAGCGTCCTCAACGCGCTGCAGGCAGCCGCGCTTGGCGGCGACGACCTGACGGCATTTTCCACCGAGCAGATCATCAGCCTGAGTTCGAGCGCGATCTCGGGATTGGGCACCGGTACGCTCGCTGCCCTGACGGCATCCCAGGCGGCAGCCTTCACACCAGGCCAGGTCGCCGCCATGACATCGGCGCAGGTTACGGCCTTGAACAGCGCCAAGACCACCAACAGCTCTGTCCAGGATATCGCCTCCCTGATCTCAACCACCAACGAGACGACTTCGACCCAGGGCAGCGCGACCAGCACATCAGTGGCGGCTTCGAGTGAAACGCAGGAGACGTCTGACGTCGCTGCAACCATTTTGTCTTATCTGGACGTCTGATTTTAGCCTGCGAACAGGGAAATAACCGGGCCGGGATAACTGCCATCGCCTGATGGCAGCCGCCATCTCGCCGGCTCACCAACCCCGCGTCAGGTTGCGATCAGACCGGCGCCGGGCTGCTCGCCGCTGGCGCAAGGTTCCGTGCGATCTCTCCGGCAACGAAGATCGCGTGCTCGGTAACCTGGGGCAGGCCCATCAGTTCACCGAAGGTTCCGCGCGCCAGCGGACCGCCGATCAGCAGCGTTTCAATGGCCTGGCCGCGGCTGTCGATGGCGCGGGATCGCTCGTCGCAGCGGATGCCCAGCCCCGTCGGGCAAAAGGTCAGAAGACCCGCCTGCTCCAGACCGGAAAGAAAAGCCTGCGATTTCAGAATTCCACCATGGGCGGGACCGGTTGTCACGACAATCGCATCGACGTCGAGCCGCGCGATTTCCCTTTTACCGCGAAACCGCAGATCGACATGCAACGAACCGTCTTCGCCAGCCTTTGCGGACACAAGCGACCCGGCGACGATCTGTAGCTGGCCCGAAATTATGGCCGCATCCAGAAGTTTCTCCACCTGCGGCGCGATCCTGAACCGGTGCGCGTCCCAGAAGGGCCGCAGCCACCGCACCACCCTGCGCTTTTCGATCAGCGGAAGGTTCCGCCATATGTCGCGTCCCTGCAGGCGAACGGCGTCCAGAACGCCATGCCAGCTCGCACCGCCCGCTTGCGACACTCTCACAGCCTCTCTAATCCGCCGTAGCAGTTCCGACGCGCTTTTGGACGGCGGATCGACAAAATCGCCGTAGGGTTCCTGCGGCAAGGCCGGATGGCCACGCGACCGCAAGCCGCGGCGCGACAGCGAAACGACGCGCGCATGATGGCCGCGCCGGTGGAGCGCGGCAAAGGCATCAGCCGCGGTCAAGCCATTGCCGACGATCAGAATGCGGTCACCCGCGGCGATATTTTCCAGCGCAGCCTCCGCATTCAAGTCCGCCACCAGTTTCGGATGGCCGGCAAGCGGTTTCAACACCTGCGGAAGCGCTGGCGGCGGATGGCTTGTGGCAACCACCACGATGTCCGCGAAGTGGCTCTCGCCCTCTGCGGTTTGCAGCTGCCAGCCGTCATCATGACGGGCCACATGTTCCACCGTGCTGCGCCCGTGCTCAACGATGCCCGCATCCAGCAGGGGCGCGATCTCGGCCGCGACATAGGCGCCGAAGACCCTGCGTTGCGGATAGGCCTGCCCATCGGGCAAAACCGCTGCTGCATCGCCCGCAAGCGCGTTCGACCTGTCGAGATAATGGAGGAAATTATCCGGATCATCAGGATAAAGCGTCATGCGCCCGGCCGGTACGTTGATCCGGTTGGCCGGCTCCGGCGTGGAATAGGCAAGCCCCGCGCCCAATGCCGCTCTCGGTTCGAACACCACGATCCGCACATTTTCGAACGCCCCAGCGGCTCGATGGAGATGGAGGGCAATCGCTGCCCCGCTAAATCCACCGCCTATGATGGCGACAATGGCATTCTTCCGGCTCACTGACATTTCAACTCACGCGACCTCGACGGCACGCCCCGAATAACGTCCAATTTTAGCAGCCGGGATGAAAAATTCACAGCGATGCGTGTCAGGCCGCGCAGGTTCGAACGCATGCATCCCATCCGGTCCGGCTGCGGCACTTTCGGCGGATCAGCGGCGAAGGCCACCGCTCCACCTTTTCTGCCTGCGTTATTCGGCTGCAATCGCCGCGCTTTCCTCGACCTCTTCGAGTGCACGCACCAGCGGAATGACGTGCTTGCCGAAATACTCGACCTCCTCCTGGAAATGCAGGAAACCGAGCAGGATGAGGTCGGCGCCGGCGCGCTTCAGGCGCACGATGCGCTCCGCCACCTGTTGGGGGGTGCCGATGAGGTTAGAGCGGAAACCGTCATTGTACTGAACGAGATCCTCGAAGCTGGATTTCGCCCAGTTGCCCTCTCCTTCCGGGGAGGCCTTACCGGCATTCTTCACCTCATGGCCAAAAGCGTTGACCGCTTCCGGATTGGCCTTCTCGATGATTTCGGCAAGCACGGCCTTTGCCTCTTCCTCCGTCTCACGCACGATGGCGAAGGCATTCACGCCGACCTTGACCGAATGATTGTTCTCAGCCGCCTTGGCACGGATGTCATCGACCTGCCTTGCAATCTCTTCCGGGGTATTACCGTTGGTGAAATACCAGTCGGAAACGCGGGCCGCCATATCGCGGGCTGCGCGCGAAGAACCGCCCTGAAAGATTTCAGGCTGCGGATCGATCGGTTTCGGCTTCAGGGAATAATTGTTGAAGCGATAGAAATCGCCGCGGAAGGTGAAGCTGTCTTCCGTCCAGATGCCGCGCAATGCACGGATGAACTCCTCCGAGCGGCGATAGCGCTCGTCGTGGTCGAGCCACGGTTCGCCGATGGCATGGAACTCGCCGCGAAACCAGCCGCTGACAATGTTGACCGCAACGCGGCCATTGGTGAGGTGGTTAATCGTGGCGATCTGTTTTGCAGCGAGCGCCGGGTTCCACGGCCCCGGCAGAATGGCGGCAATGACCTTCAGGGTCTTTGTCGACTCCAGCAGGGAATGGCTGAAAGATACGGATTCATGCTGGAACTCGGCGCCGTAACCGGCCGTGAACCGAATCTGGCTCAGCGCATAGTCAAAACCGCTCGCTTCCGCGATCTGCGCGAGCTTGCGGTTATAGTCGATGGTCCAGCTGGTGCGTTGCTCGATATTCGAGATGACGAGGCCACCGGAAACATTCGGCACCCAATAAGCGAATTTAACGGGCTCGGCTGTGCGTGCGGTCATGATAAATTCCTCTCTTGCAATCTCAGTTGGCAGCCGCTTCGCATGAAACGACGGAAAGGGTCGGATGGTGATCGCCGCCGCCAAGCGCTTTGGCGGGTAAAAGCTCGAACAGATCGGCGACGGCGCGCTCAATGCGCGCTTCCACAGCCGGGTTTGAAAGCGTGTATCCGGTAAAATCCGCCTCGACGGCATAAACCGTGGTCGGCACGGTAACAGCGCCGAAGAAGCCGAACAGCGGACGGAACTGGTGTTCCAGCATCAGGCCATGCAGCGGCGAGCCGCCGGTCGCGGCAAGGATCACGCGTCGACCCTGCAGGGCACGGAAATCGACGATATCGAATAAATGCTTGAGCGCGCCCGTATAGGACGCGCGATAGACCGGCGAACCGACGACGAGCACATCGGCAGCCTCCACGGCATCAACAATCGCGCGCCCGGCCTCGTCGAGCTCATCTGCGCGCAATGCCCGAAATAGAACCGGGGCGGCATCGGCAAGATCGATGAGATCGGTTTCAACCTTCGCCGTCCGCCCGATCGCGGCAACAATTCGTTCAACGACATGCGCCGTGCGGGACGGCCGCTTCACACTACCGGAAATGCCAAGGATCTTCATATCCGTTCGCCCTTCTTTTGTGTGTATTTTCTATGTTTTTAATAGGCTATCAAAGGCGCTCATTCCAAAAGCCGCATATTTTGAGAAATGCTTTCGCGTATTTGGGCCGAAGCACGACTGGTTCACACAGGGCAAGGCGGTCGCTGCAAGCGCCGGAGCGGAAAGCCGCTCATGCCATCAACGGGCGGATATTTCCCAAAAGCAGGACACCGGGGATCTCCGATCCCCGGTGCCGATATTTAGAGCGATGCTCTCAGCGCCTCAATTGAAGGCGACATTAAGGCAGGGCAAGGATCAAAACTCTTCCCAGTTGTCGGGGGCAGTATTCAACGCGGCATTGCCTGAAAACGCGGCCCTTATCCTGCCGCCAAGCGCACGCGCGGGAGAGGCTGCGGGCCTGTCAGCGACCGATGCCGTGCGCACGGGCGCGGAGGCCTCGCCATAACCGCCTTCGGACAGTTTGAACTGCGCGATCAGCCCGTTCAGCGAAGAGGCCTCGCGTGCAAGCCCGTGGCTGGCGGCGGTGCTTTCTTCCACCATGGCGGCGTTCTTCTGGGTGTCCTGATCCATCTGGTTCACGGCCGTATTGATCTGCTGAAGGCCGGAGGATTGCTCCTGTGCTGATTCCGCGATGGCGGCAACGTGCCGGTTGATTTCCTGCACCTCCGTCACGATCAGTTCCAGCGCCTTGCCGGTTTCACCAACCAGCTGCACGCCCTGCTGAACCTGACCGTTGGAAGTCGTGATCAGGTTCTTGATCTCCTTGGCCGCACCGGCAGAGCGTTGCGCCAGTTCGCGAACTTCCTGCGCGACAACGGCAAAGCCCTTGCCCGCCTCACCCGCACGGGCAGCTTCCACGCCGGCATTCAGCGCCAGAAGGTTTGTCTGGAACGCGATCTCGTCGATCACGCCGATGATGTTGGAAATCTCATTGGCGGATGTCGCGATCTGCTCCATTGCAGCGACGGCCTGCTGCACCACCTCTCCGGATTTTTCAGCGCCGACTTTTGCACGGCCGACGAGGTGACGCGCTTCCTGCGCCCGTTTCGTGGCGTCCTTCACCGTCGTGGTGATCTCTTCCAGCGCAGCCGCGGTCTCTTCAACGGCGGCAGCCTGCTGCTCCGTGCGCCTCGCCAGGTCGTCCGCCGCAGACCTTATCTCGTTGGCGCCGGCGTCGATGCCGCGCGCGTTCTGCGCCACCTGGCTCAAGGTCGACTGCAACTGTTCCGCAGCCCGGTTGAAATCGCCGCGGATACCGTCAAGACCGGAGACGAACGGCTGAACGATCCGGTAAGTAACGTCGCCCTGGGCGATCTTCGAAAGGGCCGTGGCAAGATTGTCGACGGCAAACTGCACGTCGGCAGCTTCCCTGGCCTTCTGTTTCTCGCGCTCGATCCGGTCCTTTTCAGAAGTCGACCGGTTGGCCTCCGTTTCATTCTCAAGCCGGAGGCGTTCGATTGCGCTTTCGCGAAACGCCTGAACCGCAGCGGCCATCTGGCCGACTTCATCCCTGCGATCCATTCCGGAAATTTCGCTTGCCGTATCACCGGCCGCCAGCGATTCCATACGCGCGCGAAGCCGCGCAATCGGGGTGGTGATGCCCCGGGAGGAAATGAGCAAGCCAAGTGCGATCACGGCCAGCGAAACGAGCGCGAGCGTAATCAGGCCCGTCCAGATCGTCGTATTGGTGCTGGCTGTAAGGCGTTCTCTCCCCTCATTCATCACCTGGATGAGCTGCTCATTGCCGGCGCTGATCTTTGGCGAGACTTCGGCAATTTTTCGAAGCACGTTGAGCGCCATCTGCTGCGCTTCGGCGCGTTGCCCTGCCTGCATGAGGGCGATGACCTGATTGCCGGTCTCCTCGACTTCGACAACACCCTTGAGGATATCGCGGGCGGCATCCGTGCGCGCCGGCACCAGTTCCATGATCTTGTTCTGGCGTTCCTCGAGCTGCTTACGGTCGGCTCGGAAGGTTTTGACGGCAGCTTCGAAATCAGCGCTGGCCGGGTCGTTAAGGCTGGCGCGAAGCATCTGCATGCCAAGTGCATTGAGGTTCCCGCTGGTTCTGGCGTTCAGAACCGCAGCAAGGGCCTCATGGCCGATGAAATCGCTATAGACGCTGTCGGTGCCTTTATATTGCAGGCTGACGTAGCTTATTCCGGAAAGCGACATCAGGCTCATCAACGAGATGACAAAAACGACCTTCGTTTTTATCTTGGTATTGTTCAGGAAAGACATGAATGGCCTCAAGGCAAGCACTCCTCCAGCCGCCCTCTCGGGAGGCCGGGGAATAATAATGAAACATCGCGGGTAGCTGTTGCCCCTCCTCATAGGGCGACAAGCGGATGCCTTTTTCGAGCCGCCGCTGGGCGGGTCGTCATGGGTCCGCTTGTTCTACCGGCTCCGCCGATGAAACCTTGGAACCTGCGTATTTTAGATTTCACAAAATCACTAAATGAAGTGTTACCCGGGATAGGCAAGTGCTGACAATTCGCCACGCTGCAGACCGGTTCGAGCTCGTCGGCAAGGGCGGGAACCTTGTCGGCCTCCAGCAATATTCCATCCGAAACCGGTGGAGGCGCTACTGCCGCATAGGCTCGCAGGACCATCAGCCCGTAAAAGACCCACGACAGCGCCGGCAAGGCAAGAAGCACCAGCAACACAAGCAAAAGAGGCGACAGGATATCCACGCCGCCTTCCATCGACGCCTGCCCGCCGGGCCTTGTCGAACAGGGCTGGAAGCGAACGGTGCGTATCAAGATCGATGGAGCCGGCGAATTCCAGGCAGCCGGGGTCCGAGTGTATGACGGTGGTGTCGAAATCAGCGTAGTAGATGTCCAGCATGTGCAATTTGTCCAGCGGATGGAATGATTTGGACGTCCCCATTTCGCTTGCAAGGCTCAGCCATTTTAAAAGGGGCGATCACGGACCGCCCCACGGAAATAATCTTGTTTCAGTCCGCTTACGCGGGACGCTCCTCGCCTGCATTGGGTCGCCAGGTAATCAATCTCTTCTCCGCAAAATCCAGAATGAGGTCAATAACAAGAACGAACACCGCCAGAATGATGATGCCTGCGAAGACGCCGACCGCATCGAAGTTGCCTTCCGAGCGGGCGATCAGGTAGCCGAGACCGGCGGAAGCTCCCAGATATTCACCGATGATTGCGCCGACCACTGCAAATCCGACGGAGGTGCGCAGCGACGATAGAATCCAGCTCGCCGCCGCCGGGAAATAGACGTGACGCAGCAGATCCGAACGCTTGGCGCCCAGAATGCGGGTATTGGAAAGCACGACCGGGTTCACTTCACGCACGCCCTGCATGGCGTTGAAGAAGGTGACGAAGAAGACGAGCGTAACCGCAAGCGCAACCTTGGACCACAGGCCAAGACCGAGCCAGAGCACGAAGATCGGAGCCAGAACGACACGCGGAATGGCGTTCACGGCCTTGATGAACGGATCGAGCACCCGCGCGACGAAGGGGCTGAGGCCCAGCCAGACGCCGGCGCCGACACCGAGACCTGTACCGATGAGATAGCCCAGCACGGTTTCGCTCAGCGTGATGCCGACATGTTTGTAAAAACCGGCATCGGCAACCCAGTCAATCACCTGTTTGACGATGTCATAGGGTGCCGGAAAGAAGAAGCGGTCGATGGCGCCCGAGGTCACACCGAGCTGCCACCCGCCCAAAAGCACGACCAGAAGAGCGATCTGGATGATACGAACATTAACGGCTTGCATAGCTTTTCTCCACTTCGCCACGCAGGGACGCCCATATATCGCGATAGAGCGTCATGAATTTTGGATCGAGTTTGATTTCCGCGACGTTGCGGGGCCGCTCAAGATCGACAGGGAAGCTCTCGATGACGCGGCTCTTCGGGCCGGCAGCGAGAACGACAACCCGGTCTCCGAGCGCAATCGCTTCTTCCAGATCATGGGTGATCATGACCACCGCACGGCGGTCCTCCTGCCACAGGCGCAGTAACTCGTTCTGCATGAGGTGGCGGGTGTGGATATCCAATGCGGAGAAGGGTTCATCCATCAGGATGACCTTCGGCTCGGTGATGAGCGCCTGCGCCATCTGCACGCGTTTGCGCTGTCCGCCGGAGAGCTGATGCGGAAAGCGGTCTCCGAAGCCCTTGAGGCCGACCTTTTCAAGCCAGGCCTGAACCTTGGCGCGCCGCTCATTTTCGGGAACGCCCCGGAACATCAAGCCAAGCTCGACATTCTGAAACGCTGTCTTCCAGGGAAGAAGCGCGTCCTGCTGGAACAGATATCCGATGTTGTTCTGTACGCCCTTAACGAGCGAACCGTCGATGGAAACCTTGCCCTGCGCTGGCTTCAGCAGGCCTGCGATGGCGTTGAGAATGGTGGACTTTCCGCATCCCGTCGGCCCAACGATGGAGAGAAACTCGCCATCGCCGACCTTGAGATTGACGTTTTGAACCGCAACAAACGAACCGAACGCCATGGTCACGTCGTCGATTGCCACCATCGGCTGGGGTTCGAGTTCTGTCACGGGTTCTAGCTTTCTGGCTGGCGAAGACATGGCGGCCTCTCAGTTTGCGGCCTTCGAGGCCGCAGCCTCGACGAACTTGTTGGTGTAGGTGGTGTTGAGATCGATCGTCGCCTTGGCGACCGCATCATTGAAGCTTTTCAGAACAGCGAGCGGTGTTTCGAGATCCGCAGGCTCAAACTTGCCATCTTCGGAGAAGATCGCCTTGGCCGCTTCAACGGCCTTGATGTAGGTCTGCTTGTCGCCGGACACGAAATCATCGGGAAGCTTTGCGACGATTTCCTCCGCAGAATGCTGCTTCATCCAGTGCAGCGCCCGAACCGTCGCATTGGTGACCTTCTGGATCACTTCCGGATTGGCGTTGATATAGTCCTGCGTGGCGTAAAGGACCGAGGTGGGATAGATGCCGCCATAGACATCCCTTGCGCCCTGATCGCTACGGGCATCGATGAGGATCTTGCCCAGCCCGCGCTCCACGACGATGGTTGCGGCAGGGTCGTAATTGACGAGCAGATCGATCTTGCCCTGCTGCAGGGCTGCAACGGCCGCAGCGCCCGAACCGACGCCGATGATGGAGATGTCGTTGTCGCTGAGTTTATGCTGCTTCATGTAATAGCGAATGAAGAAGTCCGAAGAGGAGCCGGGCGACGTGATGCCGACCTTCTTGCCCTTGATCGTCTCGGGCTTGGCCGGATCGAAATCCGTGTCGTTCTTGCCGGCGAGAACCAGGCCCGAGTTGCGGGCAAGCTGCACAAAGCCTACCACGTGCTTGTTCTGCGACTGCATCTGGATCGTATGATCGTAGAAGCCCACGGCAACGTCCGTGGAACCCGCGACAAGCGCCTGCAGAACCTTCGATCCGCCCTGGGCAAAGTTCTCGGTCGTTACATCAAGGCCCTCCTCCTTGTAGAAGCCAAGGCTCGCCGCCACGGGGAAAGGCAGGTTGTTGAGGTTGTACGAGCCAACGCTCATCCTGACGGATTCGGCATTGGCAGATGCCGCCAGCGCACAGAGCGCCGCGGTTGCAAGCAGATATTTACGCATAAGGGTCTCCTCCCGGTTTGACTATATTTTGCGCCACTATGGCCGCGTCTAGGCTGCGTCTTCAATCGCAGCGGTTGGTTTGGCGAAGGCAAAGCCTTCAAAAAGCCTGCGCGCCGTTCTTACGAGGCCGGCCGTTATTGCGCCGTTTCGCATCTCCAGCTGCACGTCGAGGCGGCCGGCGGGATGTTCGATGCGGATCTGGGTCGGCACCGAAAGGCCTCCGGCCGCATCATAAGCGATGGAGCCTTTGGTGACAGCCGCGGTTGCGATGCCAACGGCACCGGTCGTCGCCAATGCAGGATGACACTCGTTGGGCATGAAATACCGTACCGAAAGAGTGCCGCCTCTGCGGGCAGGTGCAATGAGCACCGGTTTCGGAATGACCATGTCTTTCACATCACCCATTCCCATCAACTTTCCGGCCTCGATGCGGATGCGGGTCATCCGTGCGATGAGATCCTTGTTAGCGCTCAGGGTTTGCGGATCCTCGTACCCCGTCACGCCGAGATCGGCTGCGCGGATGAGAACCATCGGGATGGCGCAGTCTATGGCCGTCACATTGACGCCATCGATCAGATCGACCGGCTTTCCGGTGGGCAGAAGCTTGCCGGTTTTCGCACCGGCCGCATCCATGAATGTCAATACGATGGGCGCCGCCAGACCCGGAACTCCGTCGATCGAGGCGTCGCCGAGATAAATAACCTCGCGGCCGCGTGTCGGAACCTTCGCCTCGATCAGCTTGCCGGTATTCACGTTATGGATTCGCACAAGAGTATCCTTGCCCTGCGCTTCGACAAGCCCCGCTTCGATGGCAAAGGGCCCGACGGCGGCCAGCATGTTTCCGCAGTTTGGCGAATAGTCGACATACTGCCTGTCGGTCCGAACCTGCGCAAACAGATAGTCGATGTCAGCGCCCCTGACCGTGGAAGGGCCGATAATCGCAACTTTGGACGTGACCGGATTGCCCCCGCCAATGCCGTCGATCTGCAACGGATGGCCAGACCCCATGATGGAAAGAAGGGCCGCGTCCCGGTCTGCCCGATCACGGGGAAGATCGGATGCGAGAAAGAACGGTCCACGCGACGTTCCACCGCGCATCAGCACACAGGGTATCTTCAGCAGATCGTTCATGGGTTGCCTCAATATTGCATTTGGCGGATCAATGCGCCGTGTTGTTGCAATATGAGCAAAAGAGTCTAATCTGTTAAATGCAATGTTTTGGAGTTTTATTGCGTTATGAGCATCAATTGTGAAATTCTGGATTTGCGGGCGTTTCAAGCGGTGGTTGAACTCGCCAGTTTCCACAGGGCCGCCGAGGCGCTGCATATCTCGCAACCGGCGCTTACCCGCCGTATCCAGAAGCTGGAGCAGGCCATCGGCGCGCCACTTCTGGAAAGAACGACGCGCCACGTTGCCCCCACCGCCATGGGACAGGAAGTCATGCCGCTCGTCCGGCGCATGCTCGAGGAATTTGACGGATCGCTTTTTGCCATGAAGGACGGCGCACAACGGCGCGGGCTTATCACCATGGCCTGCGTTCCCACCGCCGCTTTTTACTTTCTTCCCACCGTCATCAAGACCTTCAGCCAGCAATATCCCCATATAAGGCTGCGGATCAGGGATCTGACAGCCAATGAAGGTCTGCAGGCGGTCGCCAGAGGCGAGGTGGAATTCGGCATCAACCTGATGGGCAATTCCGATCCCGAGCTTTCATTCGAGCCGCTCATCGATGACCCCTTCGTGCTGGCAATGAGGAAAGACCACCCTCTGGCAGCCTTCGAAACGATTGAGTGGGGCCAGCTGGAGGCCTATCCGCTGGTCGTCGTGGACCGTTCGAGCGGCAACAGGACGCTTCTCGACAGCGCGCTTGCACGACACAATCTAAAATTGAACTGGTTTTATGAGGTGACGCATCTCAACACGTCGCTCGGTCTGGTCGAAGCCGGACTTGGCATTTCCGTCCTGCCACGGCTGGCAACGCCGCAGGACGATCACCCATTCCTTATCACCCGGCCAATCGTCAACCCCGTGGTCTCCCGCACGATAGGCATCGTGCAAAGGCGAAGCAGCGCTCTTTCCCCAGCCGCCGAAAAATTTGTGCGGATGCTGCTCGAGACCTGGAAAACACAGTGATCGCTTGAGAAAGATGCTTCTAGGGCATGGTTCGGCCAGTGGTGGCGCGAACCGCTGGTGCCGGCAAACAGCCTTTGATTTGCAGATCGCTCGAATAAAAGAACTGCGTCAGAAGCTAAAGACGGGCCTCGATATCCAGCACCAGCTTTTTCAGCAGCGCCGCGAGGGTATCGCGCTCGTCCGGAGTGAGCCCTTGCAGGAAACTCAGTTCGCTTTTCATGTCCTTACGAAACGCCTTTTCCGCCAGCTCTATGCCCGCCGGCATGAGGCAGACAACGACACTGCGCCCATCGAGCTTCGATTTTCTGCGCTCGATAAGCCCGGCCTTTTCCAATCGATCAAGCCGGTGCGTCAGGCCGCCTGAGGACAGCATCAGCGTCGTATACATTTCCGTCGGCGTCAGCTGGTAGGGCGGCCCTGACCGGCGCAATGTTGCGATGACATCGAACTCGCCGCGGTCGAGACCGAAACCGGCAAATGTCTCCTCGATTGATGGCGCCAGAAGGTTGCTGAGCCGCTTGGCGCGCCCGAAGATGGCCATCGGTTCTGTGTCGATATCAGGCAGTTCCCGCGCCCACTGGCCACGGAGACGGTCGACATGATCTTCCCTGTCAGCTCCCATCGTCCGATCCGTCGTTGTCTCCGGCATCGCCTGCTTCATCTCATCACCCCATTGCCACGTCGAAAACCATATACGGCTTTGCCTGCTTCGTGAATATATCTTTGCGAGAAGACAGATATCTTGACAGGAAGATAAATTGCGCATATATCTTCTCGAGAAGATAGTTTTGTCTCAGGGAGGAGACCAGATGTTTTCCATCCGCCGTCATCAGGAACCGAACCCCGGCCAGAGCCGGACGGTGCGTTATGAAGGATGCGAATACGGAAGCGCCGTATCCATCTTTCTCGTCAATGCCGATCCGGGTCGCGGCCCCGATCTGCATGTTCACCCCTATGCCGAAACCTGGGTGGTGCGCAAAGGCGAGGCCGAGTTCACAATCGGCGATCAGCGGGCGCGCGGCTCGTCGGGAGACATCGTCGTTGGGCCTGCCAATATCCCCCATCGCTTCGAAAATATCGGCACTGACCGGCTGGAGATCATCTGCATCCATCCGAGCGAGACCTTTCAGCAGACTTTTCTGTAACCCCGTTCCAACATGAGGAGAAAGACAATGGCAAAAATGATTTTCCTGAACCTGCCGGTGAAAGACCTTACCGTTTCGACCGCCTTCTATGAGGCGATCGGCTGCGTGAAGAACGAAGAGTTTTCCAACGAAGACGCAAGCTCGATGGTGTGGTCGGAGACCATCACCTTCCAGCTTCTGCGGCACCATTATTACAAGACCTTCACCGCCAAGCCGCTCGCCGATGCCCATACAACAAGCGGCATGCTGATCGCTCTTTCGCGTGACAGCCGCGAAGAGGTCGACGCCATGGTTGACGCCGCGGCAAAAGCGGGCGGGCAAGCGGATGTCCGCGAACCCCAGGATCTGGGTTTCATGTATCTCCGCACCTTCGCCGATCCCGATGGCCACGAATTTGAACCCGCTTACATGGATTTAAGCAATGCGGGCTGACGTCATCATTCACGCACGTGGCGAGGGGTTGCTCCCATGAGAGCGGCCTTACGTTACAAGCTTGTCCTTGGCTTTCTCGCGATCCTGCCGCTTACGGGATATGCAAACGAGAATTCACTGACGGCCCGGCAGATGCGGGAGGATCTGTCGGCGCTTAAACAACAATGGGCGCCCCTCGATAAGAGCTTCAGCCCGGATCAACGGCAGGCATTCGAGCGCCATGTCAACTCTATCGAAAGCGAAGTTGATCGCTTGAGCCCTGAAGCTTTCGCAATGGAGATCATGCGATCTGTCGCGATTGCCCGGAACGGCCATACGAACGCCAATATCGGCGCTTTTCTGGGCGGCGACCTGCCCATTCGCCTGTGGTGGTTCGCCGACGGCCTCTATGTCGTAAAGGCCCATCCGGACTACGCGCATCTGCTCGGTGCACGCATAGAAAAGATCGGCTCACTCACGACAGCGGAGGCGGGAAACCGGCTCAAGCCCTATCTTGCGGGAACAGATCAGAGAATCCACTTTCTCAGTCCCGGTTATCTGGTGACGCCGAGGGTGCTGCGGCATATAGGCGCCATTGACGACACCGCGAAAACACCGCTGACGCTGAATATGGGCTCCGGAACGCTGGAGACGGCGGATTTGCCTGTTGTAGCGAAAGACCCGGGCGATGAGCGCAGCGCCGGGCTAAACAGAGGCTATGCGGTTCTCATCCCGGATGCGGAAGGGACCGCAGGGCGCTGGCCGCATGTGCTCGACCAGCTAAAAGAAAGGCCTCGCTTATACAGCAAACGAAGCGATGTAACCGCGTCTTTTCTCGATGACGGAAAAACCACACTCTACATCCGCAACGATACGGCGCGGAGTGTCGACGATAAGCCGCTCGTCGAAAAATTCGGCAGCATCATTCATAAAGACATCCTGCCTTTCCAGCCGAGGCACATCGTCGTCGATCTCCGTTTCAACAACGGCGGCGACTTCTTCAACAGCATTCTCTTTGCACAGGCACTGCCACGACTTCTCCCTGATAAGGGGCGGATTTCTGTCCTTGTGGGACGCGCGACCTTCTCCGCAGGCATCGTCACCGCAGCCTTGATAAAGGGAAGCGGAGGCGAGCGGGTATCTCTGATCGGCGAAAAAATGGGGGATGGCGGCAGGTTCTGGGCGGAAGGCGATAAAATAACGCTGCCAAACTCAGGGATAAGCGTCCGATATAGCTCCGAATTCGAAGACTACGAGCAAGGCTGCGGTGATGTCCGAACCTGCTACTGGGCGACCGTCGCATTTGGGCCCCGCAATATCTCCCTTTCACCCGAAATCTCTGTTGATCTCAGCTTCGACGATTATATGCGCGGTCGGGATCCGGTGCTGGAAAAGGCATTAAAGCCAACGCGATAGGTAGCCGGCGAACTTAATGACGGGCTGGAGCGGAAATACCTAAAAGCGGCGGGGAACCGCTCCTCAACCTAGTCGCCGGTGCCCGATACCGCTGCGGCGAGGGCTCTGATCGCCGATGCATGTGCGGGCGTTCTTGCGCGGGAAAGAAGAACGATGTCGGAAGGCGGCAACGAAGGCAGCCCAAGTTCCAAACCCCTGTCGGGCAGGCCACGGGCGCTAATATCGCCCATCGGCGCGACACCCGCACCTGCAAGAATTCCTTCATGAAGTACCGAACAGCTTCCGGCGGTGAAAGCATCGCGCCACTCCACGCCGGCTCTTCTAAGCTCCGACACCGCAATTTCCCGCACACCGCACCCAGGCCCCAGCGACACCAGCGGAATGGCGCCCTTGGAGCGTGGCCGCCAGCCCGGGGCGGCCCGCCATCCCAGCCTGTCGGTACGCAGGATTTCGCCGTCTGAGCCACCGCCGTTACGCCGGATAATGGCGGCGTCGGCCTGTCCGGACGCGAAACTTTCCTTCACGTGAAGGGAAAAGCCAATATTCACGTCAATCACCGCATTGGCGGGGAGTGCCGCGCGCATCGCCCGTACGGCCGTCGAAAGGCGGCCCCCGATCGCGTGGTCACTGGCGGCCAGGCTAAAGTGCAGCGGCGATTCATGACCGAAGGTCAGTGCTTCCTCGTGTTTGGCGAGCAGCTCGCGAGCCTTCGGCAGGAACACCTGGCCATCCTCCGTGAGCCGCAGATGCCGCGGCGAACGATCGATCAGCCGCCGGCCGACACGCTGCTCCAGCATCTTCAATTTTTGGCTGACGACCGGTTGCACAGTTCCTGCCGCCTCCGCCGCCTTTGTCAGGCTGCCGAGCTCTACGGAGAAAATGAACAGGCGAACGCTTTCGAGATCAATCATATAAAATCGCTATGTATGGAATATTCAATACCATATTCTCATTATGAATAAATTTGCGCAAGGTGTCTCGGCAACGAGGAGACAAGACCATGCCCATGATCAAAGCGCGCTACACCAAACCCCGGAACGGACGCGACCCAAAGCTGGAAGTCGCGGCTCTTCTTTCTCGCCTCACGGCGGAAATCCTGCACAAGGACCCGGCTGTCACCGCGGTTCTCGTCGAGAGCGCCGATCCCGATGACTGGATCATCGCCGGATCGAGCGTCGCCGACCAGAAGGTCGGAAGCTTCTATGTCGAGGTTTCGATTACGGAACACACCAACATAAAGGACGAGACGACCGAATGGGTCCGGCGGGTCTATAGCGAGATGAACGCCCTGCTGGGCCCCGTGCACGAGGCGAGTTATGTGCTGGTTCACGCC
Organism: Agrobacterium sp. ST15.13.015; assembly: GCF_027871645.1. NCBI lineage: Bacteria > Pseudomonadati > Pseudomonadota > Alphaproteobacteria > Hyphomicrobiales > Rhizobiaceae > Agrobacterium > Agrobacterium sp. ST15.13.015. Next base: position 246,076 of record NZ_JAQAHF010000008.1, read on the forward strand.
GTCGATGGCGATGCCTATGGTTATGGCGGGCAAACCCAGAATCTGCGGTGGGCAGGCAAGCGCGGCTAGTATCTATCGGCAGGCGTCAGGCGAAACCGCCCGACGCCGCTCGCCCAGGGATATTTGCTATGCCTGGATCAAATCCGCGCACCGCCTGTCGCATCAATCATCTGTCCAGTCGTCCAGCGGGCATCGTTCGAGGCAAGGAATGTGATGACGTCCGCAATATCGTCGGCGCGTCCGACGCGCGAGAAGACAGAGAGGGCTTCAGCACCGGCACGGGCCTCCGGCGCTGCCAGCCATTCGGCGTTCATGTCGGTTTCAGTGACACCCGGCAGCACCGAATTGACCGTAATTCCGCGTCGGCCGAATTCCGGGGCGAGCGCCAGCGTCAATGTCTCAAGCGCACCCTTGGACGCCGCATAGGCGGGGTGCGTCGGCGCCGCGATGCGCGTGAAACCGGTCGAGACATTGATGATGCGGCCATTGTCGCGGAGATGATCGGCAACGGCTTGAATGAGAAAGAATGGCGCCTTGAAGTTGATCGTCATCAACGCGTCGAACGCGGCTTCCGTTGTTTCTTTCAACGATGTCGCCGGGGCAATGCCCGCATTATTGACGAGAATATCAAGCGATGGCGAGCCGGTGAAAGCGACCGCGGCTTCCCTGAACTGCTCCCACAAGCTGTCCGTCGCCGCTTTCCCGGCCCGCAGATCGGCATTGAGAGCGACCGCCTTCGAACCGAGAGCCTCGATCTCGCGGATCGTTGCCTGCGCCGCATCGGGGTTCGCACCATAATGGACGCCGATAAGACCGGCGCCCTCTTTCGCAAACGCCAGGGCCGCCGCACGGCCGATACCGCGGGAACTGCCCGTTATGAGGGCGACTTTGTTCGATAGTTTCTGAGACATGGATCACTCCGTTGCGATTTAACTAGCGATCGTTATAATAAAATCCGGCCATGATCTGTCAATATTTTTATAGTGATCGATACAAAAATGTCTGAAACGACGCGAAAACAACGCGGTAGACCGCGCCTGCTTGATCGGAATGCCGGGCTCGATGTCGCAGCCCGGCTGTTCTGGGAACACGGCTATGAGGGAACCTCGATAGCGGACCTCACCCAGGCGATGGGCATCACCCCGCCGTCCCTCTACGCGACCTTCGGTTCAAAGGAAGAATTATTCCGGCTGGCGCTCGATCATAGCATTGCGCAGCAAAGCGAACGCCGCGCCGAGGTGCTGCAGGCGCAAATACCCGCCTACCAGGCGCTCGCCTCTTACCTTTACGATATTGCTGAAGGACATACCCAGCCCGACAAACCGCGCGGATGCATCGTTTCCACCGCCGTTCTCCAGCATTCAGAAGCAAACGCCTCCGTCGCCCGCACAACGGCAGGACTGCGCGAGGCGGCAATACAGATTCTCAAGACGCGGTTCGACCGCGCCGTCAGCGAGGGCGAACTACCCACGCAAACCGACACGGATACGCTCGCCCGCTTTTACGGCGCCATCATTCAGGGCATGTCTGCGCAGGCTTGCGACGGCGCATGTACGGCCAGGTTAAAGGCTTTGGTCGACGTCGCGCTGACAGCCTGGCCCGGAAGGCGTGGAGCCGCCGGCCCTTAAGGTTAAATCGGAATCTCTTGAACAGGGCCGTCCGAGGACCGCCCGCCCGGCAAGCTTCAAGGGACGAAGGGCCGGGGCGCGTGAAACTCTTGACTGAGCTGGCGACCGCCAACTGCCGTCACAATCTATCTCATGGTGGTTATGGGACGAAAGAATTCTTGATGTACGTGCCCACAAAATCCGACACGAACGGCGCTGCTTTCGTCCCTTTCCGGATAGCAACAGTTTGCGGAATCTCAAGAAACGTGTCCTCTAATGTGCGCAATCGCTCACCTTGCACTGCAGCGTCCTGGAGGAAATCTCTTAATCCCGCAGCCGCATCGCATCCTCCAGCCTTCAGCATTTCAATCGCAGCGGTTGGGCTTTCGGTATAAACGATTGCGGCATGCCTAAGCAGCCTTTCAAGCTGCTTGGTATACGCCGCCTCCCCTGCCGCCGAGATTCGGCAGCCGGGAACGTCGACTTCAGCGACCGAGTAAATATGAGAATCTCGTAGGACAAGATAGGTTGCGGCGACGAACGCGTACGGCGGCGAGAAATCAAAGCGGTCTGCGCGCGATGGATCAGCCGCAATGAATGCTATATCCCAGTCATTCCGTTCGTATGCCGCCATGATCGCCGCGGCAGACGGGTACGCTTTGACCAAAAGCTGGCAGCCGATTTCGGCCGCCAACGATTTCGCAAGATCGACGCTTGGTCCTGTCAGTTCGCCGGTTCGCTCCTCGAAACGAACCAGAGCGGCATTTGCGATGTTCACAGCCGCGCGTATCGACCCCGTCGGCGCGATCTCGCCGATATCGAAGGCGAGAGCGGGCATATTTACGTTGGCCCCGCAAACCGGTCCGCCAGCTTCTCCGCACCGCGAGCGAGGAGGGCGACGTCGACCCCGACAGCGGTGAACAGCGTTCCCAACTCGATGCAGCGGGCTGCAAAGGTCTCATCAGGCGTGAGAATACCGGCCGGGACCCCGAGGCGCTTCAGCTTGGCGATCGTCGCTTCGATCGCAGCGACCACTTCCGGGTGACCGGGTTGGCCCGGGTACCCAAAGCTCGCCGCGAGATCGGCCGGGCCGATGAATACGCCATCGACGCCGTCAACCGAGGCTATGGCCTCGACATGCGCCAAGGCTTCCCGTGTTTCAACCTGCACAAGAACACACAGCTCCTGGACGGCATTCTGCGCGTAGTTCTTGACCCGCCCAAAACGCGTTGCTCGCGTTAGAGCCGAGACGCCGCGAATACCCGCAGGCGGATAGCGCGTGCTATCCACGGCGGCTCTAGCTTCCTCCGCGTTCTGAATATAAGGGATCAGGAGCGTCTGGACGCCGATATCGAGGAAGCGCTTGATCAGCACCGGATCGTTGACCGCGGGCCGCACCACCGGCGACACCTGATAGGGTGCCACCGCCTGCAACTGGGGAAGCACCGTCAGTACGTCGCTGGGGGAGTGCTCGGTATCGAAGAGGAGCCAGTCGAAGCCGGCCGGTGCGACGATCTCTGCCGCGTAGCTTCCTGGGAGCCCGCACCACAGTCCGATTTGACTTTTGCCTGCGCGCAGCTTCGCCTTGAACTGATTGACAGGAAGTTCCATTTTCAACCTCACACGAAAGAAACACCGATTGAGCCAACAGGACCATAGTCGGCCTGGATGACATCACCCTTGAGGATATCGACCGGCCGGGTAAACGAACCCGCAAGGACGATTTGCCCCTTTTTCAAGCCGCCGCCAACGGCGTGCAATTTGTTGACCAGCCAAGCGACACCCGCGGCAGGGTGACCCATGATCGCCGCCGACACTCCGGACTCTTCAATGATCCCGTTTTTTGAAAGCGTTGCCCCGACCCAACGGATATCGATATCCATGGGGCGTATCACGCGCCCGCCGACGACAATTGCTCCAAAGGCGGCATTGTCGGCGATCGTATCGGTGATGGCGCGCGGCACCTCAGTCCGGTAGTCGATAATCTCAAGCGCCGGCACGATGAACTCCGTTGCCCGCATGACGTCGTAGATACGGGTGCCCGTGCCTTCAAGGTCTTCACCCATGATGAACGCCAGCTCGACCTCCAGACGCGGCTTAATGAACAGGTCGGACCTGATTTGAGATCCGTCGTTGTAAAGCGCGTCGTCTAGAATGACACCATAATCGGGTTCGGTCATCTTCGACGCCATCTGCATGGCGCGCGAAGTCAGACCTATCTTATGACCAATAATGCGTGCGCCGCGAGAGACACGCGACTGTGCCCAGAGCGCCTGGATGCGGTAAGCATCTTCCAGATCGAGGTCAGGATAGGTCTTGCTCGGCTGGACGATCGGCTTGCGATCGGTCTCTGCCTTCAATATGGCATCTGCCGCCGCCTGGCGCAGGTCTTCGCTGATCATGATGAGACTCCAGAAACAATATCTATTTGATCGGTGGGCGCGGCAAGACAGCTTCACCGGGCTCCATCACATAGGTGTAGTCGAGCGAGAACCACGGCCTCTCAATGTCTTCATCCGTGGGATGCGGTTCGTCATGGCGGACGAAATCACCTGTCAGCGCCGAGGTGACCCCGAACTGAACGTCGGACTCGATGTTGGGGTCGCTCGGATCGAAGACCTGCGAGATCAGCGTTTTGTAACCGTGCTTGAAAATCAGTGCATGCAGATGCGCCGGTCGATAAGGATGGCGACCCTGAGCCTTGAGAAGACGCCCGACGACGCCGTCCACCGGGATCGGATAACCGACCATCTTCACGGTTCTGAACCAGAACCGTCCTCGTTCGTCGGTCATAAACTTCCCTCGAAGATTCATCTCCGCCTGGTCGGGATCCTGGTTTTCATAGAGGCCGACTGGAGACGCGTGCCAGACATCGACCTCCGCTCCCGGAATCGGCCTGCCTTCGCGATCAATCACGTTCGCTCTGACAAACAGCGGTGCGCCGGGCGTGTCGGAGCGAATAATGGTCCCGCCATTTTCGACCCGAGGAGAATTAAGGCGCCAGAACGGGCCGAGAAGCGATTGCGAGGTTTCGGTCTGCCCCCTGTCGCCGTTGTTAAGAAGGCAAACAAGAGAAGACACGCCAAGAGAGCCGGACATCAAAACGAATTCGTTATGGCTATCGGTCTGCAGCTGGCCAATCTCGTTCAGGATGGCGGTTGCCTCCCGGAATTCAACTTCGGTCAGCCGCACTTCCCGCACAAACGCATGGAGATGTTTCACCAGCGCCGTCAGAATTTCCCGGGCCCGCGGATTGGATGTCTGTTCCATTACTGCCAGCACGGCAGGAGTCACGTCGCTCTCAGTCTTGATTACCATTGGCGCACCTCCACGACGGCATCGATACTTTGATAATCGATTATCCGTCAAGACACTTTTGTCTTTGGTGAGAGATCTCCACCAATCTGAATGAGATGAGTATATGTAACTATATGGTATAGCAGATAAAAAATTTCGACACCGCCTCACTTCCGAGGCGTAGGCAGAAATACAGCTCGCTATCGTTGACATAAATAATCGTTTATCGTAACGATCGTCGATGACGCGCGAATGTGTCTGGGAGGTTTTATGACGCAGGCTGAGGCCCCAAATTCGCTAAACGAGCAGTCCGGAAACGGTGGCTTTTCCGATGACGGGAAGAACACGATCGGCAGCCAGCTGGCATTTCGATTGCGGGAAGCGATCATCTCGGGAGAACTTGAAGCCGGCAGCAAGATCCATCTCGACAAGGCTCGACAGTCGTTCAATGTCAGTCTCAGCCCTCTGCGCGAAGGTCTTGCCCGGTTGATTTCCGACGGCCTTGTCGAGTTCGAGGACAATCGCGGTTATCGCGTGTCGCCGATTTCGCTGGCCAATCTCGAGGAGATCACCAGCCTGCGCGAAGAGCTGGAGGTGTTCGCCCTGAGGGAATCTATCCGGGTCGGCGACGTGGAGTGGGAAAGCAATGTCATGCGTGTGCTCCACAAGCTCAACCGCACGGAACGAGATGCCAGCAGACCGGAGACGCTGGAGCATTGGGAGGCGGCCCATCGCGATTTCCACCTCGCCCTTATTTCAGGGTGCGGGAAGCCTCTTCTGCTGCACTTCTGCAAAACGCTCCTCAACCTTAACGACCGCTATCGCCGAATATTCCTGACGCAGACGTCGGGCGACCGAAACGTCGGCCAGGAACACAGCGAAATCGCCCAGGGCGCGGTCGCGAGGGACCTGGATTATGCCACGGACAAGCTCCGCCAGCACATCCATCGCACCGGTAAAAACCTGCTTGAGCATCTCGCGCGGACGGGGGTCGTGCGATGAACAATCTTTCCGACATGGAAAGAGCTCCAATCGGGGTCGCGCACTTTTCCGCGATTCAACTGCCTCCGGTGCAATTCGTGGAGCAGGCTGCAGCAGCAGGTTTCAACGCGGTTGGGCTTCGGCTTCACCCCGCCTTTCCCGGGGCACCTTTTTACGAATTGCCGCAAGGCAGTAGGGCCGCATCAGAATTTCGGGCCGTACTCGACGGCGAAGGCATGAAAGTCTTCGATATCGAATTCTTTATTCTCGGGGCGGATTTTAACGCGGCCTCGGTCGAACACATCGTTGCGGCTGCGGCCGATATCGGAGCCAAGCGCTTGAGTGCCTGTGGCGACGATGATGACCACGAACGTTTGATCGGCAACCTCGTCGCGTTGTGCCAACTGGCCGCCCTATACGGCATGGGGGTCGATATCGAAAACATGGGCTGGCGCACGATCAATACATATGCTCGCAGCGCTGCCCTGGTCGACGGTTGCAAGCAAGCAAACGCAGGTGCTTTGGTTGATGCCATCCACTTTTTCCGGAACGGTGGGAACGTCAGCGAAATCAATGCTGACATCGTGAACCACCTGCAGCTCTGCGACGTGACGGGTCCAGTCCCCTCGCGGCCCGAAGACATGGTGAATGAAGCACGGGGAGGTCGGTTGGCCCCAGGCGACGGCATTCTTGCGCTCAAAGACCTGCTTGCCAAACTTGCCGGCAAAGCTGCGATATCAGTGGAGGTTCCGCTCGTGGGCGACGTCACTCCGCTGGCACATCTGAGAGATCTGAACTTGAAGACGCGGAGAGTTCTGCAGTCGGCAGACTAGAACATTCGTGATCTGGCGTGGTGGAGGCTGCGCCAGGAGGAAGTTTCGCATGAATTATAGGTAGACTTCGGCGCGGTCTTTGATCGCGCCGCTGAGTTGCTATGGGCAACGTTAGGAACGTTCGGCCTCGCGTTTGCCGGCATGGCGCTCGCCTCGGCATCCTGGGTGTCATCGCCCGGACCTCGAACAGGCGGATCGTGCGCGCCGGTCATCGCCTTCGTAGAAGTCGTCCGCCACACGCCTTGTCTGGTACAGATCTTTTATATCTACTTCGCCTTACCCCTGAAGGGCATTCGCTTTAGCCCAACAACAACGGCGATCATCGCGCTTGGCATCAATGGTGGCGCCTACGCGATCGAGATCATCCGCGGCGGCGTCGAAAGCATCAGCAAAGGACAGGTCGAAGCCGGCTATGCGCTCGGCCTGCATAGGGCCGATGTATTTCGCCTTATCGTGCTGAAGCCCGCACTGCGCGCCATCTATCCGTCTTTGACCAGTCAATTCATCATGCTGACGCTAACCACCTCGGTCTGTACATCGATTGCAGCATACGAACTCACCTCCGCGGCCCAGAGGATCGAATCCGACACGTTCAGGAGCTTCGAGGTCTATTTCACTGCGACCGTAATGATGGGTTTCTTCGCCGTGATGTCGCGCCGCTGATCTGAACCCTTCAAACTGGACCGTTTTTGGTTAGAGTTTTCCGGTGCATTTTCCTGGCTGGGAAAGGAACGGAAGACGATGAAAGCATCACAGTTTTCGGACGCACAG
>NZ_JAQAHF010000009.1:0-228139 GCF_027871645.1 Agrobacterium sp. ST15.13.015
GGAGACCCGGGCTCATCCACGGGATCAATGTCCCCAGGGGGGATCGGTCTTCCATCCGCCACCGCACAAGCGACAATAGCACAGCGCGGCGAAATCAAGTTACAAGGGGGCGACGCCAGCGATGGATCGCACCCTTGCCCCCTCATCCCGCTGCCGCGACCTTCTCCCCCTCGGGGAGAAGGCGAAACAGGCACTCGCTCGCTCCGGCGTTGCGGATCAGCGCTACGCTTACGTCCCGCAAAAGGTCCTGAACACCCGCTCATGGTTCATCGGCGGCTGCATATAGACGAAATTGTCCGGCCGCTCCTCGAAAGGCGTCGCGATTGCCCTCAGCATGGCGTGGAAGGGCTCGAAATCCCCCTCTCCCACCGCTGCCTCTATCAGTTCCTCGATGCGGTGGTTGCGCGGGATGATGGCGGGATTGACGGAGAGCATCGCCGCTGATCGTTCGGAATCGAAAATCCCCTCGCGGCCGGCTCTTTCCCGCCAGCGCGCCAGAAATTCGTCCGCCCCGGCAATATCGATGAACATGCCACGAAACGGTTCGGCATCGCCATTGGCCGCATGGGAAAGACGACGGAAGGTCAGCGTATAATCCGCTTCCGATGCCTGCATCAGCGCCAGAAGCGCCTGCACCAGATCGATGTCGCCCTCTTCCTCCAGCGTCAGGCCAAGCTTTTCGCGCATGCCGGTAAGCCAGCGTTTGGGAAAGGCGGCGGCGAAATCGGCGAGAACGGCATTGGCGAGTTCGGCGGCTTTTTCCACCTGCGGATCGAGCAGCGATAACAGGCATTCCGCCAGCCTTGCAATGTTCCATTGCGCAATGCCCGGCTGGTTGTTGAAGGCGTAACGGCCCTGCGCATCGATGGAGGAAAAGACCTTGTTGGGGTGATATTCATCGAGGAAGGCGCAGGGGCCGAAATCGATGGTTTCGCCTGACACCGCCATATTGTCGGTATTCATCACGCCATGGATGAAGCCCACCATCATCCAGCGGGCGATGAGGTCGCATTGCCGTTGCGCTATGCCTTGCAGCAGGGCGAGATAGGGATTGTCTGCCTCTTTCGCCTCGGGATAATGACGGTCGATCACATAGTCAGCGAGGTTTCTGATCCCTTCCTCATCCTCGCGCGCGGCGAAGAACTGGAACGTGCCGACACGGATATGGCTTGCCGCAACGCGGGTGAAAACACCGCCCGGCAGGCCGACTTCGCGCTGCACCCTTTCGCCGGAGAGGACAGCCGCCAGCGCCCGCGTGGCAGGAATGCCGAGCGCAAACATCGCCTCCGACACGATATATTCGCGCAGCACCGGGCCAAGGGCCGCGCGCCCGTCGCCCCGGCGCGAAAACGGCGTCGGGCCGGAGCCCTTGAGCTGGATATCGCGGCGCTTGCCGTTCCTGTCGATCACCTCGCCGAGCAGAATGGCACGGCCATCGCCGAGCTGCGGCACGAAACCACCGAACTGGTGGCCGGCATAGACCATGGCCAGCGGTTCGGCCCCCTGCGGCACGACATTGCCGGAAAAGATCGCCGCCAGCCTTTCATCGTCAAGGCGGGCCAAATCGAGAAGGAGTTCATCGGCCAGCCCACGATTGAAGGCGATGAGCCGCGGCGCCTTCACCGGCGTCGGCAGCACGGCGGCGCTGAACCGTTCCGGCAGGCGGGCATAGGAATTGTCGAATTTCATCACGGGTAAACTCCCTGCTTTGCCCCTATATGGGGCCGGAAGGCGACGGATGCGAGCGATAAATGCCCAACCTGCGCGATCGCCTCATTCAATTTTGCGCAATGAACTTTCCCGCGCCATCATCGTTCCTATGCTTGACCCGCAGAATGCCCAAGGAAAGGAAAAGCAATGAGCGTCGTTGAAGCCGTAGCCGAGCCGGAAAGCGCCATCCGCACCATTCACACCGATCTGCCCGTCAACGCCACCTTCCATGTCTGGCTGAAAGCGAAGAAAGATGCCGAGCCGGGTGCCGTCTCCTTTTCCAATCAGAATGGAAAATTCGCTGAGGTTTCAAGCGTCAACACGGAAGAGTTCGGTTTTCGAATCTATCAGGTTTTCGGCGGCGGCCATGTGGAGCTGAGTTACGACACGGTCACGACCGCCGTTTCCGTCATCTACTGGTTCACGGCGTCGGATGTGCTGGAAACCGGCATCACCGTCGTCCATACCAAGCCGGACAATGCCGCACCGGAGCTTCCCGGCAGCTATCACTTCCGCCCGCCTTTCGGCTGGATGAACGACCCGAACGGTTTCGGTCGCTTCGAGGGGCGGCCGCATCTGTTTTATCAGCATTATTCGCACGGGCTGCGCTGGAACACCATGCATTGGGGCCATGCCGTCTCCTCGGATTATCTGCGCTGGCGGCACTTGCCGATCTTCCTTTTCCCTTCCGAGGATCTGACGACACGGCCAGACAAGCGCGGCGGCGCCTATTCCGGCTCCACCATTCCGCTGGTGGAAGGCACGGGCATCCGCGTCTTCTTCACCGAGCAGGTGCAGGATCGCATTCCCGAACAGCAGATACAGCTCACAGCCACCTCCTCCGATCTCATCATGGCCGGGCAGGCCGAAGTCATTCTCGGTACTCGCCCGGACGGACAGGGGCTGACGCCGGATTTCCGTGACCCTTACGTCTTTCGCGGCCCTGATGGTCTTTGGAAAATGGTGCTCGGCAGCCAGAGCGATGGCGGCGGCGTCATCCTGCTTTACGAGACGCTGGACCCCACCGCCGCATCGGGCTGGACCTATGTGGGCAAGCTGTGGGTGGAAACGCGTTATAAAACCACAGCCATCGAATGCCCCTGCCTGCTGCCGCTCGATGGTCCTGCCAATGCCCGTTCCACCCGCTGGGTGCTGATCTATGGGCTGATGCATTCGGAAGACCCGGAAACCGGCCGCAAGAACCTCACCATGGCCGATGTCGGCTGGTTCGACGGCAAGGTCTTCACCAAGGAATCCGGGCAGGAACTGGATTTCGGCACCGACAATTACGCCTTCCAGGCCTTTCTGGATGGCGACAGCATCATCGGCATGGGCTGGCTGGCCAATTGGGCGGATGCCAATCCGGAGATCGATTTTCCCACCTCCATGACGCTGCCGCGCCGGATTCACTATGCAAACGGCGAGCTTCTGACCCCGCCCATCGGTGCGGCGGAAAGCCTGCGCAGCCATATTCTCGACCGCACGCGGCTGGCCGCCGGCGAACGCATTACCTTCATCAACGGGGCGGTGGAAATATTGTTCGAGCTTGCCTCACCCGGTGCGCCCTTCGAACTGGAGCTCGATCATCCGGCGGTCAGGCTGGGCGTCGTTTCCGATGAGACGGGCCTGTGGATCCGCCACGAGGACGGGCGTGACGGCCCCTCGCCGCACTATATCGCCAAAGGAGCGAGGGCATCCCGCGTCCGCATCTTTCTTGATTACGGCTCCATCGAAGTTTTCGCCAATCGCGGCCGATATGTGGGCACCAAGCGCCTCGAAGGTTTCGAACCGGTACGCTCGGCGCTGCTGAAGGCTGCCCCCGGTGCGGTGGTGCATGCCACCAGCTGGGCGCTGAAACCGTGAGGAACCTTTTGACGGATTGGGCGGTTGATAGACCGAAACCGCCCGTTCCACGGATAAGGAGAAACGGCATGACCAAAATCCGCGACACCAGCGATCCGATCCTGTTTCCCACCGAAGCCAATGAAAACAAGGCCGAGAAAAAACGCGCCGGCAAGGGCATCGTCGTCATTATCGGCGCGATCGCGATCATGGCCTTCGTCGTCTATCTGGCGGCGATCACCATCGCCACCACTCAGTCCTGACGGCGGCGGAAGAGCCACCGTTCGCCCCGCAACCCGCTGGCGGTCATGATCGCCAGCAGCGATACGACTACACCCAGCCCATAGAGGTAAACCATCGGCATCGTCACATCCGCCCGCTCGATCTGCCCCACCAGATCGGTCGCAGCGGCGACGGTGCCGCTGGCGCCCGCACCGGCGGCGGCGCCCAGCGTCGCGACCGTCGGCAGCAGCGCGCCCGTCATCTTGCGTTCCTTTTCCGGCGCGGCCTCCATGGCGGCCTGGCTGATGCCGGCCCATGACATGCCGAAGGCAGAGCCTATCAGAATTTGCCCGACAAGCATTTCTCCCCAGTTGCCGGTCGCGAGCCCGAGCCCCAGCAGCGCGCAGCCCGGCACCATCTGGTAAGGGCCGTAATGCAGGCAAATCTCCCGAATGCGGGCAGAACGCAGGCTGCCGATCAGCATCGCCACGAAGCTCCAGGCAAGCGGCATCGTCACCACGATGAAACCGGCAAAGGTCGGTTCATGCCGCCAGAGATTGATGGCGACATAAGCGAGATAGACGCTGCCCAGCGCATGGGCATAGGACATCAGGAACAGCACCCAGAAACCGCTGCCGAGCACCGTCTTCAGCCGAAAGGAATCCTTCGGGAAAAGACCGATTGAAGGCCGGATGCCCGCACGCAGCGAAGCCCACAGCATCGCCGCGCCCACCAGCAGCGAAAGGGCGCGCAGGCTCGCATCCTCGAAGGCGGAAGGCGCGGAGAACGCCAGGGCGCCGACAAGGCACAGAAACAGCGGCACCAGCGGTTTGCGCGTCGCCGCCACCGGCCGCTCGGCGGACACGGCAATGGTGGTATAGGCCAGAAGCAGCAGGATCAGAGGCGCCGACAGCAGGAAAGTAGCGCGCCAGGAGATGTGTTCGGTGGCGAAACCGCCGGTCAACGGGCCGATGAAGGAGGCGACCGCCCAGATCGCCGCCTCGATGGCGAAGACCTTCGGCAGCAGGCCGGAGCGGAAACCGGCGGGAATGAGGCTGTAGCAAACGGCAACGATCAGCCCGTCCGCCAGTCCCTGCAGGGCACGTCCGACGACCACCCACAAAAAGTCACCGGCGATTGCCGAGAGGACCGAACCGAAAGAAAAAATCAGGCAGCAGAGAAGCAAAACGACGCGTGCGCCAAAGCGCTCGCGAAACAGGACGGCGGTGACGCCGCCCGCGACGGAGCCGACGAAATAGAGACTATAGGCCCAGCTATAAAAGGCAGCGCCGCCGATTTCGTTGACGGCCACGGGCAAGGCCGTCACCACCGCGAACTGATTGAAAGCGTGCAGGCCGATACCGGAGGAAATGACGGTTAGAAGCGAGAGATTCGCCCCGCTCAGCAATTCGCTCCAACCGTTTTTCTCCGTCATTTCCATACTCGACAAAGCCGTATCCTTTCCATTTTTTCGGTACGGCGGGCAAACTAGAACCTCAAGCGCCATTGAGGTCAAGACGGCTTTTTCACGCGATCCGGCCTGACGGAATTCAGTGACGGAATTCAGCGGCGGCAGGAACCCTTCGCGCCTCCGGGCCGTTTGTGGAATGAACGGACAGAAAGGACACCGTCATGGACCGCGAGAAAATCCTGCCCCGCAACGAAGACGCCATGGATGAGGACCTCCTCGATCTCGATATCGACGCCCTTCCCGCCAAGGGAGAAATTCCGCAATCCATCGAACAGGAAATCGAGGAAGAAGAGGCGGAGAGCGAGGACGATCCCTATCAGGAAAGCGACGAGGCCCTGCCCGACGATGCCGAGGAACGGGTGATCGACCGCAACCCTTCGCGGGAGGGTGGGGCTTTCGATGAGGTTTAGGGAAGATTCGGCGCGCGACGGGACGAAAGGCGCGTGAGCATATGGCGCAGATGATCCTGCCCGCCGAAAAAGACCGCAAGAATACGCACCGTCTTTTCACCCTCATCGACATCGAAATAAAAGACAGCCTGATTTTTCGTTACCCGGCGAAGGCCGGGCAATATTTCAGGCAATAATGTTTCCGGAAAAGGCGCTTTGTGAAGCGCTTCCATATCCGCTTCAATTGACCCGACGCGCCGCGCAGCGCGCGCAAAAGCCCCCGGCAAGGCGTCGCCAAGGTCGAGATAGGACTGGATGAGATGGTCGAGAATGAGGCCGAGGTCCTGATCCGTCTGTGTCGAGCGCAGGACCTTAAAGGCCATAACCGGCCTTCTTGGCTGCGATCATCGCTGCCGTTCTTTGCTTGCCCTCTTTCACGGAGACGAAGTCGCCCTGCCGTCGCTCGACCAGCAAATCACGAAGCGCGGCAAGTTCGGCGTCCTTCAGTTCCGTTTCCTGCCGAAGCAGTTCCAGCCCTCGCTGGACGACGGCACTGAGGCTGGCATAACGCCCTTCCTCCACCAGCCTGCGGGCGAAGCTATCCTGTTGATCGGAGATGGAAACTGACGCCTTGACGGACATTGTGGCACTCCCTTAACAGGAAAGATAATGCTACTCAGTAGCACATCGTTCCCACTCATTCCAGCAACGAGACGCTTCAGCCCGCCCGTTCCGGCGAATAACCGGCTTCGCGGATCGCCGCTTCCGCGGTTGCGGCATCGCCCATAACCGTCAGTCTGTGGGCATCGAGGTCGATGCTGACGGAGGCGCCGGGAAGCGCTTCCGTGAGAGCGCCGCGCAGCGTCTTTTCGCAATGGCCGCAGGTCATGTCCGGAATGAGGAAAGTGGTTGCACTCATGGTTTTCTCCTTATCGCCGGGCGCGATGTTGTCGCACCGGCCGTCATTAAAGGTCAGTGGGTTCGCGCGTGCCTGGCGTCAGTCTTATCCGCGCCCGCGAGATCGTCGAGAATGGGACAATCGGGCCGGTGGTCGCCGCCGCAGCAATGGGCGAGATGGGAGAGCGTCTTCACCATGCTCTTCATCTCGGCGATCTTCTGCTCGAGATCGGCGATGTGGACGAGCGCGATTTCCTTCACCGCCGAACTCTCGCGGCTCTTGTCCTGCCAGAGTTTCAGCAGCGTCTCGGTTTCTTCCAGCGAGAAACCGAGCGTGCGCGCCCGCTTGATGAAGCGCAGATTGTGCACGTCCTGCTCGCCATAGACCCGGTAATTATTGCCGGTGCGGGCGGCCGGCGTGATGAGGCCGATCTGCTCGTAATAGCGGATCATCTTGGCGGAAACGCCCGATGCTTCCGATGCCTGGCCGATATTCATGACGTCACCTCCCGATGGGCCACCTTCGCCCGTTTCAACCGCAGCGCATTGGCGAGAACGAAGACGCTGGAGAGCGCCATGGCGCCCGCGCCGATCATCGGCGATAGCGTGATGCCGAAGGCCGGATAGAGCACGCCCGCCGCAACCGGTATCAGCGCCACATTATAACCGAAAGCCCAGAACAGGTTTTCCTTGATGTTGCGGATGGTCGCCCGGCTCATCTCGATGGCGTTGACCGCACCGAGCAGATCGCCGCCGACCAGCACCACATCGGCGCTTTCAATGGCGACATCCGTGCCGGTGCCGACGGCGATGCCGATATCGGCCTCGGCTAGGGCCGGCGCATCGTTGATGCCGTCACCCACGAAGGCCAGCACCTTGCCGCCTGCGCGCATCTCGTGGATCGCCTTCACCTTGCCCTCGGGCAGCACTTCGGCCACCACGCGGGAAATGCCGACCTGCCGGGCGATTGCATTCGCCGTGCGTTCATTGTCGCCCGTTACCATCGCTACTTCGATGCCCATGGCCTGCAATGCCCGGATGACGGTGACACTTGACGGTTTGAGCGGATCGGCAACCGCAATCGCGGCCGCCAGCCTGCCGTCGATGGCGGCATAAAGCGGCGTCTTGCCCTCGTCACCCAGCCTTGCGGCGGCCTCAGCGAAGACATCCACGGAATGGCCGAGTTTCGCCATGAACCGATCCGCGCCGACTTCGACCCTGCGGCCATTGACGGTGGCGGCGATGCCATAACCCGTGACGCTTTCGAAGTTTTCGACGGTCGCAGGTTCGAGTCCTGCAGGGGTCGCAAGCTTCTTTTCTTCCGCAGCCCGGACGATGGCTTCGGCAATCGGATGTTCCGAGCGGCCCTCGACGGCGGCGACGAGCGCCAGCACCTCGTTGTCGGCAAACCCTTCCGCAACCACCAGATCGGTCAGTTCCGGGCGACCCTTGGTCACGGTGCCGGTCTTGTCGACCACGACGATCTCAGCCGAGCGCAGCTCCTGTAGCGCCTGTCCCTTGCGGAACAGCACACCCAGCTCCGCCGCCCGGCCGGTGCCGACCATGATGGATGTCGGCGTGGCGAGACCCATGGCGCAGGGGCAGGCAATGATGAGCACCGCGACCGCATTGACCAGCGCGAAAGTATAGGCAGGCTCGGGACCGAAGATCGCCCAGACGATGAAGGTCAGAACAGCGATTGCTATGACAACGGGTACGAAAAGCGCGGTGACGCGGTCCACCAGCAGCTGGATCGGCAGCTTTGACCCTTGCGCCTCCTCCACCATGCGGATGATCTGCGACAGCATGGTATCCGCGCCGACCTTGGTTGCCTTGAACTTGAAGGCGCCTGTCTTGTTGATGGTGCCACCGACAACCGCTGCGCCGACCTTCTTTTCCACCGGTACGGGTTCGCCCGATATCATGGACTCATCGACATAGGAGGAGCCTTCGACGACTTCGCCATCCACCGCCAGCCTTTCGCCGGGACGGATGACGACGATATCGCCGGCCACGAGGTCTTCGGGGGAAATATCGATGGTAGCGCCGTCGCGCTCCACCCGGGCGGTCTTCGCTTGCAGGCTCATCAGCTTGCGGATGGCGTCTCCCGTGCGGCCGCTGGCACGGGCTTCTAGAAGCCGTCCGGTCAGGATCAGCGTGGCGATGACGGTTGCCGCTTCATAATAGACGAACTGCGCCTCTTCCGGCAGCAGGTCGGGCGCGAAGGTGACGACGACCGAATAGAGATAGGCCGCCGTCACACCCAGCGCCACCAGCGAGTTCATTTCCGGCGCGCCGCGCAGCAGAGCCGGGAAACCGGTCTTCAGGAAACGCAGGCCCGGTCCGAAAATCACCGCCGTCGCCAGCGCGAAATAGATGTAATAAAGGTTCTGCGTATCGATGATGCCCATCAGCCAGTGATGCATCGGCTCATAGAGATGGCCGCCCATTTCCAGCACGAAAAGCGGTGCGGTCAGGATCGCGGCAATCGTCAGGTCGCGTTTCAGCGCGCCCTCTTCGCCGGCATGCTGCATATGGTCGTGGCCGCCGGCCTCGCCCGCCGCCATCTGGCCGTGGCCCTGATGATGTCCGTGGTGCTGGCCGTGACCGTTGTGGGCGGAATGGTCGTGCGGCGCCGGCGTCTTCAGCACGAACCCGGCAAGCTTTGCCGTTTCCACAAGCGCATCCCGTTCACGCCGGCCGCCAACAGTTTCCACGGAGGCCTTGCCGGAGGCCGCATCGACCTTGACGGCGATTGTGGTGGCGACCGCTTCCAGAACGGCCTTCAGCCGCTCGGCCCCAGCCTCGCCCCGCAAGCCTTCCACCGCAAATTCATGACGCTCCGGCGCGATATCGTAACCGACCTTCTTGATGGCGGCGCCAAGCGTTCTGGCCGAAAAACCCTCGGCCGGCTCGACGGTGAGCTTCTTCGTGGCGAAGTTCACGGAACTCGACATGACACCCGGCACCTTGGCCGCGGCCGTTTCCACCCGGCGCACGCAGGAAGCGCAGGTCATGCCTTCCACGGGAATGGAAACCGGTTCATGTCGATGGGCGTGTTTGACTGTCTCGTTCATGGGAAATCCCCTTTCGAGACCCTATGTAGAGATTCCCATGATGGGAAGGTCAAGGGAAGCGGAAACTTTTTGTTGAACACACAATCGTGAGTGCAGCGGGCTTCTTGTTGCCGCCCGCTGACGGACACCTAATAACCACGCTATCTCGGTCCATAGCGTTCACATTTCCATGCGCCAAGATATCACCCTCATTCCTGTGCTTGTCACAGGAATCCAGTCGACGCGCGTCGGCGCGACGGGAAGAGTCCTTTCAGCCCAAGGACTTGGGCTGGCTGGATCCCTGTGACAAGCACAGGGATGAGGGAAGGAGCACGTCACAAAAACTACGCTTTTATGGGATGCGTGCGGCTACCGATGCACGGCCAGCCGGGGAATATCGCGCAGGAAGGCATCGCGCACGGCGGGGCCGAGCGGCTCGTCGGACGGTTTGTCGGAAACGCGCAGTCTCGCAAAAACGATGTGCTGGCCTTCGCGCTCTGCCCAGCCGACGAACCAGCCGAAGGGGCGGTTGCGGTCGGGATTGCCCTTTTCGTCGCGCATGTAGCCCGTGCCGGTCTTACCGTGCACCGCCCAACTTTCCGGCGCATCGAAGACCGGCACGATTGCCCTCGTCTTCGCCTGCGCATCGCGCGAGACGGGCAGATTGCCGGCCAGAAGGCGGCGGAGGAAGCCGACCTGTTCTACCGGCGAGACCGTCAGCGACGATCCGAGCCAGGAATGGGTCAGACCGTTATTCTTGCCCGGCTCGCCGGAAACATCGGCATTGCCGTAACCGAGGCGCTTCACATAGGCGGCGAATTTTTCCGGGCCGAGGCGGCGGGTGATTTCACGCGAATACCACAGCACCGAATCCTGTTCCCATATCGAGGGATCAACCGTCTTGCGGTCGGAGGCGCGCGCCTCCGTGCCGGGTTTCCAGTCCCAGGCGGGCGTCTTTTCATCCTGAAGAATACCGGCGTCGTAACCGATCAACGCCAGCGGCACCTTGAAGGTGGAGGCCGGCGCCACGCGCTGATCGCAGGCGCCCTGCTGGTTGATGATGGCGCCGGTCTCGATGGAGGTTACCAGCGTGCATTCGAAGGCCTGGGGCTGTTGCTGGGCGTCAGCGGAAAACGGCAGGAGCCCCGGAAGGGCGAGGCATGAAAGAACGATGGCGGGAAGCCGATAGCGCATGCGTTTTGATGTCCCTCGTCCGCTTTTGCGGATCATTTGCCGGAATGGCCGGAAGCTGTCTTTGATTTCAGACAAGTCGTACCCCGAAACCGCGACACGCTTTCGGGCGACACTGCCTTAAGGGAACGATGGGGCAGGAATAGGACCAAAACGAAAATTGACGTTTTCCGTCACATCCGTTCCTTTTCGCCTGCCCTCTCACCCACTGTCAGGGGCCAGTCGACCACATAATCCTCGAAGTCGTCAACATCCACATCGGCCTCGCTGACGGTGCGGCCGCGCGCGGAAATGCCGGCATGATGCACCGTTTCCGTATCGCCGGAAACGAGATAGTGCCACCAGTACAGATCCTTACCGTCGCGCACCAGCGCATAGGCGCATGTGGGCGGCAGCCAGCCGATCTCATGCACCTTCTTCAGGTCGAGCTGAATACAGTCCGGCACGGTGGCGCGGCGGTTTTCGTAATCGGAGCATCGACAGCTCTCGCCGTCGAGCAGCACACAGCGAACCGAAGTGAACACCACTTCGCCGGTGTCCCAGTCCTCCAGCTTGTTCAGACAGCACAGGCCGCAGCCGTCGCACAGGCTTTCCCATTCCTCACCGGTCATCTCCGTGAGTGATTTGGTTTTCCAGAACGGCGCGTCATTCATCGTTAACATTTCCGTTTCATTTTGATCTCTTGGACGGGAGTGTTTAACCGGTCCCTAATCCTTTATATCGTATCGCCAAGGGCTGGTTTGTACGATATTTTAGCATATTGGCAGGCGGCAGAGGGGTCATTGGCCCGCGAAAGGCCGCCGCGTCAAGCACTTCCGACATAACCATGCCACGGTTTTGCGTCGGGAATGGGTTGAAGCGTAGAATATCACGCAGACATATCGGTGGCCGCGTTGCGTTGAACAGGAAAACATCGCCAGGTGCAGGAAGAAAAAGACGATAAAAAAGGCCGTAAAAAACGGCACATCCTGCTCCGGATCGATAGCTTCATCGATAGCGGCCTGTGGACGGCTGCGGCAAGGCTGGTGGATTTCTGGGAAGACGTCACCATCGCCTCGCGCAAGCTGCATGTGCGCGGCTGGAAGAAGCTTCTCGTCAACCTCACCTGCGACGCGCTGACCTTCGGAACGGCTGGGTCCGTCGTGCTTCTGGCGCTCGCCATGCCGGCCTTCGAGGAAACCAAGAAGGATTGGCGTTATCGCGGCGATTTCGCCGTCACCTTTCTTGATCGTTACGGCAACACCATCGGCCATCGCGGTATCATTCATGAGGATTCCGTTCCGATCGACCAGATGCCGGATCATTTCATCAAGGCGGTGCTGGCGACCGAGGACCGGCGCTTCTTCGACCATTTCGGCATCGATTTCATCGGCCTTGCCCGCGCCATGAGCGAAAACGCCCGCGCCGGCGGCGTGGTACAGGGCGGCTCGACGCTGACGCAGCAGCTCGCCAAGAACCTGTTCCTCACCAATGAGCGCTCGCTGGAGCGCAAGATCAAGGAAGCCTTCCTCGCGCTGTGGCTCGAGACCAACATGTCGAAGAAGGAAATCCTCAGCCTTTATCTCGACCGCGCCTATATGGGCGGCGGCACCTTCGGGGCGGCGGCGGCGGCGCAATTTTATTTCGGCAAGAACCTGACCGATGTGACATTGGCCGAATCCGCCATTCTGGCCGGCCTGTTCAAGGCGCCGGCCAAATATGCGCCGCATGTCAACCTGCCGGCCGCGCGTGCCCGCGCCAACACCGTGCTTTCCAACCTGGTGCAGAGCGGGTTGATGACCGAGGGCCAGGTGATCGGCGCGCGGCGCAACCCGGCCACCGTCATCGACCGCGCCGATGTGAAGGCGCCGGATTATTTCCTCGACTGGGCTTTCGACGAAGTGCAGCGGCTGGCCGCCGAGGGCAAGTTCAAGGACCACACCGTGGTCGTGCGCACCACCATCGATACCGGTCTGCAGCAGGCGGCCGAACAGGCGATGGAAATGGGCCTGCGCGAATTCGGCGAAGGTTACCGCGTCAAGCAGGGCGCGATGGTGATGATCGAGAACGGCGGCGGCGTGCGCGCCATGGTCGGCGGACGCGACTATGGCGAAAGCCAGTTCAACCGCGCCACGGCGGCGCTGCGCCAGCCGGGCTCCTCCTTCAAGGTCTATACCTACTCGGCCGCCATGGAAAAGGGCATGAAGCCGGAGACGCTGATCTCCGACGCGCCTGTGACCTGGCGCGGCTGGTCGCCGCAGAATTATGGCCGCTCCTATGCCGGCAAGGTGACGCTGCAGATGGCGCTCGCCAAATCCTACAACACCGTGCCCGTGCGTCTTGCCAAGGACGTGCTCGGCACGCAGGTCATCGTCGATACCGCCAAGGCCATGGGTGTCGCCACACCGCTGCGCAGCGACAAGACCATTCCGCTCGGCACATCGGAAGTGACGGTGCTCGATCAGGCCACCGCCTATGCCGTTTTCCCGGCCGACGGCATGCAGTCGCGCCGCCACGGCATCGAGCAGGTGCTGGATTATGAGGGCAATGTTCTCTACGATTTCAGCCACAACGAAGCGCCCGCCAAACGGGTGCTTTCCGAAGACGCCAATTCGAAAATGAACCAGATGCTGGTGACCATCCCGGTCATGGGCACGGCCCGGCGCGGCGCCTTGGATAACGGCATCGTTTCCGGCGGCAAGACCGGCACCTCGCAGGCCTATCGCGATGCCTGGTATGTGGGTTTCACCGGCAATTACACCACGGCCGTCTGGTTCGGGAACGACGATTTCACGCCGATGAACAACATGACCGGCGGCGCGCTTCCGGCCATGGCCTTCAAGCGGCTGATGGACTACGCCCATCAGGGCATGGAGCTGCGCCCCATTCCCGGCATCCAGAACCCGCTGCCGACAGGCGCACGCCCGCAGCCCTCGGCGGAAGTGGCGGACGCTGCCACCAGCAGCCCCGCCTTGCCGGCGCTCACCCGCCCGCGCTCGCTCTCGGCCGAGACAACGCGTGTGATCCGCTCCATCGCCAAGAAGATGAAGGAGGCTTCGGCCTTGAGTGTGACGACGCAGAAGGTGGCGGATGCGTCGTTGCGCGAGGGCGCGGAGGATGCGGCGCGGCGGTGAGGTGTGGCGCATGCCTGAAGATTCTGTCGGAGTGCGCGGCTTACCCCCCTCTGCCCTGCCGGGCATCTCCCCCTCAAGGGGGGAGATCGATCTGCGGCGAAGTTTCGCCCATCTCAAGGTTAGAGAATGAAGTGGCGGTAGGGCCACCAGCCGATCTCCCCCCTTGAGGGGGAGATGCCCGGCAGGGCAGAGGGGGGTAAGCCGCTCACTCCGTCGCCACCGTTTCTCCAAATCCGCAACTTAGCGCAACAACACCCCCCTCGCCGTCTCCACCACATGCGACGTCAACACCCCCAGCCGCTCCGCCGCGAGCCGGTTGACCTGCCAGTAAAGCGGAATATCGAGCGGTGTGCCGGGAACGATCTCCACCAGCCTGCCCGTCTTGAGATGATCCCCCACAAGCTGCACCGGGTTGAGCCCCCAGCCCATGCCAGAAAGGCTCGCCTTCACGAAACCGTCGGTCGAGGGCAGCCAATGGGTGGGATAGGCGATATCCTCGCCCAGCACCTTCCTGACCCAGCTCGCCTGCAGCCTGTCCTTCTGGTTGAAGGTGAGCCCCGGCGCGCGGGCAAGGGCGGCGGGCGTGACGCCTCCGGCGAAATGGCGGGCCATGAAATCCGGGCTGGCGGTGGCGTGATAGCGCAGCACGCCGAGGGCCAGGACCCGGCAGCCCTGCACGGGCTTGGCATGGGCGGTGACGGCGGCGAGCACCCTGCCGCCGCGCAGCCATTCCACCGTGTGATCCTGATCGTCCACCGCAATATTGACGAGATAATCGCTGCCGCCGGTGAATTTCGAAACCGCATCCAGAAACCATGTGCCGAGGCTGTCGGCATTGGTGGCGATGTTGAGCGTCACGCGCTCCTGTGCTGCGCCCGCTTCCGCCAGCGCCGGAAGCTGTCGGAACAATTCGCTTTCCAGCATGCCGACATGATCCATGTGACGGCACAGCCATTCGCCCTTTTCCGTCGCTACGCACGGGTTGCCGCGCACGATCAGCACCACGCCCAGCCGCTCCTCCAGTTGCTTGATGCGCTGGGAGACGGCCGACGGCGTGACGCACAGCACCTGCGCCGCCTTTTCGAAACTGCCGGTCTGAGCCACGAGCGCCACGGCCCGCATGGAGGGATAATCGAGCATTACGGCACCTCATGCAGGGTTTGGAGGTGGCGTGAGGGCCCTGGAAGCCATAGGTGACGGCCTCTCTCTCCCTCATTCCTGTGCTTGTCACAGGAATCCAGTCGACGCACGTCTGTGCGGCGTAAGAGTCTTTTCAGCCCCACGACTTGGGCTGGCTGGATTCCTGTGACGAGCACAGGAATGAGGGTGGAGAGATGGCAACGTTGTGGAAAACCGAAAGGTTGAAGAGAGAAGTGCGCCATTAGCTCAGCTTATCCGGATTGAGTTAATTTAACTGGATTAAACTATCCGGCGGAAATATCCAAGCACTCGGTCCGGAAGCAACGCCTTCGGCCATTCCGCAATGGACAGAGGCAGGGGCCGCGACGCGCATGGACATCCAGATCTTCTTCACCGGCCTGACGATGGGCCTCAGCCTCATCGTCGCCATCGGCGCGCAGAATGCCTTCGTTCTGAAGCAGGGGCTGGCGCGCTCGCATGTGTTTGCCGTCTGCGCCACCTGCGCCATTGCCGATGCGCTGTTGATTACCGTCGGGGTTTTCGGTTTTCAGCGGATCAGCGCCATCATGCCGGCGCTCGATCCCATCATGCGTTATGCGGGGGCCGCCTTCCTCATCTGGTATGGCGCCAAAAGCCTGCATTCGGCGCTGCGCTCCTCCGAGGCGCTTTCGGTGGCGGAGCGGCAGGAGGCGAGCCTGTGGCAGACGCTGGCCATCTGCCTTGCGCTGACCTTTCTCAATCCGCATGTCTATCTGGATACCGTCGTGCTGCTCGGCACCATTTCCACGCAGTTTCCCGGCTTCGAAAAAACCTTCGCGGCGGGCGCGGCCACCGGCTCGCTGGTGTTCTTCTTTTCACTGGGTTACGGCGCGCGCTGGCTGCGGCCGATCTTCGAAAAACCCTCCGCCTGGCGTATCCTTGAAGGCGTCATCGCCGTCACCATGTGGGCCATCGCCTTCAAGCTCGTCATGGGCGCCTAAAGCGGCGGCGTATCCCCCTCTCCGATATCCCAATAGAGCCCGGCCATAAGGGTAAGCGCCTCGCGGGCGATCTCCTTCGGCAAATGTTCGTTCGGCGCATGCTGCGAGCAGCCGGGATAGGAATGCGGCACCCAGATGGTGCGCAGTTTGAGGATATCGGCAAAGATATCATTGGGCAGCGAACCGCCGAGATTGGGCAGAAGCGCCGGTTTTCTGCCCGTTGTGCGCGCAATGGAGCGCAGCGTGAAATCCACCCATGGATCCTGCGGATCGAGGCGGGTGGCGCGGAAAATCTCGTCGCCGGCAGGCGCGATTTCCACCATGGCGAAACCCTGCCGGTCGAGGTGACGCCGCACGGCGGGCAGAACCGCTTGCGGATCGATACCAACGACGAAGCGCAGTTGCAGCCGCGCCCATGCCCGTGGCGGAATGGCGTTGACCGGCGCACGCGGATTGCCGGTCTCGAAAGCCAGCACTTCCAGCGCACACCAGCCGAAAACCCGCTCGGCGGTGGAAAGGCCGGGCTCGCCCCAGTCCGGATCGATCTTCGGGCCGTCCGGCCCGCCATCGATTTCACAATCGGCAAGGGCCTCACGCACCGCTTTCGGCAATTCCTCCGGCACCAGTTCCGGCACGCGGATCTGGCCGGTCGGGCCGACGAGGCTTGCGACGGCATGGGCCAGCTGCACGCCGGGATTGGAGAGCGCCCCGCCCCAATTGCCGGAATGATGGCCGCCCTCACGTGCCTTGATCACCAGATCGAAGGTGATGCCGCCGCGCGCGCCGAGAAAAACCGTCGGCCGCTCCGCATTCAGGCGCGGGCCGTCGGAAGCGATCAGAAGATCGGCTTTCAGCCGCTTGCCATGGTTCCGGCAAATCTCCCTCAGGCCGGGGGAGCCCCTCTCCTCGCCCATCTCGATCAGATATTTGGCGTTGAAACCAAGCCTGCCGCGTGTCTCGAGCACGGCCTTCAGCGCCGCCATATTGACCGAATGCTGCCCCTTGTTGTCGGCGGTGCCGCGCCCATACCACCTGCCATTGCGTTCAGACATCACAAAGGGCGAAAGGCCCTCGGCCCAGCCCTCGTCCTGCCCGCGCACCACATCCCCGTGGCCGTATCCCAGCACGGTCGGCAGCGTGCCGCCTTCGAAACGCTCGGCGATCAGAAACGGCAAATCCGCCGTCGGGTCACGCAGGATGGTGCAGGAGAAACCCATGGCGGCGAAAGCGGGGAGCATTTCCTGTTCCAGATAAAGCGTCAGCTCCTCGCCCTGCTCCTCATTCTGGCTTTCGGTCCGTCGCAAAACGCGTCGCGACAAATCCCGCTCGAAGCTGCCATCGTCGAAACAGGCGGCGGCACGGTCGATTGCGGATTGTCGCGACATGATGGAATATCCCCGGTTGTGATCATTTTCACGGAGACTAAACAAGCCGCGCCATTTTCCAAACAGGGAATCAGTGATAGTCCTCGACCTGTTCATAAACGGGAAAACAGCGTGTTCCGAGTTCCATTCCTTGTCGGCATCGCCCTTCTGATCGCCTTTGGCGGCGGCATTGCCGCGACGCTTGCAGCACTTGAGGCGACATCGGGCTTTGGATCGATCCGCATCGGCTCCTGGGATGCGTTTCCCGAAGCGCAGACGATCGAGGCCGATCCTTACGCCAAATCGCACCGCGCCGACGCCGGCAAGCTGCTTTACGGAACCGCTGAAGGGCTGGCTTTTACCGCCTCCGTCGACAGCGATGGGCAACGCCTGAGCGGCGAGTGCCGATACCGGCTGGCGGGCGCCGTGCCGCCCGCGCGTTTCTGGACGATCTACACCGCCGATCAGCAGGGCAATGCGCTAGCGGAGGATGCTGGGCGGCCCTTCGCGCTGAATTCCCGCACGCTCTTGCGCAGCGCCGATGGCGGCATCGACATCACCATCGCCGCTGACGCCCAGACCTATAACTGGCTGTCGGTGCCGCAGGGCCAGACTTTCAGGCTGGTCATGACCCTTCTCGACACGCCCGTCGCGGGCAGTTCCGGCCTGATCGACATCTCCATGCCGCAAATCCGCAAGTTGGGGTGTGGCAATGCTTAGGGTCCTGCTCGCCATCCTCACCGGTCTCGTCGGCGCAGCCGTGCTGCATGTCATCATTCTTCTGGCGATACCGCATTTCAGCAATCGCGACGCCTATACGCGCGCGGTGGCGGAAGGAAAGCCGCATCAGTTTCATCTGCTCGAAGAGACGACGGAGAAAAAGACGCTTGGCAGCGGCGATCCCTTCATGCGGGTCGCGGTCTGCACCTTCGATATCGAGGACAAGCCGGTCAGGCTCACCGCCATCGGGGCCGTGCCCTTCTGGTCGGTCGCGGTTTACGACAAGGCCTCGAATGAGGTGTTCAGCATGAATGACCGCACGTCCGCCGGCGGGGTGATGGATATTCTGGTGGCGGATGCGGTGCAGATCGCCGCCATCCGCAAGGCGCAGCCACCTGCGCTTTCGCAGGCCATTCTGGCGGAATCGGATCAGACGGAAGGATATGTGGTGTTGCGGACCATGGTGCCGCAGCCGAGTTTCGGCGAAGAGGCGGAACGGTTTCTGAACGAGGCGAAATGCCAGCCGACGGCGTGGAAATAACGTCGGTTATTCTCTTTAGTCAGGATTTGAGGGCGGTTTCCGCTGCGGATTTGCCCTTGCGCGCGACTTTGCCGGTCGGCTCGGTATCGCGTTTTTCATAGCGCACGCCGGTAAACAGCACGACTTTCGCCGGGCCGATCACCGTTGCCACCGCGCCGGCAGGGCGCAGGCTTCGTCGGGCGTCGCCGATTGGAATAATCTCTGCCATGCTCATCTCCTCTTCGGGACATGATTGTCAATGTTGCCCATGGGAACCGCGCAAGCCTCGTCTTGCGTCGGGAATTTCATCACCATCACATTGCGCATAGGCCAGTCCACAGACTGGTTTTCGCACGATCCAAAAATCCAAAGCGATTCTTATAAGGGGATCGTGCGCAGATTCAGGCTTCGCATGCCATTTTTGCATTTATTCCGTCGATAAGAATAACATGGAATCCTAATACTGCCCATGAAATTACAAACAGACAGAGGTTAATGATCCGTTAACCTTAATTGCCGGACCCCTACTTATTCCGGCCGGAGCCGCACCCCTTGAAAACAAAGGCGATGCGGTAAAGTTCCACGGCATTTCGTCCGTCATCAAGGTTTTAAAATTTCCTTGTTGATAGAGGCGGATTCTCTCTTGCCACCCCCCATAGTTAACAGGACGTCAACGCATTTGCTCTAATTTGAGCCGATATTGTGTTTGCGTTTGTTGGGTAGTGCATTGACCGACCGGTTTCGAGAACTTGAGAGGCCAAGAGCCGTGAGGAAGAAAGATGTGGTGCTGATGGCCACCGTGACGAATTTCGAGAATGTCTCCCATCCGTCAAAAACGGACCTTCGGCAGTTCGCCGAACTTTTCATGCCGCTTTTCAACGCCTCCACCGACGAAGCCAAGCGGGAGGCCATTGCCGCGCTCTCCCAGCATCCGAGCGTGCCTTCGGCTGTCGCTTTCTTCATCGCCTGCCAGCCGATTTCGCTTGCAGCGCCCTTCCTCATTTCCTCCAAATGCCTCGATGACGACACGCTCATCACCATTGCCCGTACGCAAGGGGCCGCGCATGCGCGAGCCATCGTGCGCCGTGAAGACCTCTCCCCCACCGTCATCGACGCGCTTGTCGGGCTGCGTCACGCCGAAGATCTGAAGCGGCCGGACGGAGAAACGGCGGCTGCCGAACCGCAGGCGGCGGAAAGCCCTGAAGAGCCGAAAGCGGAAGAAAAGACGGACACCATCGCCGCCGCTTCCGCACTCGAAGAGGAAATGCGCCAGCGCATCAAGCAGATGGCGCATCACCTCAACCGCCCGGAAAGCGACGTGCTCGGCCTTCGCCGCCTGAGCGAGGTGCAGGAAGCGCTGCTGGTACGTTTCGCCCGCGAGCGCAATGCCCGGCAATTCGCCGTGGCGCTGGCGGATTCTCTCTCCTCCAGCTACTGGCTGTCGGAGCGCATCATGCTCGATATATCAGGCGCACAGCTGGCAACGACGCTGACTGGCCTTGGCATGGAGTTTTCCGAGGCGGCTTTCGTGCTGCAATGTTTCTATCCGCATCTTTCCGCCGCCGAAGGCGATATGAGCCGTGCCGAAGCCCTGCTCGACCGTCTCGACATCGTGGAATGCGAAGAGCGGCTGGAAAGCTGGCGGCGGGCCGACAGCTATACGCATGGCCGCGAACGGCCGGGCCGCAGCGTACCGCCTGCACAGAGAACCGGGACACAAGGGTAAGCGCGGCTGGCCTTGCGTCTTCACGGGTTGAAGAAGCGGGCCATTGCCGCACAATTCTAGGCCTTGGGCTGATCCACCAGCGTCAGCAGCGTCCCGATCTCATCTGTTTCGATCTCCACTACCCACAGGTCGCTGTCGAAGCGTCGTTCCCTCTCAAGAAGAGCGGCGCTTTCCTCGCCATCCGCACCGGCAAGGCGCGTTTCGAAACGGCGCTCGGCGCGGACTTCCTCGTCATCGGCAAAGCTCTGCGGCGCGGGTCCATAGAGATTTTCGCGGCCATCGCGCAGGCGCTGGCGAATGAAAATCGCCCCCGCCTCCTCTGCCCCCTTTTTTTCGACAGCCGCAAATCCGCCGGCGGAGAAGACGCGGCGGATGAGGGCTGAGACGAACATTTCGGACTTGAGGCGCATGGGGTGCTTTCGATTGGAAACGGTGGGCGTGCTGTTGTTGATTTTGGGCGGGTGAAGGTGCGCGGGGCTTACCCCCCTCTGCCCTGCCGGGCATCTCCCCCTCAAGGGGGGAGATCGGCAAGAGGCCCTTTTGTCGCTTCATTCTCAAGCTTCAAGATGGAAGAGACATCGCCGCAGATCGATCTCCCCCCTTGAGGGGGAGATGCCCGGCAGGGCAGAGGGGGGTAAGCCCCACGCACCTCAACCGCTGTCAAAATCTAAAGCGCCCCAATCGACTTCAGCTTCTTCAACACAGCCTCGCTCGGCTCACCGGTTTCCGGCAGGCGATAGTGTTTCTCAAAGGCGCGGATGGCGTTGCGGGTCTGCTGGCCGGCCACGCCGTCCACCTTCACGTCGGCATAGGCGATGTTGATCAGCCCCTGCTGGATCTTGGCGATCAGATCGCGGCTTGCCGGTTTGGCCGCGCTGTTGAGGGAGGCCGGTTCGGCCTTCGGGCGCGGCGCTTCCGCCTTGCGGATGGCGGCAGCCACGGGGTCGATCTCAACGCCGCCGCTGGTATCGGCAGGCCGGTCCCTGGGGATTGCGGCGACCGTCGCACCATCGATCCTGAGCGCCGCCAGCACGCGGGTCGTCGGTTCGCCGGTCTGTTCCATGCCGAGCGTTTCTTCAAAGAACATGATGGCGGCGGCAGTGCGTGGGCCCATGCGGCCATCCGCCTCGCCTTCGTAAAGCCCGCGTTTCTTCAGTTCGGCCTGAATATCGGCAACGATCTGCTGCGGCTTCTGGTTTTCGGCAACGGGCTGCGCCGGCGTTTCGGCCGCCGGCTGCTGCGCATTTTGCGTCTCCGCCGGTCGCTCTATGCGGAAGGTGGTGACATTGCCCTGCGTGCCGAGCGGTTCGGCCGGGCGATAACCGGCAATGCCGTTCGGGTTTTCCGCATCGCGTGTGCGCAGGAAAGGCGACGGGTGCACGCCCGGCTGATACCAGAGCGCATTGGCGGCGACAAAACCGAAAACGACCGCGAAGGCGCCGCAGCTGCCGACCAGTTTCGGATGGCGCAGGATTTCGCGCCCGATGGCCGCAACCACCAAGGAAACAATCCCGGCGCCAATCTGGGCCGTTGTTTTCTTAGGCGATTTTCGCTTTCGCGGGGCCATCGTCACCATCCTTTTTCATCATTGCGGCCATATCGCCGAGCTGCCGGATGCGCGGCGGAAATTCCACCATGCTTTCGGCTTCGGCGCTTTCGCCGCCACCCGCCATGCCCGAACCGTCGGCAGGCAGGGTGATCGTTACGACCGTGCCCTCGCCGGGCCTGCTGGCGATGGCGAAAGTGCCGCCATGCAGTGCCACAAGCCCCTTGACCAGGGACAATCCCAGACCCGTGCCCTCATAGCGACGGGTATATTCATTCTGAACCTGCATGAAAGGCTGGCCCAGAAGCTCGATCTTGTCGGAAGCGATGCCGATGCCGGTATCGCTCACCGTCAGCTTCAGCATCGCACCCTCACGCGCGGCGTCGATCGACACCACACCACCGGCATCGGTGAATTTTATGGCGTTGCCGGCAAGATTGATCAGAACCTGCCGTATGGCGCGCTGATCGGCCGAGATTTCGCCGATACCGCGCTGGATGCGGCTGGTCAAAGTCAGGCCTTTTTCCTTCGCCTGCAGGCCCAGCATGGCCTCGCAGGACGAGATGGTTTCGGCAATCGGGAAGCTTTCCATCAGCAGCTCGTAACGGCCTGCCTCCAGCTTGCTCATATCGAGCATGGTGTTGACGACAGAGAGAAGATGCGCGCCGGACTGGCGGATCAGGCCGACATATTCCCGCTGGCGGTCGTTCTCCAGCCGGCCGAAATATTCGCCGGCCAGAATATCGGAAAAACCGAGGACGGCGTTGAGCGGCGTGCGCAACTCGTGGCTGACGGCGGCAAGGAAACGCGACTTGGCGTCATTGGCCGATTCCGCCTCGGCCGCCTTGCGAGCGACGTCGCGGCGCAGAAGCTCCATCTCCGTGACATCGGAAAGCTGGGCGACGATGCGGCGTAGCCGGCCGCTGGCGCAGCGGATTGCTGTCATCTCGATACGCGCATGCATGAACTGCGCCTGACGAGACTTTGCACCGGTCTCGAAGCGGAGTTTGGCGGTTGCCCTGTCCTCGCCCTGCCGCAGCAGGTCGAAGGCCTGCATCAATTCGATACGGTCCGAGACATAGACATATTCAACGAGGGCATGGTCCTTGCTGGCCTGCAGAGCGGCCGGGAAGGTCGTAAGATCGCGGCCGGAGACGTGTTCGACGAAGCCGGTATCACCGATCATGAGCACGAGGCCCGGCACCTGCGTAGCGGCGATCAGGTCGTTATCGCCAAACGCGGCGGAAAAGGAGGACGCACCGCGCGCGGGACGCGAAAAGGCAATCAGCAATGCTGCGGCGGCCAGAAACAGCGCCAGCACCAGGGCAGCGCCGATGGGCAGCGCGATGGCGGGGCTGAAAACGAGGCTGAAGAGGGCTGGTACCACCAGAAGTCCGACGACGCTGAAGGCGATAAGCCGGCGCAGGCGCGCAACGGTTCCGGCGCGCCTTTCGGCGTCCTCTTCCATGCGCGCAAGCCATCTGCCTGCGGCACGGTCGACCCATGCGACCGCTTTTTCTCTCATATTACGCAATACCAACACCGAATCCCTGAGGCGGTTCTAACGGCTCCGACAATAGAAGGCGGCGGCTTAAGGAATGGATAAAAAGAATGGCCCCAAAGGCCCGTCAAATGCCCCGCAGTCCCATTACGGGGCATTTCTTCGAAGCTTTGCCAATCATGGTTAATGACGGGTAAGCGACGGATTTCGCTTCATTTTTGCCATCGCGTTAACTTTTGTGGCAAAGCTTTCCGCCGCTTTGCCCCGGAACGCGCGGCCTCTGTCGCAATTATGCTTAACATGGACTGTTAAAATGCGAATGAATTGATGCCAGGCGTCCCGATGCGAGGAGAATAGATACAATTTGAATTAAATTGCGTCGCTTTTTGCAATCGGCTGTTCGCCGGTCGCGTGTAGCTTCTTCACAAGCCCGAAAAACGGGACAAAGGCCGATGACCCGAAACCGGGCGGGGCTTTAGAAAACAAAGATCGTCTGGCAGGGTAGTCTGACAATGTGGTTTCTGATCAAGGGAACATTCTGGTTTTCGCTGGTGCTGGTGGCGCTGTCCTATTTCGGCAGCAGCAACGATCCGGCCAAGGAACCTTCGGCCTTCGATATTCCCAGCGCCGTTTCGGCCGCCGGTGAAGCCTATCGTTATGTCAGCGCCATCTGCATCGAAAAGCCCGATGTCTGCGTCAAGGGCGCCGAAACCTTCCACGCGCTCGGTGAGCGGGCAAAGGAAGGCGCAAAGGTGGCCTATGAGCTGCTGGACAAGCAGCTTGCTTCCGGTGACAAGCCCGCCCCCGCCGCTGAGCTCGCGGCCGAGACCGAAAAACTGGCCGAAGCCCCGGTCGTCAGCGTCGAATTTCCGAAGGATGCCGACATGCTGAAGACCGGCACCGTCATTCCCCTGCCGCAGAAGCGCCCTGCTCCCTGATCTATGCCGGCCACCGCGCCGCACTTTTTTGCGAGCGGAGATTTCCGCCGCCGACTGCCTGCCTGACTTGCCTACGGAAACCTGTTTTCCGTGGGCTTTTTCATGGTCCATGGTTCAAAACCGGCCGCACTTCGCCTATATCCTAAGAAAGACCTGCAATAATGGATGATACGGCGCGCAAATGGCCTCTCTCGAAACGATCCTTGACGACTTTGCCTTCCTCGATGACTGGGAGGATCGCTATCGTTATGTCATCGAACTCGGCAAGGCGCTTCCCGATCTGCCGGAAGACAAGCGCACGGCCGAGAACAAGGTGCATGGTTGCGCAAGCCAGGTCTGGCTCGTCAGCCATAGCGATGGTGCGGAAGACCCTCTCCTGACCTTCGAAGGCGATTCGGATGCGCATATCGTGCGCGGCCTCGTCGCCATCGTGCTCGCCGTTTATTCCGGCAAGAGAGCCTCCGAAATCGCCGGTCTCGACGCCATCGAGGTATTCGACAGGATCGGGCTGGTGGAGCATCTGTCTTCGCAGCGCGCCAACGGCCTGCGCTCCATGATCAAGCGCATCCGTGAGGAAGCCCGGCTGCTGGCCGCCTGACCTTCACCTCGTTATCGCCGGGCGATAATCCGCATCGCCCCAATGGTGTTCCTTCCTGCCGGCGCGGGCCGCAGGCGGCGCATAATGGCGGGCAAGCGCCAGCAGTGCGGCGCGCAGCAGCAGTTTTGCCGACCGCGCCGGCCATTGCCTTTCCCGCTCCACCGTCTCCAGCCCCTTTTCGAAGCAGCAGATATCGATGGCGACGCCCGACAGTTCAGGCCCCATCGCATCGGCTGCGCGGGAAAACCGCGTTCTTGCGGCCATTGCCGCCTCTGTGAGATCGAGCGCGCCTCCCGCCTCCCCTTTCGTGCGGTTCGCTATTCTCGGCTCCCATGTCGCCGTTACCTTCGGGTTGAGATGGCCGCGATGAAAATCGGCGGCGAGGCGCTCGCCCGCCTCCAGAGCATCCGCCGGGAAAAACGCCGCACCGTCCCGTTCCTTCAGCCTTGCAAGGCTGGTCAGGGGAGAGGTGTTGAGATTGCGCCGCGCCTGCTGCTTCGCATCGCCAACATCCACAATAACCGTCTGCATATGCCGGTGCTGTTCCTGAAAGACCTCGTCCCGGTCTTTCACCATTGCCCGTTTCAGGCAGGAGGCGAGCGGCGGTGCGGCGGAAAGGGTGTTTTCCCGCTGCTCGACCAGCCCGGAGGAAATGGCAAACCGCACCGTCGCGGCCGGAAACCGCAGCGCCGTGTGGCCTGCCCGCGCCCGGCGCAGGACGATATCGCCGCCCTCCTGCGACATCTCCGCCGCGCCCGCGGCGATGCAACGCAGCAGGCGCAGGAGATGAGGGTTAGGGGAGGCAACGGGCGTGCTTTTTTCCTCACTCATCCCGGGCGCCTTTCATCGCGTTAAAGATACTGCCGGTAACCCGCTCCAGCGCGGCGACGAACTCATCGAATGCCGGTTCGTCACGCCGGTCCTCCACCACCTGGCAGGCATGGCCCACCGTCGTCCTGTCCCGGCCGAAACACGGCCCGATATCCGACATGGGAATACCGAGCTGCACATGGCAAACATACATGGCAATCTGGCGGATGTGGCATTCCGTGCGCCGGCTGTCGCGGCGCACCAGCGTTCGGTCGCCCGTCAATTGCACCATCTCGCCGGTGAGCTGCCGTACCAGACGGCAAAGACGGGAAATCTCATCCCGCCCGGCCGCAGACGGCCAATGACGAAAAGGACGATCACCGACCCGCGCACAAGGCCGCGCGGCGGCAGACAGAAACATTGTATCCGACGGCATATGCAACTCCTCTACGAATAGGAATTAATTCATACACCCGAGAGCAAGCATGGGGAAGCGCAAATTTGGCATCGGCGATTATGCGATTGATAAGGCTTTATTTTTGCAGAATTGATATGCGCGATAAAGGATTTTTTTCCTCAATCGAAATTTTGAGCGACATAAAAAGTCGGTCGAGAACCGGTTCCCGGGTCTGGTGCGATGCAGTTCTCGATCGCGAAAGACCCCTCTCACGGCGCAGGCGCGCCAAAGCTGGATGCGGGATACGGGGGCGGCAGGACGGAGGTGAGGTCTTCGAACCCCAGAAACGAAATCGGCCGGTCAAAAGACCGGCCGTATTGCTTTGCGACTTCCGGCTATCTGTCAGGACAGCAGCCGGACCGTCTTTAAAATCAACGGCTGGCCTTGCGGCGCTGACCGAGACCCATTTCCTTGGCGAGCCGCGAGCGGGCTTCGGCATAGGCGGGCGCAACCATCGGATAGTCGACCGGCAGGTCCCATTTTTCGCGATATTCTTCCGGCGTCATGCTGTGATGCGTCGTGAGATGCCGCTTGAGCGACTTAAAAGAGCCGCCACATTCCAAACAGACGATGTGGTCATCCTGAACCGACTTGCGGACAGAGACGGCAGGCTTCTGCTTTTCGACATTGACCGCCACCGATGCCGGTGCCGATGTTCCGCTGAGTGCCGTGTGAACATCCGAAATAAGGCCGGGAAGCTCAGTTACCGGAACGACGTGGTTGCTAACATAGGCAGCCACAATATCCGCAGTCAGTTCGACCAGCAGATCCTGGGCGTTACCGTATGCAGTTTCCGTCATTTAAGTATCTCCTGTTTATTAATCCCCTGACGCGGGCGAACGCCGCATCGAGCGATGTGAAGTTACCCGGTGCCCCACCTTCGCCTTGTTGAAACCAACATGAAACCTACCCCTAGATTTCGAGCGAAAACCGGAAACGAATTGGTCCGAGATTCAACTTATGGCCCGCGACATGGGCAGCAATGGTCCGATGGGCCATAGATTAGACATTAATAAAATGCCTATGCCGACTATGAAGAGGCTAGATGCAAATCGCGATTAGCAACTTTACACTTAATTTGGATAACAGCAAAACAGCAAAAGTCAAATTCCTATTGTGAATTTTTCAGTTCAAAACAGTCTAATCGGAATACAAAAAATTACGGGTAATAAAATACTATGCCAAGTAGCAATTGAAAATGAATACCCCCAATTATTGGGGGGATTTTCAACTTCAAATTTTCTTGATGTCATCAACTACCGATTTAACGGCAAGCGGATAACCTGCCTTGTGAGCGGCCATGGCAAGAAGATGTGCCGAGACCGGCGCGGTAAGGACAAAGAAGAAAAAACCGGCGAGCGCCCGCGCCAGCGTCGATATTTCCATGGAATGAATGCCGACAGCCAGAAGCAGAAGGCCGGACCCCACCGTTCCCGCCTTGGAAGCCGCATGCATGCGGGTATAGACATCCGGCAGCCGATTGAGGCCGATTGCCGCGATCAGCGAGAAGATGGCGCCTGAGACCAACAGCGCCGCAACCAGAATAGCCACGATCCAAGCCATCATCGCCTGCCCTTTCCTTTTCTGTTGGCGACACCTTTTTCCATATTTTTTTCAATGGCTTCAGATGCCCTTTCGCCATCGAGAACCGCCGCCGGCCTGCGCCGGCCGTCCGGGCCGCGCGACAGCACGAAGCGGGCGAAGGCAACCGTTGCCAGAAAACCGACCAGCCCGAGCGCAATCGCAATATCGACGTAAAGATTGAAGCCGGTGCGGATGGCGATGACTGCGATAAAGCCGATGGCGATGCCCACCAGCATGTCGAGCGCAACGATACGGTCCGGCAAGGTGGGGCCGACGACGACGCGATATACTGTCAGCAAAAAGGCGGCCGACAGAACAACCGATGCAAGTATAGTTGCAAATGAAACTATTTGTTCCGGCGTCATATCTGAAACGCCTCCATGATCTTTCTTTCAAAGCCGTTGCGGATGTCGTTTTTCGTGGCCTCGATATCGCTGCAGTCGATCGCGTGCACGTAAAGCGTTTTCCTGTCCGCCGAAACATCGACCGACAGCGTGCCCGGCGTGAGCGTGATGAGATTGGCGAGCAGCGTGATCTCGAAATCGGTCGTCACCGTCAGCGGATAGGCAAAAATGCCGGGCTGCACGTCGAGCTTCGGCCGGGTCACCAGCACGGCGACCTTCCATGCCGAGAGCGCCAGCTCCTTGAAGAACAGCAGCACCAGCGAGAGCACGCGGACAAGCCTGAGCCAGTGGTTGCGCCCGCCGGGAAGCTGGTGGCGGATGATGCCGAGCGCCAGCGTCGAAACGACAAGGGCGAAAATGATGTTCGCGAGCGTGACGCTGCCCGTCACGGCGAGCCATACGGCAACGAAAAGCAATTGTACGAGATAGAGGCTCATGGTTTGCCCCCTTCGGTAAAGACCGACTGGATATAGGCCTGCGGATTACCGAGGCCTGCGGCCGCCTGCTGGCTGAGATTGAGCAGGCTTTCCGGAAACAGGCCGAAAAATACCACCAGCAACGTCAGCCCCACCAGCGGCGCGAAAGACGGCGCTGCCGAGGGCGATGCCTGCGGCACGGAAGGCTGACCGGTGGATGCCGCAACGGGACGCCAGAAACACAAAAGGAATATCCGCCCGAAAGCGATGGTGGCGATGAAACCGGAGGCGAGGATGGCGCCGGCGAGCCACCAGGCGCCGATATCGATCGCCGACTTGACCAGCACCGCCTTCGGCCAGAAGCCGGAAAAGGGCGGCAGGCCGGAACCGGCGAAAAACAGCGCCAGCGCCAGCGCCGAAAACCACGGAGCCTGCTGGTAAAGGCCTCTAAGCGAGGTGAGGCTGAAACCGCCGCCGAGGCGGGCCGCATGGCCGGCGGCGAGATAAAGCGCCGTCATCAGCACCATGGAATGCAGCGCGTAAAAAATGGCGCCGGTGACACCGGAAGGCGTGCCGATGGCGATGCCGGCCATCATGTAGCCGATACCCGATATGACGATATAGCCGAGCATGCGGCGGATATCGTTCTGGGCGAGCGCGCCCATGGCCCCGAGCACCATGGTCAACGCCGCCGAGATGGCGATGACGATGCTGAGTTCTTCCCGCTCGACCGGAAACAGCATGACCATGACGCGCAGCAGCGAATAGATGCCGACCTTGGTGAGCAAGCCGCCGAACAGGGCGGAAACGACAATGCGCGGCGTGTGATAGGAAGCGGGCAGCCAGAAATTTACCGGGAAGGCGGCGGCCTTCATGGCGAAGGCGAGCGCGAACAGGCTCGCAAGCGTCATCAGCGGCGCGGTCTCCCGCAGCCCGGTCGCCTTCTGCGCGATATCGGCCATGTTGAGCGTGCCGAAGATGGCGTAGAGATAACCGACCGTTATCAGGAACAGCGTCGTGCCGATGAGGTTCAGAACGGCGTATTTCAGCGCGCCGTCGATCTGCTCGCGCGTCGAGCCGAGCACGATCAGGCCGAAGGACGAGATCAGCAGCACCTCGAACCAGACATAGAGGTTGAAGATGTCGCCGGTCAGGAAAGCGCCGGTGACACCGGCCATCAAGAGCATCAGGAAGGGATAAAAACCGTAGCGCCTGCCGCTGGCGTCGATATCCGCGCCGGCATGGATGGCGCCCGCCAGTGCGACGATGGCCGCGGCAAGCGACAGCAGCGCGCCCGTCAGGTCGGCGGTAAAGGCAATGCCGAAGGGCGGCAGCCAGCGGCCCATGACCATGGTGAAGGGGCCATCAGTGGCGACCTTCCACAAAAGCGCGGCATCGAGCAGCACCAGCAGGAACAGCGCCGCGATGGCGACGGTCGCGTGGTGGCGGATGGCGTGGCGCATCATCATCAGCACCGCGCCTGCGCCAATACAGAGCGCGATGGGAAGAATGATCAGCCAGTCGGACAGCGGCACGGGCGTCGTGACGAGCGCTGCGGAAAGGTCGGTGACTGCGGATGTGGTGGAGGATGCCATGTGTCTCAGCCTCGCCGCTCAATAACCGAGCGGCGGCAAGGGCTCGCCTGCGGGTTCTGCGGTGCGCATTTCGTCCGTATCGTCGGTCTGTAGTTCCTGAAACGCACGCCAGGTCAGAACCAGAAGGAAACAGAAGAAGGAAAAGGAAATGACGATTGCCGTGAGGATGAGCGCCTGCGGCAGCGGATTGGCCGCACCCGCGGGCAGCGTATCCATGCCGGGCGGAATGATCGGCGGCACTTCGCGCGTCAGCCTTCCTGCCGTGAACAGCAAGAGGTTCACCGCATTGCCGAGAATGGCGATGCCGAGCAGCATGCGGATGCTGTGGCGCGACAGCATGAGATAAATCGCCACCGAAAAGAAGATGCCGACGAGAATGGAGAAGACCGCTTCCATCAGTCGCTTTCCCTTTCTTCCAGCGCCAGCGCAATGGAGGTGATGGCGCCGACCACGACGAGATAGACACCGATATCGAAGGACATGACGGTGGAGAGCGGTATTTCGACACCGAACAGGTTCGGATAAACCCACAGCCCGGTCATGAAGGGCACGCCGGCGGCGATGGAAACGAGGCCGGAAAACATGGACAGCAGCAGCCCCGCCCCCGCAATCGACAGCGGATGAAACATGATGGCGCGCCTGACTGCGGTGACGCCATAAGCGATGCCATAGATCGCCAGCGCCGAGACCGCGATCAGGCCGCCGATGAAGCCGCCGCCGGGCTCATTATGGCCGCGCAGCAAGACGAAGATGGAAAACAGCACCATGAGGCTGGTGACGACAGGGGCGACGGTGCGCAGAATGAGCGTGTTCATGCCCGCGCTCCTTTCTTCTTCGCGGTCTTGGCCGATCCCTTGACAGCGACTCCCTTGATGGCAGCAGCCGGGCGGATGCGGATCAGCGCGAGAATGGCGAGACCCGTTATCATCACCACCGCGATTTCACCGAGCGTATCCGTGCCACGGAAGTCGACGATGATGACGTTGACCACATTGGCGCCGTGGGCGATGACCTTGGAATAGGTGTTGTAGAAATCCGTCAGGCGGTTGTCGAAGCTCGCCTCGGTCGCGCGCATCAGGAACAAAGCGAAGCCGGTTCCGCAGGCGATGGCGATGGTGCTGTCCAGCAGCTTCTGGCCAAGGCCGCGATGGTCTGACGGCGACAGGCGAAGCCGCGTCATCACCAGCGTCAGAATGACCACCGACAGCGTCTCGACCATGAATTGGGTGAAGGACAGATCGGGCGCGCCGAAGAGCAGGAAGATGACCGCCACCGCAAAGCCCTGAATGCCGAGCGCGATGATGGCGGTGAGTCGGCTCGACGCCGTCAACACTGCGATGAGCCCCGCCACGGCAATCGCGATGAAAGTCAGCTCATGGACCGGCATATCGCGCGGCCATGACGGCATGGACGGCAATTCGCCATAAAGGAACAGCGGCACAAGCAGCACGGCGGCGACGACGGCGAAGGTGGCGGTGACGTAAAATTCCAGCCTGCCCGGCTGAATGAGCCGGGTGATGTGGAACGAGACTTTCACCAGCATTTCGATGAAGACGTCAAAGCCCCTGTCCGGCCCTGCCCCCAGCGCCTTGAAGGTGCGGTCGATCAGTCCACGGACGGCGGAAAGCTGCGTATAAAGGACGATGCCGAGCGCGATGGTGAGCAGCGACAGGCCAAGCGGCACGCCGATATGGGGAATGAGCGAGATTTCCACCGGGCGCACCTCACCGGCAATGGCGCTCGCCATGGGTGTCGAGACGTAGAAATGCGCGATGCCGGAGAACAGAGCGATGGTCAGCCCCTTCAGCGCCAGAAGCGCCGGGCCGAGCCAGAGCAGTAGCGGACCTTCATGCGCGTGTTTCGGAGTCTTCACCGGCTTGCCGAGGAAGGGTTTCAGCGCCACCGCAAAGGCGACGGCGAACATCAGCCCGTTGCCGAGGATGGCGATGCCGGTGAACAGCACGGCGCGCGGATTGCCATGCGCCAGCGCGTAATAAATCTCTTCCTTGGCGAGAAAACCGAAGAAAGGCGGCAGGCCGGCCATGGAAATCGCAGCCGCCAGCGCCGCCGCAAAAGTGATCGGCATGGCTTTTCGCAGGCCGCCGAGCTTCGTCACGTCGCGGGTGCCGGTCTCGTGGTCAATGATGCCGGCGACCATGAAGAGCGCGCCCTTGAACAGCGAATGGGCCACCAGATAAAGCACCGCCGCCTCGATGGCATGGTCGGAGCCGAAACCCGTCAGCATGACCAGCAGGCCGAGCGACGACACCGTCGTATAGGCGAGCATCAGCTTGAGATCGGTCTGGCGCACGGCCAGCAGCGCGCCGGTGAGCATGGTCAGCCCGCCGAAGAAGGGCAGCAGGATCTGCCAGGCGGCGGTATCGCCGAGAACCGGGTTGAGGCGCATCAGCAGATAGACGCCGGCCTTCACCATGGTTGCCGAATGCAGATAGGCGGAGACCGGCGTTGGCGCTTCCATGGCGTTGGGCAGCCAGAAATGGAAGGGAAACTGCGCCGACTTGGTGAAGGCGCCGCCGAGAACAAGAAGCAGCGCGGCCAGATAAAACGGGCTGTCGCGCAAGACATCGCCGCCGCGCACCAGCATCGACAGCTGCGTCAAGCCGCTGATATCCCAGATGAAAATCAGCCCGGCGAGCAGCAGCAGACCGCCGCCGCCCGTCACCACCAGCGCCTGCAGCGCGGCGCGGCGCGAGGCGGCGCGCTCATGGTCGAAGCCGATCAGCAGGAAGGAGGTGATGGATGTGAGTTCCCAGAAAACGAACAGCATCAGCAGGCTGTCGGAAACCACGACGCCCAGCATCGCCCCCATGAAAAGCAGCAGGAAGGACAGGAACCGGCCCTGCTGCGGATGGCCTTTCATATAACCGCCCGCATAAAGCACGATCAGCAGGCCGATGCCGGTGATCAGCAACGCAAAGGTCAGCGACAGGCCATCGATGAACCAGGAGAAGCTGAGATTGAAGCTCGGCACCCAGGCATAACCGCCTGTCACCACCCCGCCTGCCGCGATTTCGGGCAGCATCAGCGCAAAATGCGCAAAAGCGAGAGCAGGCGCAATCGCCAGGACCCACGCCGCATTGTGACCGAACCTTTTAACCAGGACGGGTGCGGCAAGCGCTGCCAGGAACGGCAGAAACAGCGACAGGAATGTCAACGGCGTGACATCTGATGTCATTCACATCTCCCGGGATGTCCCCCACCCCTGCGCGCCAATAATGGCGTTCTTTAAAATCGATTTTTCCAGTTAAGGCATAGACAAAGCCATCTCAACCCAAATCGACACTCCCGGCCCATAACGAACGCGTTATGAGGCGTCGCCCCTTTCAATCCGCCTCCGCGATGACTATTTGAGGCGGGAACAGAAAGGATCATTCCATGAGCGATCTGACATCCCCAAAAATCAAAAAAAGCGATGCCGAATGGCGTGAACAGCTGACGCCGGAGCAATATCGCATCCTGCGCGAACACGGCACCGAGCGCGCCTTCACCGGGCCCTATTGGGATACATTCCAGAAAGGCCTCTATCGCTGTGCGGCCTGCGACGAGCCGCTGTTCCTCTCCGATACGAAATTCGATGCCGGCTGCGGATGGCCGAGCTATTTCGAACCGGTAAAGCCGGGCGCCGTGACGGAACATCGCGACGCCAGCTACGGCATGGTGCGCACGGAAATCCGCTGCGCCAATTGCGGCGGCCATCTCGGCCACGTCTTCCCCGACGGCCCGAAGCCCACCGGCCTGCGTTATTGCATCAACGGCCATTCGATGGTGTTCGAGCCGGTTTGATTGGGCAATGGTAACGCCTATGCGGCATGCGACGTCGGCTTGCGGACGTCCACCCCAAGCACTCAGCGTCATCCTCGGGCTTGTCCCGAGGATCTGCAACCCGTTGACTTAATTCGACGTGATTAGATCCTTGGGACAAGCCCAAGGATGACGGAGGAGAGGTTGAACGCCCGCGCCGGAGCCGCTTTCTCTAGGCAACCCGCCCGGGAACTAGTTCAGCTTCAGTTCCATACACGTCAAATCCAGCCAGCGGCCGAACTTGGTGCCCACTTCCGAAAACCGGCCGACGACCCTGAAGCCGAGGCTTTCATGCAGGCGGATGGAGGCGGTGTTTTCCGCCTCGATGGCGGCGATCAGCACGTGCACGTCGTTGCCGGAGGCATGATCGATCAACGCCTGCATCAGCTTCTTGCCGATGCCGTGGCCGCGCGCATCCTTATGCACATAGACCGAATGTTCGCGGGTGTGGCGATAACCGTCGAAAGCGCGCCAGTCGCCATAGGAAGCGTAGCCTGCGACCTTGCCGTCGAGGATTGCGACGATGACCGGAAAGCCGCGTGACTTGCGGGCGGCGAACCATTCCCTGCGGTTTTCCAGATCGACCAGCACGTCGTTCCAGATCGCGGTCGTATTCAGCACCGCATCATTGTAAATCTCCATGATGCCGGAGAGATCGTCCACGGTCGCGTCGCGCAGTTGCACGCTCATTGTCGTTCACCCTTTTTCCTGCTCGCAGCGGCGGTATTTTCGGCCGCCATCTGCACGAGGATTAGGCGATGATGCGAATGGCTGTCCAGTACCCATCCCGCCATCGGGGCGCATTCTTCAGGATGCCAGCGGCACGAGGCTGAAGGAGGTGACCACAGCGAGATAATGAACGGCGGCGGCGGCGACCACGAAAGCGTGCCAGATGGCATTCTGGAAGCGCAGCTTTTCCCAGACATGGAAGATGACGCCGAGCGAATAGATGACGCCGCCGGCGACGATCAGCCAGAGCGTGACGGGTGCCAGATGCGACGACAGCGGCCCGACCACCATGACGCCGCTCCAGCCCATGGCGAGATAAAGGCCGATGGCGACCCGGTCGTAACGGCCGGGAAACAGGCATTTGAGAAGGATGCCGCACAGCGCCGCAAGCCAGATCAGCCCCAGCATGACGGCAATCAGCGGATCTTGGATGCCGCGCATCAGAAAGGGCGTATAGGTGGCGGCGATGAGAATGAAGATCGCCGAATGATCCAGCCGGCGCAGGAACCATTTTACGTTCGAGTGCGGCCAGATATTGTAGGTGAAAGACACGGAAAGACAGGCGACGAGGCCGAGACCGTAAATCCATGCAGCGGCGATCGCGCTGAGCGTCCCCCACGCGGTCGCGTAGAAAATCAGCGCCGTGGCACCGATAAGCGCAAACACGATGCCGACACCATGGACGATGCCATCGGCGACAATCTCGTGAAAATCATACTGGCGCCCGAACCGCCACAAATCGCTCATAGTCCAATCCCGTCTGCGTGCTTTCCTCAAAGCATGGAGACAATATTAGACAGGAACAAGACAGCGCCCGGTTAACGGCAATCAAATTGCGTTCGAGGCTGTTGCGAAAGGAGAGGTTGGGGGCAGGCGACGTTCCCTGGCGATAAGGATGAGTTTTTCAGGTTGTCGTACCTACACACCGTCATACCGGCCCTGAGCCGGTATCCAGCCAGCCCAAGTCCTTGGGCTGAAAGAACTCTCTCGCCGCGCAGACGCGCGTCGGCTGGATGCCGGATCAGGTCCGGCATGACGGAGGAAAGGTCGTTCACCCCTCACAACGCCGCAGCGCATTCCTGGCAAAACGGCGTATAGGGCACCGCCTTCAGCCGATCCTCCGAAATCCGCTTGCCGCATTTGACACAGGTGCCGAAGGTGCCGCTGGCGATACGGTCGAGGGCTGCGTCGATGGCGCGCAGCTCGTCCTGACCCACCTGCCCCAGCTCGTCCAGCACCTCGTCATTGCTGCGTTCGGTGGCGCGATCCTCGTCATCGGGATTGCGAGGCTCTTCGAAATCGGCTTCGATTTTGTGCAGGCGGCGATAAAGCTCGCGCTGGCGGTCACGCAGGATTTTCTCGTAACTTTCGACATTCATGTTTTTTCCTCCAGCCAATCTTCTTGTATCGTCGCATTTCCAGACGGAAAACTGGATCCCACTTTTCCTTGGAATGCTTGGGGGCGGAAAACCCGCCCGCAATGCTAAAACGTCAGGCTTTTATCGGTCCACCAGCACCGAGCATTTGGCGTGGCGCACCACGCGGTCGGCGGTGGCGCCGATGAAA
Organism: Agrobacterium sp. ST15.13.015; assembly: GCF_027871645.1. Taxonomy (NCBI): domain Bacteria; kingdom Pseudomonadati; phylum Pseudomonadota; class Alphaproteobacteria; order Hyphomicrobiales; family Rhizobiaceae; genus Agrobacterium; species Agrobacterium sp. ST15.13.015. The sequence continues at coordinate 36,308 of NZ_JAQAHF010000009.1, forward strand.
TAATTGCTGAAATCCGGCGTGTGCGACGCGATGATGATGAGGTCGGCCTTGTGCTCCTCGGCGGCGGCGATGATTTCACGCGCGGGCGCGCCGCTTCTGATTTCCTGGCTGCCCTTGAAACCGGCCCTGGTCTTGATGTCCGAAAGCTTGGTCTTGGCGTCCTTGATGGCGTTTTCGATCAGGTCGACAGGCAGGTCGATCGCCATATAGCCCGGCAGTTCCTCGACAACATTGATGAGAACGATCTCGCCGTCCGGGTCCAGAAGCGCCTTGGCCTTTTCGAGAATCTTTTCCCCCTTGTCGGTGGCGCTGAGGTCTACCGGTACGATGATCTTCTTGTACATGGCTGTCTCCTTTGGCTTGATCCGCCGTTTAGCGTGTCGGGCTAGGCTTATATTTCCCCTTAGGCACGGCCTTCACCTTGATCGAAGTCAAAAGCCGGAGCCGGGCCGGAACGGGGCATTGTCAACGAATAGTGGACAGTCAATCGCCAGACGACGATCTTTGCTGAACGACGAAACCAGCCCATATTCGCCTTCGACAAACGCCGCAAAGCGGCGTCGGCCGATGGTTTCGGCGACCGATCCGCCCCAGGGCGCTTCGGATTCAATATGGAGATCATGATGAGTGAAATCAAACAATTCGCCCTGACGCGGCCGGCCTATGTCGGCCAGGCGCATCTCGTCGTTCACGATCTGCCGCGCGTTTCGGATTTCTACCAGAAGATCATCGGCCTTTCCGTTCTTGAAAAGAACCCGAGCGGTGAAGTGCTGGGTGTCGGCGGCCAGCCGCTGCTCACGCTTTCAACCTCCAGCACGGCGGAACGCGCGCCGCGCAACGCCGCAGGCCTGTTCCACACCGCCTTCCTGATGCCGAGCCGGAACGATCTGGCCCATTGGCTGGCGCATGCCGCCCATAACAATGTCCAGTTTCAGGGCGCGTCCGACCATCTGGTCAGCGAGGCGATCTATCTTGCCGACCCGGAAGGCAACGGCATCGAAGTCTATCGCGACCGTTCGCCGGATGAATGGACCTACCAGCAGGACGGCACGGTGGAGATGGCCACCCTCGGCCTCAACCTTCAGGCGCTTTACGACAGCGCGCCGAAGACGGCCTTTACCGGGGCGGCGGAAGGAACAGCCATCGGCCACATCCATCTGCAGGTGGGCAATATTCCGCAGGCGGATGAATTTTATCAGGATGTGCTGGGGCTGAAGATCATGGCGCGTTATCCCGGCGCGAGCTTCTTCGGCTCCGGGGCCTATCACCACCATGTGGCCGCCAATATCTGGAACAGCCGTGGAGCCATGGCCCGCAAGGACAACATGACCGGCCTTTCCGGCTATTCGCTGACATTCAACGAGCCGGCCGCGCTTGAGACGGCGATTGCCGCACTCGACCGGCTGGAAATCGCCACAGAGCGGCAAAGTGACGGCATTGTCCTCAAAGATCCGTGGGGCATCGGCCTAAAGCTTTCCGCCTAAACGCAAAAAAGGGGCCGCGGAAATTTTCGCCGCCCCGGAACCGCCACATTTTTCGAACGTTTGTCACCTTATTGGGGGACCGTTCGATGAATGAAAATGCCAGGCCGGACAAGACCGGCAGCTTGGTCAACACCGCGGCAAACGCTGCGGCAACAAGAGCGGACCCGCTGGAGGTGCCAGCTTCCGGCTCACGGCGTGACGATGTGCGCAGCCAGCAGCCGCTTGGCCGCGAAGCGCTGGATGTGGTCGTCGCCTGGTCGGTGATCGGCATCTTCCTCATCATGCTGATGGCGGTCATCCACGAATTGTCGCTCATCCTCATTCCGGTGGTGATGGCCATCGTGGTGGGCATGATTCTCGGCATCGCCGCCGAAAAGCTCGGTTCCTACGGCATTCCCGGCTTCGGCGTCGCGCTCATTCTATCGAGCCTCGTGGCGGCGGTGATGTTCTTCGTGGTCAATTCGCTGACCGAGCCGCTCTCGCTTCTCGCTTCGGAAGGGCCGGCGCTGGTGGAGCGCAGCATCGACCGTTTCCTGCCCTATCTGCAAAGCCTCAGATGGCTGAATATTTCGGCGGCGAGCTTCAGTCTGGGCTCGATGTCGATGGAATCTTTGATTTCGCGCAGCGGTGAAATCATCTCGCTGCTCGGCGCCAACATCACGCCCGCCGTCATTCAGGGCCTGATCTTTCTCGCCGCGCTGCTGATGTTCCTCTATAGCCGGCTGCGGCTGCGCAAGGCGATCATCATGGCCTTTCCGGCCCGCCACCAGCGGCTTCGCACCATCCGTATCATCGGTTCGGTGGAAGAGGTGCTCGGCACCTATTTCGCCACGGCGGCGCTGATCTATGCCGGGCTGGGCGTGACGATGGTGGTCATCGCCTATTTCGGCGGACTGGCCATGCCGCTTCTGTGGGGGCTCTTCGCCTTTCTCTCCAGCTTCGTGCCGTTTCTCGGCATCACCGCCATGACGATTTCGCTGACGGTGGCGGGCATCATCACCCATGACAACATCATTCTGGCGCTGCTGCCGGCGGCGATCTTCTTTACCATTCACCTGTTGATGGAAAACCTCGCCTTTCCGGCGGTGGTGGGCCGCAACATGGAGATAAACCCCTTCCTCGTCTTCGTGATGATCATCTTCTGGACGTGGATGTGGGGCGCGGCCGGGGCCATGCTGGCGCTGCCGCTGTCGCTGATCGTCATGACGGTGACGCGGGAACTCTTCCCCTCACGCCGGGTGGTGCCCAAACTGCCGGATTGACCGGCGGTTTTCCGGCGGCCGGCGCGTGGGGTTTACCCCCCTCTGCCCTGCCGGGCATCTCCCCCTCAAGGGGGGAGATCGATCTGCGGCGAGGTTTCGCCCATCTCAACGTTGAGAATGAAACGGCGTTAGCGCGTCCTGCCGATCTCCCCCCTTGAGGGGGAGATGCCCGGCAGGGCAGAGGGGGGTAAGCCACACCCGCCGGCCGTCAATCGACAATCTCATGAAAACCAGCAGTCAGACCGCTCAGGAAGCGAGCGGCATTCCCTGCGCCTCAATCTGCGCGCTCGCCATGCGGCGCTCATGCTCTAGCAGCCATTTTTTGCGCCACAGACCGCCGCCATAGCCGGTCAGGCTGCCATCCGCGCCCAGTACACGGTGGCACGGAACGACAATCGCAATCTGGTTCGCGCCATTGGCGCGGGCCACCGCACGCACGGCGGATGACCTGTCCATGGCGGTTGCGAGGGAGGAATAGCTGACGATCTCACCCGCCCGTATTTCCCGCAGGTTGCGCCAGACGTCGCGCTCGAAGGGTGTGCCGTGGCCGGCGAGCCGCGTTTCGAAGGCGGCCGAATGCCCGGCGAAATAGGCCTTGAGTTCCGCTTCGATCTGGCCGGTCACAGCCGTCCGGCCAAGCACCATATCCGCGCCGGTGCGCGTCTTCAGCCGCCTCAGCTCGGCCGGAAGCGCCGGCCGGTCGGCGAATTCGAGGAGATGCAGGGCATGATCGTCGGCCACGGCGAGCATCGGGCCGATCGGCGTATCGATCCAGTCACCCTTCAAAAACCCCTTGCCTTTCATGGCGGCGGGCGATGAGCCGAAAAACTGGTTGATGGCGGAGCGGAAACCGCTGCCGGATTCGTAACCGGCATCGATCTGCGCGCCGATCACCGCTTCGCCGGAAGCGAGGCTTTCCGCCGCATCGCCTACCCGCCGCAATCTGGCGATCTCCAAGAAGCTCATGCCAAAACGGCGCTTGAAGGTGCGACGCACGGTGGAAGGATCATGGCCCATCGCCACCACATCCTCCTCGCGCCAGCGCCGCGCCGGTTCGTTTTCCAGCGCCGTCAGCAGCGATGTCACGGTCTCATCGGCCGTGCCATAGGCGAGCATCGGCTTGCAGCGTTTGCAGGGGCGGAAACCGGCTTCCAGACATTCGGCGATGGTCTCGCGGAACCGGCAGTTTTCGATCTTCGGCTTGCGCGCCGTGCAGGTGAAGCGGCAGAAAATCTTCGTCGACGTCACACACACATAGGCCACGCCCTCATAGGCGGGGTCCTTGTTCACAAGGGCGGAATAGAGCGTTTCGGTGTCGGGGCGTTTGAACAGCATCATGGGAAGTATGCTAGCGCAAATTTAAGCAGCACGCCGCCGAAAAACGGGCATGGATGTGAGGGATGTTGTCGGCTCGTTTCGTCCACGCCGTTTGGCCAAGCCGGTGCGGCATATTTCTTCTCCCCGCCGGGGAGAAGGTGGCGTGCAGCGCCGGATGAGGGGGCGACGGTGGAGAGATGCGGGGAGCTTGCCCCCTCATCTGCCCTTCGGGCATCTTCTCCCCGACGGGGAGAAGAAACGGGCGGCAACCTTGCGGATCAATTCCCCGGCGGTGCGAAGGACGGATCGTCCAGCCTTGTGAAAATCACGCCGCGCGCCTTCAGCGCCAGAAGGCCCTTCACCACGCCCTCGCCCGCTTCATGGGTGGGCTGGTTGATGTGGGAGATGATGACATCGCCATCCCTGGCGGAAGCGATGTGTTTCGCCGTCGCGGCCGCCCCCAGCAGCGAGCCGCCATCGCCATTGACGGAATAACCAGCCACCCGCATGCCCAGCCGGTTGATGGTGGCCATGGATGAGCCTGTGTATTTGGCCGTCGCGCCACGGAACCATTGCGGCTGGAGGCCGGTGGCGGCGACGATGGCCTGACGGCCGCCCTCCACTTCCTGCTCGACCGCCGCTTCAGAGCCGGCGGCGGCGATGCCGTAGATGGAAACCGGCTTATCCACTGCCGGCACATGGTTTTCGCCATGGTTTTCGATTTCGAAGAGGTCCGGATGCGCCATGAGCGTGGCCAGCGCCTCGCTATTATGTTTCAGCCAGCGGGCGGTGACGAAGATCGTCGCCGGAATGCGCTCCTTCACCAGCGTATCCAGAATGCGGTGGTCGGTCTTGCCCATGCAGGCGTCCAGCGTCATCGCCACCCGCACCTTGCCGTCATGCTGCGGCGACATTTTCAGCGTCGGCTCGACAAGGCCGGTCCCCGCAAAGGCGGCGGAAGAGGCGCAGAAAAACAGGGTGACGGTGAAGAGGCGACGCAGCATTTTATGTTCCGGAGTGTGAGAGGTGGCAATCCGCCCGCAAAGCGCCCGAATTAAGGCGCGATTTCCAGTGCCGACAGGGCCTCCAGCGCCTCTTCCACCCGCTGGCGTTCGGCGCTGGTGAGCGGCAGGATCGGCCGGGGCGGTTCGCTCACCGTGAGCGACAGGATGTTGGCGGCGGCATAAACCACGCGGATACTGCCGAATTCCTTAAACAGCGCCCAGAGCGGCTGGAAGGCCGCATCGATTCTCTTTGTCTCTTCCTGATTGCCGGCCTGAGCCGCCCGCATCAGCTGCAGGGCCGGAACCGGCAGCAGACCGGCGACGACGCTATACCATGTGTCGCCGCCGGCAAGCGTGGCCTCAGTGCAGCCCCAGTCACCGCTATAACCGATGGCGAAATCTTGCCCCAGCTTCGGCCTCAGCCGCGCAAGTTCGCCCGCATAATCGGAATCGGCCGGCAGCGGCATCTTGATGGCGCGGATATTGGGGATATAGGCAAGCCGCACCAGAAGCTCGTCGCTGAAGGAAAACCGCGTCGTCGTCGGGTTGTTGTAGATGGCGAGCGGCAGCGCCGTCGCACCCGCCACGGCGGCGAAATGGTGATAGGCCTCTTCCTGCGTCAGCGGCGTATAGGATACGGGCGCGAGCAGCAGCGCATCCGCGCCGGCCGCTTCCGCATCCCTGGCCAGCGCCACGGCGTCATCGGTGCGCAATGCGCCGACGCCGGCCATCAATATGCGCTTGCCCTTGAGGATGGCGGCGGCGGCCTCGATGGCGCGACGTCTCTCCGCGCGCGACAAATACATATAGATGCCGGTGCTGCCGAGAATGCCGATGGAATCCACCTCGGCCGCATCAAGCCGCTCGATGAGGGCGGAAAAGGCCTGCGTGTCGACCTGCCCGGCCTCGTCGGCCGGCGTGATCGGAAAAGCCGAAAGTCCCTTGAATCGTGTCGCCATGCCCATCTCCCTCGCTTCGATCGAAAGTCAGGGTTACAGAGCCGTTGACGACGCGGCAACAAAGCGGCGGCTAAACGCCGGTCTGAAATCGAAAAATTCCGCTCTCAGTCATAAAGATACAACTTCTTCCACTGCTCTTCGGGAATTTTATCGCCCACACGGTAGTCGAAGGACTGGATGCTGAGACTGTCGCTCTTTAGCTGGCACTTGTATTTGAGCTTGTACCATTCGCCCGCGCTCCTGAAGACTGCGCCCGGAGCCTTGATGGAGTTCTTCCCCACTTCCGGATCGCCGAAAGTATAGGCGATGACCTTGTCCGGCCGCATGCCCTTCTGCTCGGTCGCTATCCTTTCCATCGCCTCGATATCGCAGCGCTGTTCCAGCCGCTCTTCGGGGGCAAGCGCGTTCAACTGCCGCATGACGCTGGCGTCGATCGCGAAGGCGGGGGTGAAGGTCTGCAAGCCAAGGAAAAAGGCAGAAAGGGCAGCGGGAAGAAGCTTTCGCATGGGATCCTGTCAGTTTTTTCGTTTGTTCTTGTGGTGGGCGGCAGGCCGGGCGGCCTGCATCCATCATCGCTGATTTGCCGGATATTGCTAAAATGTGATCGAAAGCTGACGAAATTGTGCCCAAGCCGCATTCCGCCTGTGGAGATTTGAAACTTGATCGGCTGGAAGAGGAATATCAGTTGCGATTCTTTTGAAGTGACCGTCCTAAAAATCTTGCCATCTCCCCAAATTTAAAGAATAACTTGAGAAACAAATTCATTTTTTAAATAACTAAATTCCAATATTAATTTAAATTTCGGTACATTATGAAAAATACAATTATCAATTTCACGATTCTTGCCTTTTTTCTTTCCGGCTGCACTCAGACAGATAAAGAAAACGCCAAATCTCGGCTTTTAAGGACCTTTGCCAATGTCACTCTCGGTGCGGACATCGCCACGCAGGTGTGGGCAGCAGATGCTGAATACAAAGCACTCAATCTCAACAAGGCCTATATAAAGGCGACCGCGACAACCTACCCCATTTCCCACCGACCGGCCGACAAGGCATTCGGAAAACTGGGCGATTATGTTGTGGAATTGAAGAACATTGAGCAAAATCCAGATATTGGCGACATAAATCAGGCTGGATTGACCAAGCAAGTCAATATGTACCTGAATGCCAAGCGGTTTTGCCAGGGTCTACACGTTTTTGTAAAGCTATTTGATGAACCTGTTTCGCTCTACGACCCTGTAACAAAGCGGGCCGGTATATTGATAAAATGCGTGCCTTCCGGGCAGGTCAAGCCGGAGCATTGGCTGATGCCCATCGAGGTCCGAAGTTCGGAATATGGACCCAGGGTGGGCATTGGTTACATTGCGAGAGAGAAAGACTAACACGGCCATTCGTGATGAGCAGAACCCAGGACACCGCAAGTATCAATCCGAGGGTGAGGCGGGGCGCAAAAAAATGTTAGGGTCGTCGCCGACGAATCTTTCCTAGCGCCGTTCATCATACGAAAGCGAGTTTCCCTTGCCGATTTTCAAGAACCTGCCTGCCGCCCCGACCGCCGAAAAACGGCCCGTTCAGGACACGCATCACGGCATTACCCGCACCGACGATTATGCATGGTTCCGGGCCGATAACTGGCAGGCCATGTTCAAGGACCCTACCCTGCTCGACCCATCGATCCGCGCCCATCTGGAAGCGGAAAACGCCTATATGGAAGCGGCCATGGGTGACACCAGGGCGCTTCAGGAAAAGCTGTTTACGGAAATGAAGGGCCGCATCAAGCAGGATGATTCCTCCGTGCCGGTCAATGACGGGCCTTATGCTTACGGGACATTGTTCGTGACCGGCGGCGAGCAGCCGCATTATTTCCGCACCCCGCGCGGCGGCGGCGAAAAACATGTGCTGCTGAACGGCGACAAGGAGGCCGAGGGCAAGGATTATTTCCGTCTTGCCGGCCTCGACCAGTCCTCCGATCACAGCCACGGCATCTGGGGTTACGACGACAAGGGCTCGGAATATTTCACCCTGCGCATCCGCAACCTCGAAACCGGCGAAGACCTTGCCGATGTCGTGGAAAACACCGGCGGCGGCGGCGCATGGGCGCCCGATGGCAAGAGCTTCTTCTATACGCTGCAGGACGAGAACCACCGTCCCTCCAAGGTCTTCCACCATATCATCGGCGAGCCGCAATCGGCCGACCGGCTGGTCTATGAAGAAAAGGACCCCGGTTTCTTCATGGGCGTCGGCGCGTCGGTGCTCGACGATTTCATCTTCATCGACATTCACGACCATGAGACCAGCGAATATCGCATTCTCTCCACCAAAGACCTGACCGCCGAGCCTGCTATCGTGGCGGAGCGCGAAGAGGGCATCGAATATTCGATGTGCGAAGGCGGCGATGTCTTCTTCATCCTCACCAATGACGGCGACGCCAAGGATTTCCGCATCGTGGAAGCACCGGTCACCGCACCCGGCAAGGAAAACTGGAAAGAAGTCGTGCCGCATGAGCCGGGCCGCCTCATTCTCTCCGTCGATGCCTATGCCCGCCACCTGATCTGGCTGGAACGCCGCGACGGCCTGCCGCGCATCGTCATCCGCGACCGCCGTACCGGCGAGGAACATTCCATCGCCTTTGCCGAAGAGGCCTATTCGCTCGGCCTGCATGGCGCGGCGGAATATGACACGGATGTGATCCGCTTCTCCTATTCCTCGATGACGACGCCGAGCCAGCTGTTCGATTACGACATGGTGACGCGCGAGCGCACACTGCTGAAGACGCAGGAAGTACCCTCCGGCCACAATCCGGATGATTACATCACCCGTCGCATCATGGCCCCTGCGCATGATGGCGAGCTGGTGCCGGTCTCCCTGCTCTATCGCAAGGATGTGGCGCTTGACGGTTCCGCCCCCTGCCTGCTTTATGGTTATGGCGCTTATGGCATCACCATTCCGGCCTCCTTCTCCACCACCACACTGTCGCTCGCCGACCGTGGTTTCATCTATGCCATCGCCCATATTCGCGGCGGCAAGGACAAGGGTTTCGAATGGTACGAAACCGGCAAGATGGAAGCCAAGCAGAACACCTTCAGGGATTTCATCGCCGCTGCCGATCATCTGGTTCAGGAAGGCTTCACCTCCTATCAGGGCATCATCGCCGAAGGCGGCTCGGCCGGGGGTATGCTGATGGGAGCCGTTGCCAATATGGCGCCGGAGAAATTCGCCGGCATCATCGCCGCCGTTCCCTTCGTGGATGTGCTCACCACCATGCTGGATGACACTTTGCCGCTCACCCCGCCGGAATGGCCGGAATGGGGCAATCCGCTGGAATCGGCAGAGGAATATGGCTGGATTGCTGCCTACAGCCCCTATGACAATGTGGGTGCGAAGCCTTACCCGCCGATTCTCGCGCTTTCCGGCCTCACCGATCCGCGCGTGACCTATTGGGAGCCGACCAAATGGGTGGCGAAGCTGCGTGAGAAGACGACGGGGGAAGCACCCATCCTGCTGAAAACCAACATGGCGGCCGGCCATGGCGGCAAATCGGGCCGTTTCCAGCGGCTGGAAGAAATCGCCTTCGAATATGCCTTTGCGCTGAAGGTGGCCGGCAAGGACGCGGCGTGACCCGCTGATGGCGGAACGGGCGGCTGAGAGCCGCCGCCCGTTCCGAAAACAGTATAAAAATACCCATCAAAAACCCGTTTTCGAATATTTTTTCCACAAAATCACGCCGGCATTTTTTCTTTAAATACCACGTTACGGCATAACGGATTTTTATTTCAAAATACTGAAATTCAAAATATACCTCAGCAAACTCAGAATATATTTTCAGTATTACGCCAGACGTAAAAATGTTCCGGGAATCGAACGCATGGCTGCGATGCACCATTTTGCGTTGCAATATCACTTTTTGGCCGTATTATGCCGGTCGTTGACATATTCATGCGCCTTTTCGCCGCGTTTCCTGCGGCAATGCCGCAGCGTGTTCTGCGGATATTCTTCTTGCCGTCTTTTTTCGGCTTTTCCATGCGCCATGTCAGTTCGCCCTTGGCAATCCGGGCTTTGCAGTGCTCCCGCTTTGCCAATTGAAAACACTGCATCAGACTTGGGGGTCTTACACATGAAGAAACTCCTGGCCTCGACCATTCTCGTAACGGGCTTTATCATCGCTGCCGGTGCAGCAAATTCCGCCAATGCCGCCGAAGAGTGCGGCAACATCACCATCGCCGAAATGAACTGGGCATCCGCCGGTGTCGCGGCTTACGTCGACAAGTTCATCATGGAAAACGGCTATGACTGCACGGTCAATGTCGTCAGCGGCGATACCATGCCGACCTTTGCCTCCATGAACGAAAAGGGCCAGCCGGACATGGCGCCCGAATTGTGGGTGAACGCCGTGCGCGAGCCGCTCGACGCCGCCGTCAAGGACGGCCGCATGATCGAGGCATCGAAAATTCTTTCCGAAGGCGGTATCGAAGGCTGGTGGATCCCGAAATTCATCGCCGACGCCCACCCCGACATCAAGACCGTCGAGGATGCGCTGAAACATCCCGAACTTTTCCCCGCCCCGGAGGACGCCAGCAAGGGCGCGGTGCATAATTGCCCCTCCGGCTGGAACTGCCAGGTGACCACCGCCAATCTCTACAAGGCGCGCGAGGGCGACAAAAAGGGCTTCACGCTGGTCGACACCGGCTCTGCCGCCGGCCTCGACGGCTCCATCGCCAATGCCTTTGAAAAGAAGCAGGGCTGGCTCGGCTATTACTGGTCGCCCACCGCCATTCTCGGCAAATACGAGATGGTGAAGCTGGATGACGGCGTCGAGCTCGACCGCGCCCATTTCGACGACTGCACGGCGAAGGTCGATTGCGCAGCGCCGAAGGTCAATGCCTATCCGGTTGCCGATGTCTATACCGTCATCACCAAGGACTTCGAAAGCAAGGCCGGCGTGACGCTGGACTACATCAAGGCCCGCCACTGGGACAACAAAACGGTCGCCGAAATCCTCGCCTGGATGGATGAGAACCAGGGCACCAACGAGGATGGCGCGGAGTATTTCCTCGAGAACCACGAGGAAATCTGGACGAAGTGGGTTCCGGCCGAGGTGGCGGAGAAGATCAAGGCTTCGATGTGATTGGTTAGTGGGGAGTCGGCGTAAGCCGCTTACCCCCCTCTGCCCTGCCGGGCATCTCCCCCTCAAGGGAGGAGATCGGCGGGGCGCGCTTTCACCGCTTCATCCTCAACCATCAAGATGGGCGAGACCTTGCCGCAGATCGATCTCCCCCCTTGAGGGGGAGATGTCCGGCAGGACAGAGGGGGGTGCCCGCGCACTCCAACCTCCACCACCCATCCCCCGAAACCCAAAGGGAAAACAACAATAATGACCCTCTGCACTTACCTGCCGGACATGCTCTGCAAGTTCCCGGCCATCGACAATTCCACGATGCGTGTGGCACGCAAGACCATCGATGATGGTTTTCGCGACATCGTGCGCAACTACGGCGATGCGATCGATGTGATCGTGCATCCGCTGCAGCTCTTCCTCAATTCCTCGGAGCGGCTGTTCATCCAGACACCGTGGATCATCACGCTCCTCATCATTCTCGCCATCGTGCATCTGGCCGGTCGCAGCTTCAGGATTACCGGCGGCACAGCGCTCGCCCTGCTGATGATCGGCGCCGTCGGCCTCTGGCGCGACGCCATGACGACGCTCTCCATCGTCGCCATCGCCACCCTGATCGCCATCGTCATCGGCCTGCCGCTCGGCATCCTGATGGGTCGTTCCGAACGCCTGCAACGCCTCATCAATCCCGTGCTCGACGTGATGCAGACCCTGCCAAGCTTCGTTTATCTCATCCCCGTGGTGGTAATTTTCGGCATCGGCAAGGTTCCGGGCCTGATCGCAGTGGTGATCTATGCCATTCCGCCCGTCATTCGCCTCACCAGCCTCGGCATCCGCCTGGTGGACCGGGAGGTGCTGGAAGCGGCCGATGCCTTCGGCTCCTCCAATGGCCAGAAGCTGTTCAATGTGCAGCTGCCGCTGGCGCTGCCCACCATCATGACCGGCATCAACCAGACCATCATGATGGCGCTCGCCATGGTCGTCGTCGCCTCCATGGTCGGTGTCGGCGGGCTCGGCAAGAACGTGCTGCAGGCCATCAACAACCAGTTCTTCACGGTGGGCTTCCTGAACGGTTTCGCTCTGGTCGCCATCGCCATCATGTTCGACCGGGCGAGCCAGGCTTTCGGCAAGCGCCTGCAGAAATACCGCGAGGTCTCCCATGGCTAAAAGCATCGAAATCAGGAATCTTTACAAGATCTTCGGCAAGCATCCCGAGAAGTACCTCGAAGCGGTGCGATCCGGCATGGACAAAGCCGAGCTGAACGACAGGCACAACCACGTTCTCGGTCTCAACAACATCAACATCACCATGCCGGGCGGTAAGATCACCGTCGTCATGGGGCTGTCAGGCTCCGGCAAGTCGACGCTGATCCGCCATATCAACCGGCTGATCGATCCGACCGCCGGCGAGGTTCTTTACGACGGCGAGGACATTTGCGGTATGAGCACCTCGGCGCTCAGGCAATTCCGCCGCCACAAGACGGCGATGGTGTTCCAGAAATTCGGCCTTCTGCCGCATCGCACCGTGCTGGAAAACAGCGTCTACGGTCTCGACATCCAGGGCGTGCCGCGCAGCAAGAGCGAGGAAAAGGGCCGCTACTGGCTGGAGCGCGTCGGCCTTGCCGGTTACGAGGATTATTATCCGAACCAGCTTTCTGGCGGCATGCAGCAGCGCGTCGGCCTTGCCCGTGCGCTTGCCAACGATGCCGATATCCTCCTCATGGACGAGGCCTATTCGGCGCTCGACCCGCTGATCCGCGTCGACATGCAGACCATGCTGCTCGATCTGCAGCAGGAGCTGAAGAAGACCGTGGTGTTCATCACCCACGATCTGGACGAGGCTTTGCGGCTGGGTGACCATATCGCCATCCTGAAAGACGGCGAAGTGGTGCAGCAGGGCGACGGCCAGAGCATCATCCTCTCCCCGGCCGATGGTTACGTCACCGAGTTCGTGCGCGACGTCAATCGCGGCCGCGTGCTGCAGGCGACCACGGTGATGGAGCCGCTGGAAAGCCGCCCCGAGGGCATGCCCGTGCCGGAAAATGCGACGCTGGAAACAATCGCCCGCGACATGTCGGAAGCCAACGAGACCACCGCCCATGTGGTGGACGAGGACGGCAAACCGGTCGGCAGCATCGGCCTCGATACGCTGGTGGCTGCGATGGTGACGCCCGCGCCGCAGGATGTTGAGGCGGAGGCGGAAACGGCGGAGAAGCCGGAGAAGCTCCTGGAAGCGGCTATGCCTGTGGAGAAGGAAACGGCGTAATCCGGCGCCGGACGGATTGGCCGCGTCCGCGAGATTTCCTCTTTCCGTCATACCGGCCTTGAGCCGGTATCCAGCCAGCCCAAGTCCTTGGGCTGAAAGAACTCTCTCGCCGCGCAGACGTGCGGCGGCTGGATGCCAGATCAAGGCGGAATGAGGGGAATGAGGTGTTCACGGCGCCAGAAATTTAACCCGGACTGCAATGCCGCGAGGGATAAAGCTGGCAATCGCCTCCTGCCCCGCCCCCTTTATGCAAAAACGAAGCACTACTTCGCCTGCTGTCAACCCTCGGCAGTCGCTGCAGCGCAGCAAGCACAAGTTTCGGACAAGTCGCCGCCGTTAACCATTCGTTAACTTTTGAACGCGGAATCACCGACATGCAGATCGAAAGCAATATTGGCGGATATAACTATCAGGGTCGCATCCGCGACATCGAAAAAGCTGGCAGCGCTCAAAGCGCGCCGGAGGAGCAGGCGGTAAAACGCGGCCCGGGCAATCCCACCGTTTCCAGCACCATTCTTTCCCAGTCGCTGGCCAATGTTCTGTGGGCCGTCGGCAATGGCAGTGCGCCCGCTTATCAGGATACGACCGCGGCTTCCCCCGAGGACAAGGCGGAAGCCGAGGTGGAATGGGTGCGCAGCGCCTATTCGGAATATACCGAATAGGCGATTCCAATCAGGCCCTTGCCGGGCTGACTTCCACCGTCACATGCGAGAGTTCATGTATGGCGGCAAGTTTTTGCTTATAAAAAGCCGGCGCTTTCGGCGCCTGTGAATGGATCGCCACGATGGCGGCGTGATGCCCCGGCCCTACCTGCCAGACATGCAGGTCGGTGATGCGATCCTCTTCCGTCTCCACGCTTTCACGGATTTCCTGCGGCAGATCCTCCGCCGGCGGCAGCGCATCGAGCAGTGTCGTCGCCGTGGAGCGGATCAGGCCCCATGACCAGCGGGCAATGACCAGACCGCCAACGATACCCATCAACGGATCAAGGAACGACCAGCCGTTCCACTTGCCGAGCAGCAGCGCGACGATGGCGAGAACCGAAGTCAGCGCATCCGCCAGCACATGCAGATAGGCCGCGCGCAGATTGTTGTCCCGCCCGCCCTTTGCGCCGTGGTCCGCATGGTGACCGGCATGGGAGCCGTGATCATGGTGGGCGTGGCTGCCGTGCCCATGGTGGGCATGTGAGCCGTGGGCATGACCGTGGCCGTGGCCATGATCGTGGTGATGGTCATCCTTCAAAAGCACGGCGCTGAGAAGATTGACGGCAAGGCCGATGATGGCGACGAGGATCGCCTGGTTGAAATCGATTTCAACGGGATTGATGAGGCGCATCGCGCTTTCGACGGCAATCAGCAACGCCACCACCGCCAGCACGATGGCGCTGGCAAAACCCGCCAGATCGCCGAACTTACCGGTGCCGAAAGTGAAGCGCGGATTGCGCGCCTCGCGGCGGGCATAAAGATAGGCGAGCGCCGAAATCAGCATCGCGCCGGCATGGGTGGACATGTGCCAGCCATCCGCCGTCAGCGCCATGGAGCCATACCAGTGGCCGGCAACGATTTCCGCCACCATCATGGCCGTGGTCAGCGCAATGACCATCCAGACGCGCCTTTCATTGCGCTCATGGTTCTTGCCAAGGAAAACATGGTCGTGACCGGCTGCTGCACGGTGTTCGGATGTCGTCGTCATGTCGCTAATCCTGTTCGCTTTTACCGTATGTAGGTCTTCAGCACCTGGGCCAGCTCTTCCGCCGCCCGCGCCCGCTCGTCTTCGTTTTCGGCATGCACCACATGCTCATGCAGATGCTCCTGCATCACCTCTCCGGTCAGGCCGGAAAGCGCGCCGCGCACCGAAGCGAGCAATTGCAGCACCTCGCCGCAGGGCTTGGCATCATCCAGTGCGCGCTCGACCGCCTCCATCTGCCCTTTCAGACGGCGGATGCGGGCCAGAAGCTTCTCCTTGTTGCGGATCGTATGGGACATGGGCACCTCATATACTATAGGGGGGTATAGTATATTGCCGCTATTTTTTGCGCAAGGCGTGCATGACGCAATCTTCGGGAATGTTTCGGACCTTAAAAATGCCCCATCAGAACTAGGGGACTCACAGTCATGACGACTATCGCAGCAACCAGCAGCATCAATTTCGCCTCTCCCGTCCGCGGCATCGCGCCTGCGCATAACCGGGAGAGCCAGTCTACCACCGAGGCTTTGCAGGAGCTGACGCGGGCGGCCCATCGCGCCATTTCGGTGGCAGGCAATGTCGCCACCACCGTCGCCCCGCTGGCCGGCGCCTCCGCGAGCCTGGCTGCTGCTCTCTGGAACATGGACAGCGGCGTTTCAGCCTCCACTGGCGCCAATGCTGAGGTGGCCGCTTCCGCCCAGCCAGATATGGCAAGCCTCGAATCGCAGGTACTGAAGGCACTGGCCCAAGCGCTTGGCGTCAACGACGCCGCTTAAGGCCATTGAACCGGGGACGGAAAAGCCATATCTCTAGAGACTGGAGATATGGAGAAAAAGATGCTGTCCATCGGTGAACTGTCCAAACGCACCGGCGTCAAGGTGCCGACGATCCGTTATTACGAGCAGATGGGCCTCATCCGCGAAGCCGACCGTTCGGACGGCAACCAGCGCCGCTACGAAAAGACCGACCTCGAAAGGCTGGCCTTCATCCGCCATGCGCGCGATCTCGGGCTGAACATCGACGCCATCCGCGAACTGATCGCGCTTAGCCAGCACCGGCAGATGCCCTGCGAGGGCGCGGACCGCATCGCCGCCGAACACCTCGCCCATGTGCGCGAGAAGATCGCCAGCCTGAAGAAGCTGGAGCATGAGCTGGAGCGGATCGTCTCCCATTGCCACGGCCATTCCATAGAGGATTGCTACGTCATCCGCGCGCTTTCCAATCACGGCATGTGCGAGGGCGAGCATTGATCGGAAAACCGGGCTTGACAGATTGCGGATTCGGGCGCATTGCATGTTCCATGATCAACGAACGCGCACCCATCTCCTGCTCGTACTTTTGGGCCTACCTTTAAGGGCGGCTCGACAGATCATATTGTCAACAAGCCGCCGTCAGGCGGCTTTGTTGTTTCTCAAGCGTCCTGACGGCACCGATAAGACCAAAGGACCGAAAAAATGACCGAAGATAGCTCCCTTACACTGGAAAGACCGCCCGTCGTCATCATTCGTGGCGCACGCAAGACGGATTTGCCCGAGCTCAACGAGATGATTACGCTGCTTGCCTCCTACCACGGCGATGCGGCGGCGATCACGCCGGCGAAACTGGAACGCGACCTGTTCGGCCCGCTGCCGTGGGTACATGGCCTCGTGGCCGAAGCCGATGGCGCGCTGATCGGTTACGCCCTGCTTCTGCCGCTCTACAGGGCGCAGGAAGGCCGGCGCGGGCTTGAGCTGCATCATCTCTTCGTGCGTGACGGGCATCGCGGCCATGGCACCGGCCAGCATCTTGTTTCCCGCGCCCGCGATATCGCCAAGCGTCTCGGTTGCGACTATCTTTCCGTCAGCGCCACGACCGGCAATGTGGCGGCGCATCGTTTCTACGAAAACATGGATTTCGCGCCCCGCCCGGTCACCGGCATGCGCTACATGCAGTCCATCGCCTGATTAAAACCACGGAGACGGCCATGACACGGATCGCCATTGCGCTGGCGCAGGATTTTGCGGACTGGGAACCGGCGCTGCTTGCCGCCGCAGCCCGCAGTTATCTGGGCGTCGAGATCGTCTACGCTACCCCCGATGGCAGGCCGGTGACATCCATGGGCGGGCTGAATGTGACGCCTGACACATCCTATGACGCGCTTGATCCTGTTGGCATCGATGCGCTTGTCATTCCCGGCGGCTTGAGCTGGGAAAAGGGAACGGCTGTCGATCTTGGCGGGCTGGTGCACCGGTTTCACGACAGGAACCGGCTGGTTGCCGGCATCTGCGCGGCGGCAAGCGCGCTCGGTAGCACGGGCGTCCTGAACGACGTCGCCCATACCGGCAATTCGCTGGCGTCCCACAAGGCTTATGCCGTCTATAGCGGCGAGTCGCTCTACCGCGACCAGCCGAAAGCGGTCAGCGATGGCGGCATCATCACGGCTGCCGGCAGCGCGCCGGTCAGTTTCGCTGTGGAAATCCTGAAACACCTCGGCCTCTTTGGTCCGGAAGCCGAGGCGGAACTTCAGGTTTTTGCGGCGGAGCATCGCTGAGGCATAGCCGCCTCGGTTGTTTGCGCTCCCTCTACTCCCGTCATTCCCGCCTTGAGCCGGAATCCAGCCGACGCGCGTCTGCGCGGTGAAAAGAGTCCTTTCAGCCCAATGACTTGGGCTGGCTGGATCCCGGCTCAAGGCCGGGATGACGGACGTGAAAACGGCAATGATTATCGCCGATCAAGTACGCGACAAACACGCGCCGCATGATCGCCGTTCTCCCCGGCAATCGCACGGCGAATATCGCGGCTGTTCAGATGCAGGCTGCGGCCGGAGGGTGAATTCGAGCGTTTTATCTTGCTGAGCGCCGCAGCGATAAAAGCGGCCTCGTGCTCATGAAAACAGGCGATAGCCGCCTCGCGATCCGGGGTCGCCCCAAGAACCGCCTTGAAGGCAAGGCGGTGCACGGCGCAGAAAGCGCCGTGACCGGGGACGGCAAAACGCAGCGCATCGAGTTCCTCACTCCATTCCGCTGCGTCCTGCATAGTCTCAAGCCGACTGGAAGCGCTTCAGGAAAAACGCGCTCAACGTTCCGAGCAAAGCCCAGAACACGAAGCTGGTCACGGTGGCGGCGACGATGAACTGACGCTCCAGCGGCAGCGGCGCCAGCGCATGTTCGCCTTCCGGCGGCAAGGGTGCGCCGACCACATGCGGTGCGACGATCAGCACCAGCGCCAATACGATGGCCCAGGGTTCGCGGCGGAACGCGATCAGCGCGATGCCGCCCGCGGTTGCGGCAACCGTCGCAAGCCACCAGATTTGCCGCGCCTCAAGTGCGGCGGCCGGGCTGCCCGGAAGTTCCGGCGGCAGGCCGATCATCGGCGCCAGCATGACGGCGGCAAAACCGGCAACGCCCCAGAGAAGGCCTTCGCGCCAGCCGCCATTCGTGCCACGCAGCGAAATCAGGCCGGTCAGCACCAGCGCATAACCGATGGCAGTCAGCACATTGGCGGCGACGGTGTAGGCGGTGCGCTCGAAGCCATCGGCCGGAGCCCAGGCCTCGTCATTGTGCTCATGGGCGGGAACGGCAGCACCGGGCGCCGGCGCATCATGGCTGTGGGGTGCTTCGCCGGCGCTTTCATAGGTTTCCGCCTGAAGGATGAGCGGCGTCGTGCCAAAAGCCTGCATGGCCGAGACGGCGAAACCGCCAAGAATGCCGACGAGAACGGCGGTAAAGACGATATTGCGAAAAGACGACATGCCGTTCCCCTCAATGGCAGGGGAAGGCGTTGGCATGACGCGTGTCATGCGCGGCATTGTGAACGGCTTCCACATGGGAAAAGCCGACAAAACCGACAACGAACAGGCCAAGCACGATCGCCGTCAGCGATTGCGCAAAGCTGGTTGTTTTTGCGGAAACGGCGGCGTTGGCCGTATTCTGGTTGATGGACATGGTGACCCCTCTCCGGCGCGACCCCGCGCCTTTGGACGCGGCCGGACGGCAAAAGGCCATCGAGCCGCTACGATACACTTCACCACGGGGATACGAGACTGACACAGGGAAGCGTCGATCCCGCCACCCTGAAATTCCGCTCTTCCGGACACCCCGCCGGCATGGATATTTCCGCGATGGCAGGTCTCCTGGCTTACGGGTCAAAACCTGAAACACCTTCCCGGCGTCACCCTCTCTGGAAACCTTCGGTTCCCGGCGAGATGGCCTGCCAGTGGCATTTCGTTTCAGGCTCTCCGCTCACAGTTGCGGGGGCAGCCACGAATGAGGATCTCTCCCTATCGTGTTCCCTTTTCACCTTCCGGAACGCCCGGAAGGAACCATCACAGGATTGTTATCCGATGGGAGGGGTCGGGAGTCAATGGTGGGCCTGATTTCGAACTGCACGCCGTCGCCTCCACCTCCGTCACCCCGGACTAGATCCGGGGTCCAGCGCGATCAAGTCCTTGATCGCAAGAGACTCCTCTCACGGCGCAGACGCGCCGTGGCTGGATGCCGGATCTGATCCGGCATGACGGCTGAGGATTACCGCGGCGGTATGGCCTTCAGATAGGCGGCAATCGCATCGCGGTCTTCAGGCGTCAGATGCGCCATGTTCTGCTGCACTTTGACCATGGAGCCGCCGACGCTGTCGAATTCCGGGGTGAAGCCGTTTTCCAGATAGCTGGCAATATCGGCCTCGGCCCAGCTGCCGATGCTTTGCGAGCCGGGGGTAATGTCGGGAATGCGGCCCTCGCCTTCCGGGTTGGGACCGCCGGCCAGCCACTTGTCTTTCACGAAACCGCCAAGCGCGTTGCGCGGCGTGTGGCATTCGCCGCAATGGCCCGGCCCTTCCACCAGATATTGGCCGCGCAGCAATTCAGCATTGGCATTGGCAAGCTCCACGCGGGGCCGCGCCGAGGGGTCAAAATAAAGGAATTTCCAGCCGCCCAGCGCCATGCGCAGATTGAAGGGGAACGGCAATTCGTGATCCGGCGCATCGTTCTGGCTGGCCGGCAGGGCCTTCAGATAACCGAAGAGATCGTTGATGTCCTTCTGCGTCATGCGGGCATAGGAGGCATAGGGAAAGGACGGGTAGAGATGTTCGCCGTTCCTGCCCACACCGCGCGTCATCGCATCGCCGAATTCCGCCAGCGTCCAGCCGCCGATGCCATGCTGCGGATCGGAGGAAATATTGGGGACATGGAAGGTGCCGAAGGGGCTTTTCAGCGCCTGCCCGCCCGAAAGCGTCAACAGCGCCTCGCCTTTCGCATCGGGTGCGGCATGGCAGCTTGCGCAGCCGCCCGCCCAGAACAGCGTTTCGCCATTGGCCAGATCCGGTTCGCCCAGGCTGACCCAGTGGCTGGGCGCCTGCCGCTGAGGCGCGGTGACCCAGGCGAATATGCCGTAGCCCGCAATGGCCGCGACGACGGCCCCGCCCACGAGTTTCGTCCAGATGGAGGACATGCCCCTCTCCCCATTCTCACCTGACCCGGTCAGATGTCTTTCGTGCCTGAGAAAACGCCGCCGGTAAGCGGCGTTTCCAAAGTGCTGCGATTATTTCTTCAGACGATAGGTCTGATGGCAGGTGCCGCAATCGGCGCCCAGCGTCTTCATGGCGGTGGCGACGCCCGCCTGATCGGTGGGGAGATTGGCGAGAACCATGTCCGCATCCGTGCCGAGCTTGGCGGCCTTGGCCTTGAAGTCGTCGAAATTTTCCCAGATGGCGGGGGCCGCCGCACTGCCGGTCTCGGTGCCGGGGGGGAACTGGTCCGGGAAAGCCTTGGCGTTGGTGCCGATGGTGGTCACTGCAGTCTTGACGGTATCGGCGTCGAAGGGCTTTTCGCCCTTGGAGATGGCGGCAAGCGAACCCATCGCCCCACCGATCTGCTTCATCATGCTTTCACGTTTTTCGACTTCGCCGGCAGCGTAGACCGCTCCGGCGCAAAGACAGCCGAACAGCATGGCCGCGGTAATGGTTTTCAGTTTCATGCAACTCTCCTTGATTCCGGCCGGGACACCGGGCGCTAGATGGAACGGCGCGAGGATGCCCTTTCCGGATGGCGAAAAGAAGTCACATTGCGGTGAATTCCATCGTGAAAACAGAAGCCTAAGACAGGGCTTCCCACAATGTCAGCAGCGCTGCGGCAATCAGCATGAAACCGGCGGCGCGGCCGATGAAGATCGTGGCGGCGGGCGAAGAAACCAGCCATGCCCGGCTTTTATCCGCCGTCAGCGCCAGCGCGCCGTAAACCGTGAACTGCGTGACCGCCACCATCGCGCCCATCACCAGCCCCTGCATCCAGATCGGACCATAGGCCGGTTTGAGGAATTGCGGATAGATCGCCATCATGAACAGATAGGCTTTCGGGTTGGAAAGGCAGGTCAGCACCGCCCGCCAGAAGGCTTTTCTGACCGAAGCGCTCGCCTGCGCCTCATCGCCGTTCACGACAATCGCGCTGCGCATCAGGCCGATGCCGATCCAGATCATATAGGCGGCGCCGAAAACCAGAAGCGGCAGGAACAGCGACGGCATCCAGGCGGCAAGCATGCCGACGCCCAGGGCGCCGTAAAGCGAATGCACGATGCCGCCGGCGCTCATGCCGCTTGCGGCGGAAAGGCCGGTTCTCTTTCCCCCCGTCAGTGCGCTTGCCAGTACGAACAGCATATCCATGCCCGGCAGGATGATGATACCGAACAGGACCAGAAAGAATAGCCAGAGATTTTCGGCGTAACTCATGTCAGTATCTCCCAAAACATTTCACGACACATTCGGAAAATCCCATGTTTCTCAATGTGTTTCTCCGTTTATAGGAAAAGCCAACTGACAGCGTTGTGTCAGTTGCGTAGGGAAATCCACCGGGAAAACGGCAATGCGCAAGGCGTCGAGACTGTTCGAGATCATCCAGATCCTGCGGGTGGCGCGCAGGCCTGTCACCGCGCAGACGATTGCCGAGGCGCTGGAAGTGACGGTGCGCTCGGTCTATCGCGACATAGCAGCGCTTCAGACCATGCGCGTGCCCATCGAAGGGGAACGCGGCGTCGGTTATATCCTGCGTCCCGGCTTCAACCTGCCGCCGCTGATGTTTTCCATCGAAGAGACGGAGGCGATCGTGCTGGCGCTCGCCATGGTGGCCCGCACCGGCGATACCGAGTTGCGGCAGGCGGCAAGGCAGGTCAGCGACAAGATTGCCGCCTCCCTGCCCGAACCCCTGTCGAAAACCCTCTCCGCCAATGCCCTGCATGCCTGGGGCAGCATCGCGCCCTCCCCCGCCGGCGTCGATCTTGCGACGGTCCGGCGGGCGGTGCGCGACGAGGAGAAGCTGGAGATCACCTATCGCGATGAAGCCGGCGCGCAAACGCAGCGGCAGGTTCGGCCGATTGCGGTGATCTATTATTCGGAGACGGTGAATATCGTCGCCTGGTGCGAATTGCGGCAGGCGATTCGCAATTTCCGCTCGGACCGGGTGCTGAGCTGCGAAACGACCGGCAGCTTCTTCAAGCTGGAAGGTGAGAAGCTGCGGCAATTGTGGATGAGCGGCTGGCAGAGCAACCAGTTGGGAAACAGAATTTAGTGCAGTTCGCAGCCCTTGTTATGTGTCGGAGCACCCCTCTCCGCCCTCATTCCTGTGCTTGTCACAGGAATCCAGTCGATGCGCGTCTGCGCGGCGAGAGGACTCTTTTCAGCCCAAGGACTTGGGCTGGCTGGATTCCTGTGACAAGCACAGGAATGAGGGCCTCGAGAGAGGTCCGGCATCGCAGCAAGGCATTATTTCCTACAGGAAATACTCCAGCAGGCGATCCTCCTCGCGCCCGAAACCGCGAATGACGATTCGGTCGGAAAAGACATCGGCGATGGCAAAGGTGTTCTGGTCAGGCGTATCGACCATTCCCTTGAAGTTCACGAAGTGGGTATTGCCCAATAGGCCGTAATTGCCCTCGTGATTATGGCCATTGAACCACGCGACGACCGAGGGGTGGGAGCCGAGAAGCTCAAGGATGCGAGGCGCGTCCCACATATTGTGGGCGTTTTCGGGATAGACAGGATAGTGGCAGAGAACGATCACTTTTTCGCCTGCCGCATCCGCCCTTTGCAGAACGGCCCGCAGCCATTCGAACTGCTCGTCGCTGAGCGAGGCGTTCCAGTCCTGCGCATTGATTGCGCCGGCATCCGCAAGGTGCTTCAACCGATCTGCGGCAAGCGCCCGACGCGGATCGCCGGGCGGCGGCGCGAAAAGGCTGACCTCATTGCCGTCAAGCACGACGAAGCGGATGTCGCCGATGGAAAAATCATGCCATGGGGCGGACATGCCGAGGCGGGCGTGGATAGCCGGCAAATGCTCTGCGGCGACGGCGAAATCGTGATTGCCCGGCAGCAGCACCGAGCGGTGGCGAAGCCCGTCGTAAACGGCAAGGATCGCATCGAAGTTTTCGAAGCCGCGATCGATGATATCGCCGAGCGTCACCACGAAGGCGAGGTCCTCGCGGTTGAAGGCGTCGACCGCGTCTGCGAGCTTTTTCGGGCTCTCGGCGTAATAACGGCCCATTTCCGGACGGGGAGCGGCATCGGCATATTGGGGATCGGCGACAATGCCGAAGGAGAAGAGAGGCGTGGTTTTTTCAGTCATGATGCGCCGCGATAAACCCGGCGGATGACAGGCTTGTGACAATAAAATCAGACAGGCCGTATCGCGCCATCACAAATGCAAAACACCCGGCTTGAAGCCGGGCGTCTCAAATGTGTGGATATTTCCACTGTCGTCATGCTCGGGCCTGTCCCGAGCATCTGCCACGTCGCGTTTTGAGAGACGGAGCAGATCCTCGGCACAAGGCCGAGGATGACGTCGCGCGGGAGGAGGCTGCTTCGATCAGCAACCACGCATTCCGCAAGCCTTACTTGGCGGCGGCTTCGTAACGCTCCAGGACGTAGTCCCAGTTGATGAGGTTGTCGACGAAGGCTTCGAGGTACTTCGGACGCAGGTTGCGGTAGTCGATGTAGTAGGAATGTTCCCAGACGTCGACGCCGAGGATGGGATCGGCACCATGAACCAGCGGGTTTTCGCCATTCGGGGTCTTGGAAATTTCAAGCTTGCCGTTCTTGACGGAGAGCCATGCCCAGCCGGAGCCGAACTGCGTGGTGCCGGCAGCGATGAAATCGGCCTTGAACTTGTCGTAACCGCCGAGATCGGAGGCGAATGCCTGCTCGAGCTTGCCCGGCAGCTTGTTGCCGCCGCCGCCCTTCTTCATCCACTTCCAGAAATGGACGTGGTTGTAATGCTGGGCCGCATTGTTGAAGAGACCGGCATTGGTGCCAAAGGACTTCTTCACGACTTCTTCGAGCGACAGGTCGGAAAGACCTGCTTCGGCCGCCAGCTTGTTGCCGTTGTCGACATATGCCTTGTGGTGCTTGTCGTGATGGAACTCGAGCGTCTCGCGCGACATGTAGGGTGCAAGCGCGTCGTAGTCGTAGGGGAGTTCGGGAAGTTCGAAGGCCATGGTTTTTACTCCTTTTTGCAGCGGGTTACCGCTCCTAGAAACCGTGTGAGCGGACCATAGGAGCGAACCTCTGTTTGGGCAACCTGCGAAATATCAAAATGTTCCGACAAAAGAGAAAATTCCTCTCCGCGCGGCCGCCACCACATTTGTTTCACAACCCTGGCGTACCGTTTTCCACCCTATCGGTTCGCTTTTGCCGAGATTGCAGGAAGGAAATTCCATGACCCGTCCGATCCCCCGCACCATCCTCCTCCTTGCGGCGCTTTCGTCGCTCACCTTCCCCGCCGCCGCGTCGTCGGATGACGCCTGGAAGGAGTTCGTGGCAGATGTGCAGACGGCCTGCCTTGCCGGCGCCAAAGACATGATCGAGGACGCGAAGGCCGTGGTCGATCCGGTCGGCAGCGAGAATTACGGCCTCGCCATTCTCACCGGCAAGGTCAAACTCACCGGGAAGAGTGGGGGCGCGGATGCGACCGTCAGCCATATCTGCGTCTACGACAAGAAAACCAAGGCCGTGGAGCTGGGCAGCGAACTTTCCGGCGATACGCTGAAGGTGGAAATCCCCGGCTCCACCAAGCCCTGATCGTTCAAAAGCGCGGCGTGGTGTCGCCCTCGCCCAGCGCACGCTGCATCAGCACCGTATCCAGCCATTGGCCATGTTTCCAGCCGATGGATTTGAAGGTGCCGACATGTTCGAAACCGGCGGCGCGGTGCACGCCGATCGAGGCGGCATTGGCCGAATCGCCGATGACGGCGATCATCTGCCGGAAGCCGCCTGCCGTCGCCGCCTCGATCAACGCCTCGAGCAGCTTGCGGCCGATACCCATGCCCTTCATGGCCGGATCGATATAAACGGAATTCTCCACCGCCGCGCCATAGGCCGGGCGCGGGCGATAGGCGCCGGCATAGGCATATCCGGCTATCTTTCCATCGCATTCGGCGACGAGATAGGGGTAATTGCCCTCCACCAGAAGGCGGCGGCGCTCGAGCATCGTCTCCGCGCTCGGCGGATCGATCTCGAAGCTCGCGCGGCCGTGCAGAACGGCGTCCCGGTAGATTTCGGCAATGGCTGGAATATCCGCCTCTTCGCAAGGGCGGATCGTAAGGCTGGAAACGGTGGAAAGGGTCATTCTCTCGTCCTGCGGATCATTCACGCCGTCATTGTGCATTGCGGCGCAGCCAAAATAAAGATTATCTGTCTTATACAAACGATAAGGTTTTCTTTGATGATGGACCTCGATCTGCGGCAGCTTCGCAGCTTCATGGATGTGGCCGATCTCGGCAGTTTTTCCGCCGCCGCCGACAAGGCGGGGCTGACGCAGCCAGCCATCAGCCTGCATATAAGGCTGCTTGAAAAACAGCTCGGCGTGCGGCTGATCGAAAGGGTCGGCAGGCGCGCGCAGCCGACGGCAGCGGGGCGCGACTTTCTCATCCATGCAAGGCGGATTGCCGAAGAAGTGGCGCATGCCATCGATACCGTTGCGCCGCATCGCAGCGGGGTGACGGGACGCCTTCGCATCGGCACCGGCGCCACCGCCTGCATCTATCTGCTGCCGCCGGTGCTGGGCAAAATCCGGCAGGCCATGCCCGGCATCGAGATCGTCGTGCAGACCGGCAATACCCACGATATCCTCCGACTTCTGGAGGCCAATACCATCGATGCGGCGGTGGTGGCCCTGCCCGCCAGCGGCCGCAGCCTCGATATCAGCGATATCCATCTCGACGAGCTGGTCGCGGTTTTCCCGCAAGGCTCCGTCTCTGACGCAACGGTGCTCAACGCCGAGACGCTTTCGGCGCGGCCGCTGCTGCTTTACGAGGGCGGCAATACGCGCCGGCTGGTGGATCAATGGTTTTCGGCAAGCGGCCGCACCGTGCAGCCCGCCATGGAACTGGGCAGCGTCGAGGCGATCAAGAAGCTCGCAGGCGCGGGCCTTGGCCTTGCCATCGTGCCGCGCATGGCGATGGAGCATGAAGGCGCGGCATCCGGGCTCGAATGGCGCTCGCTCGAACCGCCGCTTGAACGGCGGATCGCGCTGGCGATGCGACGCGACAAACATATGACCGCGCCGCTGCGGGCACTTGCCGCTGCGCTGCCGGATGTGCGGAAATGATGAGGCCCGTGCTGGCTGCGAGGGCAGGCCAGCCATCGCCTCCGATGGCGAATAGTGCGCAGCCCCCTTTTGAGGTCAGTCGTGGAGGGCCAACATTCTCTCGACGTCATCCTCGGGCCTGTCCCGAGGATCTAAACACGTCGAATAAAATCAATACGTTGCAGATCCTCGGGACAAGCCCGAGGATGACGTCGGCGCGGTTGGCCCGACTTGCCTTCCTATCTGACGACGCTATTTTTCTTTGGTGTCCGGTTTGGGGCGGCAGGCCCGAGGATGACGTTGAGTGTGTCGGATGCTCCGTCACCGCATTGCCCGCGCCATCCGGTGACGCGAGCAATGCTTGCAAAACTCAAAACTCCGTCCACTCATCCCCCTTCACGGCCAGCGCCGCATTGCCGCGTGCAGCAACGGGGCGAGCCTTCCGCGCCGGTGCGACCGGTGCAACCGGTGCGGCGGGCGCGTGGGCCGGGCTTGCGGCGCGCTGCATATGCCGTGCCGTTTCCCGCAATGCGGAGCTTTGCTGGCCGAGCTGGAATTGCGCAAGCAGGGCGTGAAGGTTCGTGCATTCCTGTGCAAGACCCGCACCGGCCGCATTCATTTCCTCCACCATCGCGGCATTCTGCTGCGTGGCCTGATCCATGTGGTTGACGGCCGTATTGACCTCGGAAAGGCCTGCCGACTGCTCCTGCGCCGCCGTGGCGATGGCGTCCATATGGGTGTTGACGGAAAGCACCAGCTGCTCGATCTCGGAAAGGCCGACGCCGGTATCGGCCACCAGTTTCACGCCTTCACCCACCGCAACGGCTGACGCGGTGATGAGTTGCTTGATTTCCTTGGCGGCATTGGCGGAGCGCTGCGCCAGTTCGCGCACTTCCTGTGCGACGACGGCGAAGCCCTTGCCCGCATCGCCCGCCCGCGCCGCCTCGACGCCGGCATTCAGCGCCAGAAGGTTGGTCTGGAAGGCGATTTCGTCGATGACGCCGATGATCTGGCCGATCTGGCGCGAGGAGTGTTCGATGCGCTCCATGGCGGCGACGGCATCGCGCACCACCTTGCCGGAAAGATCGGCCTTTGTCCTTGCCTCACGCACCGTGTCGCGCGCATCGCTCGCCCGTTTGGAGGTGGCGGAAACATTGGCGGTGATCTCTTCCAGCGCCGCGGCGGTTTCCTCCAGGGAAGCGGCCTGCTGTTCGGTGCGGCGGGAAAGATCGTCGGATGCGGAGGATACCTCGTGGGCGCCGCCGTTCACGGTCTGCACCGACTGGCCAACGCTTGTGAGCGCTTCGCGCAGCTGATGCACGGAGCTGTTGAAATCGTGCCGCAGCGTCTCGAATTGCGGCGCAAACGGCGTGGCGATCTCGCAGACCATATCACCGGAGGCAAGCCGGCGAAGACCGCCAGCCAGCGACCCCATGGCCTGATTGAGACGCTCTTCGGCCTCGGCCTCGGCGCGCTGCTGCAGCTCGATACGGTCACGCTCGGCTTGCTCGCGGTTACCGATGGCTTCGTCCTCAAGCTGCCGGTTGCGGATGGCCGCTTCGCGGAAGATTTCCACGGCGCGGGCCATCTCGCCGATCTCGTCACCGCGTTTTGCGCCGGGCACATCGATGGTCAGGTTGCCGGTGGACAATTCCATCATCGCCTTTGTCAGGCGGCTGATCGGACGGGTGACGCGGCCGACGATGACGGCAAGGCAGAGAATGCAGACGCCAAGCGTGAGAATGAACGCGGCGAGATAGATCATCGCGCCGATAAAGGCGTCCTGTCTGGCCTTTTCGGCATTGGCGTTTAGAACATCCATCGCTTCTGAGGCGATTTTCGCGACCGTATCGAGGTTCGCGGTGACCGTATTGCGCCATGTATCGATGGTGAAGGCAGGCGTGCGGCCGTTGTTCAGATCGTCGATCAGCTTTGCGCGCTGCGTGACGAAATCACCTTTGAAATAGGTCCTGTCGGCAACGGCGTAGATATCCTTCAGCGCCTGCGGCGTCGATTCATGCGCGACGAGGTCGCCGGTGGCTTTCCAGGCAAAGGCCGCGCCGGCATCGAAATTGCCAAGCTGCTGGGTTTCCTGCGGGGTCAGCGGCCGCTGCTGGGCCACGACCGCATTGATGACAACGGTGGCGCTGCCGCCCAGCGCTCGCGCCGACCAGCCATAGGACCGCAACTGGATGAGGCCGGTCAGGCTCTGGTCCAGCGAACGAACCTCGCCTTCCACCGCCGTCGAGCCCGCTTCGAGCGCCGTCAGGAAATCCTGACCGAGCGCCAGCACGGTCTTGTCCAGCCCGTTTTCACGACGGTCGAGCGGCAGGGTGACGTTGGCGTCAACCTTTTTGCGCAGCTCCAGGAATTGCGTGTAGATATCCTTCACGCGGGCAAGCGGGGCCTTGAGGCCAGCCTGATCGAGCGCGGCGGACTGTTCGAGAAAGGCGCCCATGGCGGCGTCCACCTTCTGGCGCGACGCCTGAACGCTGGCGATGGTATTGGCCGTCTTCGCCGGATCGACCGTCAGCGCCGAGGCGCTGTTGCCGCGTTCACTGCGAAAGTTCAGCAAGGCGTTGAAAAGCAGCCTGTCCAGCGAAACGAGCTGCGCCACCTCCGAAAAGCTGCGGGCACGCTGCACGGACTGCAACATGCCGTTGCCCACGAAGCCCGCCAGCGCGATGCCGATGAGCAGAAAAAATCCCACAAGTATATTGCGTATGCTGAAAGACATTTGGCGGCCCCCAATAGCCCGGATCGATAATGCCGCAAGCTAGCCTGTGGTCCTCTAAAATTGGATTAAATTCCCCCTGAATTTTTATGGGAAATAATGCGGTTCAAAACAAAAGGCCGCGGCAGGGATGAGCCTGCCGTGGCCTCTTGAAACTATGGGTTTTACCCGACCTTAAACGTCCGCGCCGAGACGCGCCCAGTCCATATAGAGATCGAGCGCCTTGCGGGCGACGGGGCCTGCCTGCAATTCACGATCGTCGAGCTTCACGACGGGCGAAACCTTGGAATAATTGCCGGAGCAGAAGATTTCATCGGCCTCGCGGAAATCCTCGACCGAAAGCGTCGCTTCCCGCACGTCGAAACCGGCCTGGCGAAGAAGACCGATCACGCGCGAACGGGTGATGCCGGCAAGGAAGGTGCGGTTCGGAACCGGGGTAAGGACGACGCCGTCCTTGACCATGAAGATGTTGGCGGAGGCGGATTCGGCGACATTGCCGTTCATGTCGCGCATCAGGGCATTGTCGAAACCGCGCGAGCGTGCTTCCAGAATGGCGCGGCCGCTATTGGGATAGAGGCTGCCGGCCTTGGCGTCGGTCATGGCGGTTTCCGGCGAAGGGCGGCGCAGCGGCGAAACGGTGAGCGTCAGCGGCTTGCCGGCATCCATCGGCGCTTCGAAAAGGCAAAGCGCAAACCGGGTGGAGCTGGCATCCGGCGCAACGACGCTGCCCGGCATGCCGTGTTCGGCCCAGTACATCGGCTTGATGTAGATCGCCATCTTGCCGTCGAATTTCTTGACGCCTTCGAGCGCCAGGGACTCGATCTCTTCGGCCGTCATGGTCGGCTTCATGCCCATATTGACGGCGGAGCGATTGACGCGCTGGCAATGCAGATCGAGATCGGGCGCGACACCATCGAACCAGCGCGCACCGTCGAACACCGTGGAGGCCAGCCACATGGCATGCGAGGTCGGGCCGATGAGCGGCGGATTGCCGGGCAGCCATTGACCGTCAACATAGGTCCAGGTGGTTGATCGGGGTGCGGTATCGACGCTCATGGTGGTCTCCTGTCTCGAGCGTTTTCGTTCGGTAAAAACGCTCCGTCTTTTTTGTTCTGATGCATTGCCGGATGAAGAGCGCTGCGCGCTCTCAACGGGGCATGTGCTGGAAATCGGCCGGAGTGAATGCCTCTCCCTGGACGAGGTCAAGTTTTAATTGCAGCGATTTCTGATTTTGATGGAAAATAACAAAGTGATGGCCCGGTGAGCACGTTTTATGAGGCGAAACAAAAGGTTGATGAATAGGTTCATCACAATAATTCATGCATCGGACGATAGCGGCGCGATTTGCCCCATGCGATGCTGGCGATCTGACGGCATTTTGCAGGAGGAAAATCATGGCATGGTCCGCCCAACAATATCTGAAATTCGAAGACGAGCGGACGCGTCCCGCGCGGGATCTTCTGGCGCAGGTACCGCTGGAGCGGGTGCTGAATGGCTATGACCTCGGCTGCGGCCCCGGCAATTCCACCGAGCTTCTGACCGACCGTTACGGCGTCAATGTCATTACCGGCATCGACAGCGATGACGACATGCTGGAAAAGGCGGCGGACCGGCTGCCGACCACGCGCTTCGGCAAGGCCGATCTTTCCCAGTGGAAGCCGGCGCAGAAGGCAGACCTGCTTTACGCCAATGCCGTGTTCCAATGGGTGCCGGATCATCTCACCGTTCTTTCGCAACTGATGGACCAGCTGGAAAGCGGCGGCGTTCTGGCCGTGCAGATGCCCGACAATCTGCAGGAGCCGACGCATCGCGCCATGGAGGAGACCGGGACGAACGGTTCCTGGAAGGATAGGTTTTCAGATGGCAGGCTGCGCCGCAAACCCCTGCCCGCGCCTTCGGATTATTTCGATGCGCTGACGCCGAAATCCACGCGGGTGGATGTGTGGCACACCATCTATAATCATCCGATGAAGGACGCGGAAAGCATCGTCGAATGGGTCAAAGGCACGGGGCTGCGCCCCTATCTCACCGCCGTCGGCGAGGAAAACCGCGAAGCCTTCCTCACTGACTATACGCGGCGCATCAAGGCGGCCTATCCGCCGATGGCGGACGGCCGCCTGCTTCTGCGCTTTCCCCGCCTTTTTGTGGTGGCGGTGAAGAAGTAGCTTCAGCCCGCGAAAGCATAGACCCGGAGACGATGATTGTCGGGGTCGGCGGCGGTAAAGGTGTAGCCGAATTCCATGCCTGCCGGCTGCTGCAGCATGTCGATGCCCTTCGCCTGCCAATCCGCAAAAATTTCGTCCACCCGCGCATCGTTTTCAACGCGGAAGGCAAGCTCGCCGCCGCCGCCCGTAACGGATGCTTTCGGCTCCACGGTGTGCCGCGACCAGAGGCCGAGCTTCATGCCGTTCTGAAGCACGAAGAGCGCGAATGTCGGCGAGGCTTCGACCGGCTCCGCACCCAGCAGGGCCTTGTAAAATTCGGTGCTGGCCGGCGGGTTGTCGACGTAAAGGATGGTGAAATCGGGGTGGGTCATGGCTGTTCTCCTGTGTTGCGGATGAACGGTTTCTAGACCCGGCTGCTGTCAGTTTTTGTCAGCATGATGCCGCCGCTGTTTTTCCCTTTCGCGCCATTCTTTCAGCAGCGCCTGGCGTCGGCGCGGATAACGGCTGTCGAGAGGGCGGAAATCTTCGATGCGGTCGGCCCGGAAACTGCGGTAGTCCTGCCGTGTCTCGCACCAGCCCAGCACCACCCGCACCAGATCGAAAAAGGCGAGTGCGAAGGGCCAGATCACCCGTTCCGTCACCTCTCCCTTTTCATCGCGATAGGTGATGACGACCCTGCTTTCCTTACGGATCGTATCGCGAATGGCGGCCAGATCGACATGGATGGCGGCAAGGCCCTGGCCCGGACCGACCAGCAGGGTGGAATGATCGAGTTCCTCGCGCAGGGTATCGGGAAGCACGGCGCCGATCTTGACTAGGGCGGCGCGGGCGGCCTCCGCCAGCCCGGCATCGGCACGGCCCGCCACCCAGCGCGAGCCGAGTACCAGCGCCTCGATTTCCTGCTGCGAAAACATCAGCGGCGGCAACAGGAAACCGGGGCGCAGCACATAACCTACGCCCGCCTCGCCTTCGATATCCGCGCCCTGCGCCTGAAGCGTCGCTATATCGCGGTAGAGCGTGCGCAGGCTGACGCCGGTTTGCGCGGCAAGGGCCGCGCCGCTGACCGGCATGCGGTGGGAGCGCAGGATCTGCAACAGATCGAGAAGCCGTTGTGAGCGTGACACGCGATATTTCCTTCCATCCGTATATTTAAATCCATACCGCGATATGATCTTCTGCAGCCGACTGTTATCGCCGCGCCTGTCCGCCCGCAATGGCGTGGATGGTGATCGCGTCGAAACTGTTGAAACCGATCGCGCGGACACCAGTTAATGAAAGACGGCTTCCCCGCCCGGCATCCCGCGCCGGCCATGTTTTCAGCAAACAGGAGAGACATCCCATGTATGACGTCAGCGCGAATGGCGCGAATATTCCCGCCCTCGGTTTCGGCACCTTCCGCATTCCGGAAGACGATGTCAGGCGCATTCTGCCGGAAGCACTGAAACTCGGCTTCCGCCATGTCGACACCGCCCAGATTTACAAGAACGAAGGCGCGGTCGGCGAAGTCATCGCGCAATCGGGCATTTCTCGGCACGATATATTTCTCACCACCAAGGTCTGGGTGGACCGCTTCCGCCACGACGATTTTCTCGCTTCCGTCGATGAAAGCCTTGCGAAGCTGAAGACCGACTATGTCGATCTGCTGCTCCTGCACTGGCCGAAGAGCGATGTGCCGCTTGCCGAGCGCATGGGCGCGCTGAACGCGGTGCGCAAGGCCGGAAAAGCGCGCAATATCGGCATTTCCAACTTCAACGTGGCGCTGACCGAAGAGGCGGTGAAGCTTTCCGACACGCCGCTTGCCACCAACCAGATCGAATATCACCCCTATCTCGACCAGACGAAGGTGATTTCGGCCGCGCGCAAGCACGGAATGTCGGTGACGGCCTATTATCTGATGGCCGATGGCAAGGTGCCGAACGATCCCGTGCTGAAGGATATCGGCGCAAAACACGGCAAGACCGCCGCGCAAGTTACCCTGCGCTGGGCGGTGCAGCAGCCGGATATCGTGGCGCTTTCCAAGACGGCGACGGAAAGCCGCCTCAAGGAGAATTTCGATGTTTTCGATTTTGCGCTGACGGAAGAGGAAATGCAGGCGATCCACGCGCTGGCCAAACCGAATGGCCGCATCGTCAATCCCGGCCACCTGGCGCCCGATTGGGACGACTGAGGCGGCCTTCCCTCCGCTCTGGTCTCATCGCTCGGTCAGGGCCAGCTTCGCACCCAGCGCCACGAAAGCGGCCGCGAAGCTGCGCCTCAGCCAGGCGAGGACCGCCGGGCGCGACACCACCTGCCGCCGGACCGAGGCGGCGAAACAGCCATAAAGCGCAAACACCAGAAACGTCATGGCCATGAAGATCAGCCCGAGATCGATCATGCGCCGTGTGGGCAAAGCCTCATCCGGTGCGATGAATTGCGGCAGGAAAGCGAAAAAGAAGATCGACAGTTTCGGGTTCAGCAGATTGATGAGGATCGCCTCGCCGATGATGCGGGCGGCTTTCTGCGACTGCCTCGTCTCATCAATCTTCAGCGCACCATCCTCCCGCAGCGTGTTCCACGCCATATAGAGCAGATAGGCGACCCCGAGATATTTGACCACGCTAAAGGCGAGCGCGCTGGTGTGCAGGATGGCGGCAAGGCCGGTGATGCCGGCGAGCAGATGCGGCACGATGCCAAGCGTGCAGCCTAAGGCCGCAACGACGCTCGCCCTCGCCCCCTGCGAAAGACCGGCGGCCAGCGTGTAGACCACGCCGGTTCCGGGAGAGGCGGCGACGATGAGGGATGTGATGAGGAATTCGGGTGTCATGGTGCGGGTGTGTCCTGTGGGTGGAGGACAGGAGCATGAGGGTGCGCGGGGCGGGTGTCTTGGATGAAATTGCGGCACAGACGCTCGTCGGCGCGTACCGAAGTGGCGGGTCAGAGTATCGGCCAGCACACTCCGTCCTCATTCCTGTGCTTGTCACAGGAATCCAGTCGACGCGCGTCTGCGCGGCGGGAGACTCCTTTCAGCCCAAGGACTTGGGCTGGCTGGATTCCTGTGACAAGCACAGGAATGAGGGCGGAGAAAACATCTACGAAATCGCCGCCCGGTAAACCGCCGGCGTAACCCCGAATTGCCGCACGAAGAACCGGTTCAGATGGCTCTGGTCGGCAAAACCGGCGGCAAAGGCCGCCTCGGCGGGCGGCGTGCCTCTGGCCAGTGCATGGCGTGCCGCATGGACGCGCCGCTGGAGAAGATAGCTGTGCGGCGTAAGCCCGGTCGCCCGGGCGAAAGCGCGCAGGAAGCGAAACTGGCTCATGCCGGCCTCTGCGGCGAGATCGGCAAGGCGGAACGGCCGGGAGGGCTCGTCGTCGATGCGGCTTTTCGCCCGCTTTATATTCTCGGGTGCGGCGATATCGCCCGGCTTCGCCGCCTTCTCCATCGCGCCCGCCAGAAGCGTCAGCAGGGTCTCGTCGCCACGAAGGGTTTCGCCCGGCCGTTCCCTTGCCGTCATGGCTGCAAAGACCGCGTTGAACCGCTTCGCCAGCGGCCTGATATCGACGGGATAGGCAAATTCGAACGCGCTGCGATCCGTCTCGCCGATATCGGCAATGGCGTCGCGGACGATATCGATGTCGAGATAGAGCATCCGCCAGGCGCGGCCGCCCTCCCCGAGCGGAATACCGTCATGCACCTCGCCCGGATTGACGGTGATGAGATGGCCGGCGCCGGCTTCCACCATGCCGCGTCCGGAGAGCGATTTCTGCGCCCCGCGTTCGATGAGACCGATGCCGAACTGATCGTGCATGTGGCGCGGAAAGGAACGGTCGCTATCCGCCGCCACGGCGACGACACCGGGCAGAATGGTTTTCGGCATCAGGAACCGGCCTTGGGCCATGACAGCGCGCGCTCCGCAGATTAGAGCGCGACGCTATCACAGGATGCCCGGTCAAGACAGATGCGCGTTTACGGATGCATATGGTTGATCATGGCGAAGACCTGATCGAAATTGCCGTTCTGCGCGGCGAAACGCAGCGGCTTGCAGCGTTCCACCACCACTTCCTTCTCGTCCGGGCGATTTTCAAGAATATCCATCACCTCGGAAATGAAGGCGTCGAGCGGCATGGCCCTTTCGTCGCTCGCCTGCCCCTCGCCCATCAACGTTGTCTGCACATAGGGCGGCACGATTTCGATGACCTCCACCGGCGTTTCCTTCAGCTGCTCGCGCAGCGCGACCGAATAGGCATGGATGGCCGATTTGGTGGCGCTGTAGGTGGGGGTCAGCACCATGGGCACGAAGGCGAGGCCGGAAGAAACCGTCAGCACAGTGGCTGCGGGTTGCTTGAGGAAATGCGGCAAAAGCGCCGCCGTCAGGCGAATGGGCGCGAGAAGATTGGTGGCGATGGTTTCTTCGGCCGTGTCGAGATAATCCGGTGCTGCGGCGATGTCTTCCGGCCGCATGATGCCGGCATTGTTGATGACGGCGTTGAGGGTCGGATGGGCCTTTACCAGAGCTTCGGCAAACGCGCGGATGCCTGCGGCGTCCGTCGCGTCCATCACCATCGAGGCCATGCCGGGATTGGCGGCCGTCACCTCGTCGAGCACGGCCTTGCGGCGGCCGGAAATGATGACCCGGTTGCCGGCCTTGTGAAACGCCTCCGCCAGCGCCCGGCCGATGCCGGAACCGCCGCCGGTGATGAGAATGGTGTTATCAGCGATTTTCATTGAAACATCCTTTGCTTGTTGGCTGAAAGGAAGTTAGCTATTATACTCTCCAATCGAAAGTAGGCACCCAAAAGATTTATACTTACCCGAAGGAGAGTGTAAGATGAAACGGCACCCCGCCGACCCGGCCATCGAAAGCCGGCGCAAGGTTCCGCCGCCCGCGGATACCGATCCGGCAATAGAGGCGCTGGTTCAGGACATCATTGCCAAGGTGGCCGACAAATGGACGATGCTTATTCTGGAAGTGCTGGAAGAGCATGGCACGCTGCGCTTCACGCAGATTGGCAGGCTGGTCGGCAATATCAGCCAGAAGATGCTGACGAAAACGCTGCGGCAGATGGAAAGCGACGGGCTGGTGCGCCGCACCGTGCATCCCGTTATTCCGCCGCATGTGGATTACGGCCTGACGAACCTCGGCCGCACGCTGGGCAGCGCCTTTTGCGGCGTGTGGATATGGGCGGAAACGCACCATGCCGAAATAGAAGAGGCGCGGCGCCTGTTCAACGAACAGCCGCCGCGCCCCGCTATGGAGTAGTTTCGCCTCAGGCGAACTGGCTGAGGCCCGGAACCGAGGCGATCACCTGATCGACAACCTCATCGCCCGCATGCTGGCGGGCAACGGAGATGGTTTCCTTGGCGAGCGTGGAAATCTCGCTCATGCCGAGGCCCTGGCTCATCAGCTGCTGGCCCAGCCCCATGATGCCGCCGCCGCCGATCGCGCTCATCAGGCCGCCGAGCAGACCGCCGCCGCCGGCACCTTCGCCATTATACTGCGCCACCAGTTCGCTGGCGCCGGGAATGGCTTCGATCATGCGGGCGATCGGGCCGTCTGCAGCCTCGCGCTGGAGAAAACCGAGAATCATGCCAATGGCCTTTTCGGCCAGTTCGGGGCTTATTCCCGCCTTCTCGGCGATCTGGCTTACGACTTCGTTCATTCTTGCCTCCTGTTGAAAAACGACGCCAACATCGAATAACTGACGTTAACGTCAACGTAAAACAATATCATGCCGCATTCAAGCGGCCAGGGTCAGGTGCGGCAACTTTCATCAAGCGGTTTTTATTCATCGCCATCAAGCAGTTGTTGCGCCTTGAAACTGTCCTTATAAGATCATCACAACCAAGCTATGAAAAGGCCGCTATCGTCAGAAGTGGCCGCAACATGGTAGTGACGCTTTAAATTCGGAGATGACTTTTGCAAAATCCATCGCGATTTTAAGGGTCATGCACCAGCCGCAGGAGAAAATGGTCGATGTTGCAGGACGGACAGCTCTATATCGGGACCAGCCGCAATCCGGACGACAGCCTGAACAAGGGCGAATATCTGGAGCTGAAATTCGGCAACCGCCACGGCCTCATCACCGGCGCGACGGGAACGGGCAAGACCGTGACGTTGCAGGTTCTGGCCGAAGGTTTTTCCAAGGCCGGCGTGCCGGTTTTCTGCGCCGACATCAAGGGCGACCTTTCCGGCATCGCCGCGCAGGGCGAAGCCAAGGACTGGGTGCAGAAACGCGCCGAGCAGATTGGCTTCACCGATTTTGCCTATGCCAAATCGCCGGTGATCTTCTGGGATCTCTACGGTGAAAAAGGCCATCGCGTGCGCGCCACCATCGCCGAAATGGGGCCGCTGCTGCTTGCCCGGTTGATGGATGCTTCGGAAGCGCAGGAAGGCGTGCTCAACATCGCCTTCAAGATCGCAGATCAGGGCGGGCTGCCGCTGCTCGATCTGAAAGACCTGCAATCGCTCCTGAACTATATGGGCGAAAACGCAACCGAGCTTTCCAACCAGTTCGGCCTGATTTCCAAGGCCTCGGTCGGTTCGCTGCAGCGTGGGCTGCTGGTTCTGGAACAGCAGGGCGCGGCGAATTTCTTCGGCGAACCGGCGCTGAAGATCGCCGACATCATGCGTGTGGGCACGGATGGGCGCGGCACGATTTCGGTTCTCGCCGCCGACCGGCTGATGATGAACCCGCGCCTTTACGCCACCTTCCTGCTCTGGATGCTTTCGGAACTGTTCGAAGAGCTGCCGGAAGTGGGCGACCCGGAAAAGCCGCGTCTGGTGTTCTTCTTCGACGAGGCGCATCTGCTCTTCAACGATGCGCCGCGGGTGCTGGTGGAACGTGTGGAACAGGTGGTGCGGCTCATCCGCTCCAAGGGCGTGGGCGTCTATTTCGTGACTCAGAACCCGCTCGACGTGCCGGAAACCGTTCTCGCCCAGCTCGGCAATCGCGTGCAGCACGCGCTTCGCGCCTATACGCCGCGCGAGCAGAAGGCGGTGCGCACCGCGGCCGACACCTTCCGGCAAAACCCGGCCTTCAACACCGCCGACACCATCACCACGCTCGGCACCGGTGAGGCGCTGATTTCCACCCTGCACGACAAGGGCGCACCTTCCATCGTCGAGCGCACGCTGGTACGTCCGCCATCCGGCCGTGTCGGGCCGCTCACCGATGCGGAGCGCAAGTCCCTGATCGATGTGAGCCCCGTCGCCGGGCAATATGACAAGGATATCGACCGGGAATCGGCCTTCGAAATCCTCGCCGCCCGCGCCCAGAAGGCTGCCGATGCAGAAGCTGCCAGACGGGCGGAGGAAGAAAACGCCGCCAGCCAGTCCGAAAGCGCTTCCGGCCGCTGGCGCCTGCCCGGCTTCGGCGATGAAGAACCCGCACCGGCCTCCACCGGCTCGCG
Organism: Agrobacterium sp. ST15.13.015; assembly: GCF_027871645.1. Classification (NCBI taxonomy): domain Bacteria; kingdom Pseudomonadati; phylum Pseudomonadota; class Alphaproteobacteria; order Hyphomicrobiales; family Rhizobiaceae; genus Agrobacterium; species Agrobacterium sp. ST15.13.015. Next base: position 75,229 of record NZ_JAQAHF010000009.1, read on the forward strand.
CAATGGCGGCGCACGCAAGGCCGGATACCAGCGCGAAACGGTGATCGAGGCGGCGATGAAAAGCGCGGCCCGCTCGGTTGCCACCTCGGTCGGCCGCGCCATCGTGCGCGGGATTCTCGGTAGTTTGAAGCGATAAAAACAGATACGCCGCCCGCCCTCGATGGGGCGGGTGGCGCGTGATTGGCGGGGCGTTACTTCTGGCGATAGAAGATCATGCCGCCGTGATAAAGCACATCGTCGACGAATTCGCCGTCGGCGGTGAAGCCGGTATCGTCCCAATAGTCGATATGGTTTCCCTTCACCTCATACCGTCCCTGATAGGCGCTTTTGCGGTTGCCCCGCGCCTCGTCATACCGGCCATTGGGCAGTAGTTCCTGGCGAATGTGGCCATCGCCGGTGACCCACATGCCGACATAGGGGTGGTTCGGGGTTTGAGCCGTTTCGGTCATATTCACGTCCATGGCGTTGCTCGTTTTGCTGGAGCCCGTATCGGTGGAAGCCGTTGCGAGCAGAAGCGCAACAGATGTCGAAACAATGTTCATTGCCAATCCTCCTTAAGCGGCGGTGGGGCGGACGACGATCTCATTGACGTCCACATCGTCGGGTTGCTCGATGGCGTAGCGCACCGCGCGGCCGATGGCGTCGGGCTTCAGGGCGATGGCCCGATAGGTCTGCATCAGTTCCGCAGCAGCTGGATCGGTGATGGTGTGGGCAAGTTCGCTTTCCACCACGCCGGGGTAAATGCAGGTGACCCGCAGGTCGCGGTTTTCCTGCCGCAGCCCGTCCGAAATCGCCCGTACCGCAAATTTCGTCGCGCAATAAACGGCAGCCGTGGGTGAAACGGCGAGCGCACCGATGGAGGCGATGTTGATGATGTGGCCGGACGCGCGGGCGGTCATCTCGGGCAGAACGGCGGCGACGCCATAAAGCACGCCCTTGATGTTGACGTCGATCATGCGGTCCCATTCGTCGACCTTGAGGGACGACATTAACGACAACGGCATGATGCCGGCATTGTTGACGATGACGTCGACCTGCCCGAAGGCCTTGCGCCCCGTCTCCGCAAAGGCCTCGACGCTCTGTCTGTCCGTCACGTTCAGCGGCTGGATGATGACCTCGGCGCCCTTGCCGCGCAATTCTTCGGCAAGCGCCTGCAAGCGGTCCATGCGGCGCGCGCCCAGCACCAGCTTCGCCCCGGCCGCGGCCAGTTCCCTTGCGATACCCTCACCGATCCCGCTCGATGCACCTGTGATGAGAACGACTTTGTTCAATGTCATGGCTTTCTCCTTGGTGTTATGGCCGGCTTTTCTGGCAGCGGCCATTGCGGAGAAGATAAAGCTTGTGCATTGTCGTGATAACCGCCTCAATCATAACCTCAATGGGTAGAATTTCTAACCAATGAATATCGATCTCAACGCGCTTTCGACATTCTGCATGGTTGCCGAGGAGCGCAACTTCCGGGCTGTCGCAGACAGGCTCGGCGTAACCCGCTCCGCCGTCAGCCAGACCATCCGCAAGCTTGAAGAAACGATGGGAATAGCGCTGGTGCAGCGCACGACGCGCAGCGTCAGCCTGACGGAAGCGGGACAGCAGCTTTATGCGGATGTGTCGCCATCCATCGGCACTCTCGTTGAGGCTGCCAATGCCGCGTCATCCCTGAGCGGCGCCGTGCGCGGGCAGTTGCGGCTTGCGGTTTCCTCGATAGCCGAGCGCTTTTTATCCGGACCATTGCTTGCGCGCTTTGCAGAAATACATCCCGAAGTGCAGCTCGATATCGTCGTGACGGACGAGGAATTCGATATCGTCGCCGAGCACTACGATGCCGGCGTGCGTCTGGGAGAACTGATCGCGCAGGACATGATTGCGGTTCCGGTTTCCGCTCCACAGCGGCAGCTCGCCGTCTGCTCGCCGCACTATCGGGACCGCTTCGGCCTGCCGGCGCAGCCCCGCGAATTGATAGGGCACAGGTGTATCGGCTGGCGACCCCGTCCGGGTGTGGCGCCATATAGGTGGGAATTTGCGGAAAACGGCCGCGAATTCGCAGTGGCGGTGGAGCCGGCCTTCACCACCAACGACATGCAGCTGATGATCAAGCTGGCCTGCGCCGGTGCGGGCATCACATTCGGTATGGAAGAGACGTTCCGCCCCTATCTGGAAAGCGGGCAGCTCGTTTCCATGCTGGAAGACCACTCCCCGAGCTTTGCGGGATTTTATCTCTATTACCCCAGCCGCCGCAATCTTGCGCCGAAGCTGCGCGCCTTCATCGATCACGTCCGCCTGTCGAGAGAGCGGTAATCTGCCGGAGCGAGCCCCGGCAGACCGTTAGAAAACAGGGCTATTTCCTCTGCGAAACCAGCGAGAAATAAGCGCCCTGCGGATCGACGCAGTTGACGATCCAGCTTTCGCCGGGAACCTCCATCGGGCCGTTGACGACCTGGCCGCCACCGGTGCTGACGCGGGTGATGGCGTCATCGATACCGTCCACATTGAAGTAATAACCCCAATGGCAGACGGGGACCTGCGGCATGCGTTTCATCATGCCGCCGACGGCCTTGCCCTTATAAGCGAAGATGCGGTACGGGCCCATGTCGCCCATGTCGAAATCATGGTCCTTGGTCCAGCCGAACACATCGCCATAAAAGGCCATGGCCTCGTCGACATTATCGGTAAAGAGCTCGTGCCAGCCGACATGGCCCTGCTTTTCCTGCATATCCTCGGGGAAACCGCCGGTTTCCATCGGCAGCGGCGTCATGATGCAGAGCACCGCACCGAAGGGATCCGCGACCACGGCGAAGCGGCCGATTTCGGGAATATCCTGCGGCGGACGTCTGACCGCGCCGCCCTTTTCGGCGAATTGTTTCGCCGTGGCGTCCACATCGTCGACATCGACATAGGCGGTCCAGTTCGGGGGAATGCCCTGACCCTTGTGCTCGTCGGTCAGCTCCATGACGCCGCCCATGCCCTTGCCATCGGCCTCCAGCACCAGATAGGGCATTTCCGGCGAGCCAAAATCCTTGGTCTGCCAGCCGACGACATGACCATAAAAGCGGGCTGCCGCTTCCATGTCGGGCGTCATCAGCTCGACCCAGATGAATTTTCCATGTGTATCGGACATTGTCGTCTCCTATGGAGGGTTTGGCGGGTGTGTTTCGGCAAGCGCCCGCCGCAGGATGCGGCGGCGCCGGCGGTCTTCGGGTGAATTTTCGCAGGGCCTCAGGCCTTGCGGCGGAATTCCGATGTCATGAAGGTCTTGAATGTGCCGTCCGGCTGCCTGACGCTGCCCGAAAAGCTGCGGTGATTGTCGTCATGCAGCACCAGCACGTCGTGATAGGTATCGGTGCGGCCGGAACCGTCGAAGGCGGGGCCTTCCGCTTCCAGCGTCAGGGTCTTGCCGTCCTCTTCCAGCCAGCCCTTGTAGACCCAGAGATTGGTCATCATCGACCCTACCCAGGTGCCGACGAAATTGCCCTTGGCCGGGTCGAAACCGACCGTGATCACAGCCGTCATATCCGTGCCGTCGGGCATCTTGCCGGTGCCGTTGCCGATGATCCACAAGCCACCGACGGAGCGGACGGTCTCGGTGAATTGCTGCGACGGGTCGTCGGCATCGTAGCCCTCATGGCCGGAACTGGAGGTCATGACCCAGTCTCCGACGATCCTCTTGAGGAACTCATGTTCCTTCTGCGGCTTGGCGATTTCCATTTCCATTGTTGTTTCCTCCTCGTCGTCCGTTTTCAGTGGCAGCAGGCTGCCGCCTTCGGCGCTTCCTCATACTGGTCGTGGCGGCGCACCCAATCCATTACCTCCTCTTCGTTACGGCCTTTTGGCACCAGATCGAGCAGCATCAGCGTGCCGAGCGTCTGTTCCGCGCCGCGGGCGTAAGTGGAATAGGTGTGGTAGATCTTGCCGTCGTCGCCCTTGGCGAAAACGCTGATACCGTGCAGGTCCTTCAGGTCGCCATAGGGCGCCATGTCACGGTAATTATAGGTGATTTCACCTTTGGCCATGTCCTCGTCGCGGAACGAGGCCTGATAATCGTAGTTGAAATCGCTGCCTTCGGCCGAAACCCAGGGGAATTTCCAGCCCATCCGGTTCCTGTAGCTTTCGATCTTCTCAAGCGGCGCGCGCGAAACCGCAACGAAACCCGCATCGCCATGCTTGAGGTGGATCAGCGCGCCATCGACATGATCGGCAAAGAAGGAGCAACCGACGCAGCCCTCCTCCCAGTCCGGCGCCAGCATGAAGTGATAAACGATGAGCTGGCTGCAGGTGCCGAACAGTTCCTTCAGCGATTTGGGGCCGGAAGGGGCATCGAAGATATAATCCTTCGTCACCTCTTCCCAGGGCAGCGCACGCCGGGCCTCGTTCAGCCTGTCACGGGCGCGGGTCAGTTCCTTTTCCTTCACCAGCAGATCGCGGCGGGCCGCAAGCCACTCCTCTTTCGAAACGACGGGATGAGACATGATCTTTCCTCCTTGGATCCGTCTTTCACCACGGCACCGCCCCGCTTTGACGGTGGGCGCCGGCTATTTCTGTGCTGAAAGTCAATAAACAGTCTGCGGGGACATCAAGTTCCGCTTGACTAATTAGGTTGATATCAACATATTTATCCCATGTCAAACGCCAGCGTGATTCCTTTTTCGACAACTCTTTTCGTGCGGGATGCCTGCCTGTGCCTGCATGCGCAGCGCGCCGCACGGGCATTGGCGCGGTTGTTCGACAATGCGCTGAAGCCGGTTGGGATCACCAATGGACAATTTTCGCTGCTGATGTCGCTCAACCGGCCGGAGCCGCCGCCGATGGGACCGGTCGCCAATCTTCTGGCCATGGACCGCACGACGCTGACGGCGGCGCTGAAGCCGCTGGAGCGGCGCGGGCTGGTCAGCATCGAACAGGACCCGAAGGACAAGCGCGGCAAGCGGCTGCGGCTGACGGCGGACGGCATGGCCGTGCTCGCCGCCGCCTTCCCCATCTGGGAACAGACCCATGCCGAAATCGAAGCCCGCATCGGCAGCGGCGACCCCGACCGGTTGCGCCGTGACCTTGTCGACCTCGGCTGACAGGATTGACGGCATGGCGCCACTTTTGTCGGCGACAATGTCATCCGGCCGTCGTGCCGGGGAGCGAAACTACGAAGAAAGCGCAATCAAGGAGGAATGATCATGCGTGCAATCGTTTTTGTAAAAGCCACCAAAAGCAGCGAAGATGGCGTCATGCCCACGACCGAGCTGATCGAGGCGATGGGAAAATTCAACGAGGAACTGGTCAATGCCGGCATCATGCAATCCGGCGACGGTCTGCATCCCTCCTCCAAGGGCAAGAGGGTTGTGTTCGACGGTGACAGCCGCACGGTGATCGACGGCCCCTTCCCGCACACCAACGAGCTGGTCGCCGGCTTCTGGATCTGGACTGTGAAGGACATGGACGAGGCCGTGGCCTGGGTGAAACGCTGCCCGAACCCGATGCTGGAGCGCAGCGAAATCGAAATTCGCCCGATGTTCGAAATGGAAGACTTCGGCGACGCCGTAACGCCGGAAATCGCCGCGCATGTGGAAGAACTGCGCGCGCGTGTCGCGAAGCAATAAAGGCCGCTCAGCCGAGCGTCGGATTAAAACGGGAGAGTGCGGGCTTGCCGCATTCTCCCCCACCGCCTGCCATTGCAAAAGCCGTTGCCTCGAACAACCGCCGCTGTTAATGGTGAAGCGGTTCAACCCGTTTCAAGAAAGGAGGCTTCGCATGGATATTTCCTGCTTCTGGCGCAATCGTCAGCTCTGCCACCTTTTTGCCCTGCGGACACGTTTGCAGGGCTGACCGGAACACCAACACTCTGGTTTGCCCAAAAGGCCGCGCAGAATGCAGCTTGTCTGCCGTTGCGCATGTTTTCACGACGGATCACCCCGAACCGAAACCCCGTACTGCCTGCGGCAGACCACGGTTCGTCAACGGGTCCGTCTTGCCAGAGACGACTTCATGACCATCATCACGCTTCGAAACCTCGGAATCATTCTGGGCAAGCCGCTTTTTTCCAGTCTCAGCCTCACGGTGAATGCGGGAGACCGCATCGGCATTGTCGCCGCCAATGGCTGCGGCAAATCCACCCTTCTCCATTGCCTTTCCGGTGACATGGAGCCAACCAGCGGCGATATCACCCGGCTGCGCGGACTGACGCAGTCCATCGTCCACCAGCATCTACCCTTGCCGCTTATGGAACGGACGATGCGGGACGCCGTGCTTTCCGCCCTGCCGGCGGATACGATCGACAGCGAGAGCTGGCGCGCCGACATTATTTTCGACGCCATGCTGGTGCCGGAGCCGTTCCGGGAGCGCCGCCTGAAAGAATTGAGCGGCGGCTGGCAGAGGCTTGCCATGCTGGCGCGGGCATGGATCACCGAGTCGGATGTGCTGCTGCTCGACGAGCCGACCAACCATCTCGACCTCGAAAAGATCAACGTGCTGGAAAACTGGCTCGGTGAATTGCCGCGCGATACGGCTGTCATCATCGTCAGCCATGACCGCGCCTTTCTCGACAATGTCACCAGGAGCACGCTGTTCCTGCGGCCGGAAAATTCGGCGCTGTTCCGGTTGCCCTATGGCCACGCACGGGCGGTGCTGGAAGAAGAGGATGCCGCCGATGAGCGGCGTTTCCAGCGCGACATGAAAACCGCCCAGCAATTGCGCCGTCAGGCCGCCAAGCTGAACAATATCGGCATCAATTCCGGCAGCGATCTTCTGACCGTCAAGACCAAGCAATTGCGTGAGCGTGCGGAAAAGATCGAGGAAAAGGCGCGGCCCGCCCATATCGAGCGATCCGCCGGCAAGATCCAGCTCGCCAATCGCGGCACCCATGCCAGGGTTCTGGTTACTCTGGAAGACGCGCCGGTCTCGACACCGGACGGAACGGTGCTGTTTCGCACCGGCCGGCAATTTGTCCGTCAGGGGGACCGCATCGTCATTCTCGGCCGCAACGGCGTCGGCAAGACACGGCTGATGTCGCTTCTGCAGGCGGCGGTATCGGGCGCAGGCCAGATAGACGGCATCAAGGCAACGCCCTCGCTGGTGGCCGGGTATGTCGACCAGTCGCTCGCCGAGATCGATGACGACAGCACGCCCGTTTCACTGCTCTCCCGCCGCTTCGATATTGGCGACCAGCGCATCCATGGCCTGCTCGCGGGCGCCGGAATCGACATGGAAATGCAGAAGCGCCGCATCGCCGCGCTTTCCGGCGGGCAGAAGGCGCGGCTCGCCATGCTGGCGCTGCGGCTGGCGGAGCCGAATTTCTACCTGCTGGACGAGCCCACCAACCATCTGGATATTGAGGGGCAGGAAGCGCTGGAGACGGAAATCATCAGCCGCCAAGCCAGCTGCGTGCTTGTCTCGCACGACAGGAGTTTCGTGCGGACGGTCGGAACCCGCTTCTGGCTGATCGAAAAGCGCAGGCTGGTGGAAGTCGATGATCCGGAAGGGTTTTTCGCCTCGGCCTGATGGTCTTGAAAAGCAAACGCCCGTCAGCCCAAAAGGCTGGCGAGGCGTGGATCGCCGGCGAAATCCAAAACCGCAAAACCCGTTCTGCGCATCGGAAATTCGCAGAGCGCCTGCACCCCCGTTTTCGACAGGTGGATACGCCAGCTCATCCGCTCCACCGGCGTCTTCGCGGCAAAAGCCTTCGGCGACAGAACAGCGATGTTGAGGCCGCCGGCGGGGTCGCGTACCGAGCGATAGAGGATAGCCTCGATCTTCGCCAGACGCGCCTGATCGGCCAGCGCCTGGCATGGCTCGTAATTCTGCAGATCGGTCCACAGGCGAGCATCCCGGCTCAGTTCCGGTTTCGTCAGGTTGAGCGCCGCATCGGTAGCGATACGGGCGGCGAAGGCGGAATAGTCGGCGGGATTGGCGGGCAGCGGCGTGCCCGGCGATTCGGCATAAAACAGCAGCCGGTAAAGGGCCATTTCGGCGAGCGCCGTCTCCACCTTCTGGGCGGCGTAATAAACGCCTTCGGTATAGCCCGCGCGGCGGAAGCGCGAACCATGCGGATAGGCGGCTCCATACCGGAAGGGCGTGGCGAGAAGATAATCGAAACCGGCGCATTCCGGCGGAAAGGGCCGCTTGCTCGTCTCCAGAATATCTTCCAGCAGCGATTGCTCCTCCACCGTATCCACCAGTTTCATGGTGGAGACCTGATGCTGCGCTTCCACCAGCCGCCAGTATTTTCCCGATACGGCGCGTTTTTCAGACAGGAGCGCGTCGGGCGTCCAGATAGGAGAGGACATCGATCAATCCGGTAATGGTGGTCAGTTTGTCGGCAGGCACGGCGTTCAGCGCAACATTGTGATTGCGCAGCCAGTTTTTCGCCACGGCCTCATCGCCGCCGGCAATCGCATCCAGCGAGCGGAAAACCCGGATCAGCAGTACCGCCAACTCGAAGGATTTGGCGCCCGGCTCCAGCAGGAAATCGAGCCGTTTCATGCGCGACACGGTGGGGGCGGAAACGCCGAGAATATCGGCCGTGCGCGCGGCATTCAGGCCCAACCGCTCGGCGGCGGCGATAACGGCCTTGGTGACGACCCTGCCCTGCGAGGCGGGATCCATGGCGCTCTTGGCGTGAATATTCATGACGCATATCCTTTCCTTGGAAAGAATATAGCATTTTTCTTTCTGAAAACAAGAAGGCCGGGATGAACCCGGCCCAGTTGTTCAGATAACTTGCTCACGCGAATTGGATCAGGCCACCGAGACCGGCACTTCCGTGGAGGTGCGCATGGCGTGGCTGTACGGGCAGACGATGTGAGCGGCGGCAACCAGCTTTTCGGCGACTTCGCGCTCAACGCCCGGAATATTGGCCTTCAGCGACACTTCGATGCCGAAGCCGCCGCCATCTTCGCGCGGGCCAATGCCGACGGTTGCCGTCACAGTGGTGTCTTCAGGAATCTTTACCTTTTCCTTGCCGGCAACGAATTTCAGCGCGCCCAGGAAGCACGCGGAATAACCGGCTGCGAAAAGCTGTTCCGGATTGGTGCCACGGGCGCCATCGCCGCCCAGTTCCTTCGGAACGGTCAGCGTCACGTCGAGAACGCCGTCTTCCGACTTGGCGTTGCCGGCGCGGCCACCGGTGGCGGATGCTTTGGTCGTGTAGAGAATGGGCATGGCATTTACTCCTTCGGGTTGGTGTTGGGCATCTTATAATGCACAATTAAATTGTGCGCAATATAGTTTTGCACATTGAATGAGATTTTGTTTTTTGCGATAATTTTCACGAAATTTCGCCGCGCATCCATGCGGCAGGAACCGAAAGCGGGGGCTGATTGTTCCCTTCCCGGTTGATTTTGGAGCAGGAAAATGGACGCAGAGGGCGACGAGAAGAAGATGGAAAGCCTGTTGAGGCTGGACCAGCAGATATGTTTTGCCCTTTATGGCGCGGCACACGCCTTCACGCGCGCCTATAAGCCGCTGCTCGACCCGATCGGGCTGACCTATCCGCAATATCTCGTCATGATGGCGCTATGGGAAAAGGAGACATCCACCGTCAAGGCGCTCGGCGAAATGCTGGGCCTCGATTCGGGCACGCTGTCGCCGCTGCTGAAAAGGCTCGAACATGCGGGGCTGATTACCCGCAAGCGCGGCACGGTGGATGAGCGGCAGGTGCTGGTGGCTCTGACGCCGAAGGGCGCGAACCTCAAAAAAGAGGGCGTGAAGATCATGGCGGCAATCGGCAGCGCCACCGGCTGCGGGCTGGAAGAGCTGGTGCAGATTCGCGACCGGGTGAATGCGCTGAAGGACAATCTCAGCCGTCAGTGATCTCGAAAAAAACAGGGCGCAACATTTCCACGTCATGCCGGACTGGATCCGGCATCCAGCCACGGCGCGTCTGCGCCATGAAAGAGTCTTTTGCGATCAAGGACTTGATCGCGCTGGACCCCGGATCAGGTCCGGGGTGACGGTGTGCGGATGAGACATTTTCGCCCATCGTTTCGCCACCGGGAGCAATACCAGGCGGCCCCAGAGGCCGCCTTCTTATGCAAGGGAAGTCCGGCTTACTGCCAGACCACCACACGCGCCTTCTGCGGCACGCGGTCGTAAAGATCGATGACATCCTGGTTCATCAGGCGCACGCAGCCGGAGGAGACGGCCTTGCCGATGGAGTTCCATTCCGGGGAGCCGTGCAGACGGTAGAGCGTATCCTTGCCGTTCTGGAAGATATAAAGCGCGCGGGCGCCGAGCGGGTTTTTCAGGCCCGGCGGCATGCCACCGTTCTTGGAGGAATATTTGACCAGTTCCGGCTGGCGGGCGACCATTTCGTCCGGCGGGGTCCATTTCGGCCACTTCTGACGCCACTGGATGACGCCCTCGCCCGACCAGGCGAAACCTTCGCGGCCGATGCCGACGCCATAACGCATGGCGCTGCCGCCCTGCTCCACCACATAAAGGAAGCGCGAGCGCGTATCCACAACCACGGTGCCGGGACGTTCGCCGGTCGGGTCGACAACCCGCTGGCGGTAATAACGGCGGTCGATTTTCTGATAGGGGACGGCGGGAATGACGTAACCGCCATCCTCAACCGAGCCGTACATGACGGCCAGTTCCGCATCGCTGACGCCCGGCGAGAACATCTGCCGGAAATCGCTGCCGATGGCGCTCGCCTGCTGGCGAATGGCGTCTCCCGTGCCCGACGAGGCGCAGCCTGCGAGAAGCGAAGCGGAGGAGATGCCGAGAAGGGAAAGGAAGGTGCGTCTGGAAAGATCTGTGTCGGTGCTTGTCATAAGGCCGGTTTGTCCCACATTTCGAACGGCTATATCGCCGTTGTACGTCATTTGTTCCGTTTCATGCGTATTGCGAAAATAGTTAACCGACCGCTAAAAGCCAGTCACAAGGCGCTGGCGGAATGGGTCCAATATCTCTTTCTTTTAGAACGTGTTCAGATAACCACAATCTGCGCCCCTTGCGGCACACGCTCGTAGAGATCGATCACATCCTGATTGAGCATGCGCACGCAGCCGGAGGACGTCGCCTTGCCGACGGATTGCCAGTCCGGCGTGCCATGCACGCGGTAAAGCGTGTCCTTGCCATCCTTGAAGATATAAAGCGCACGCGCGCCGAGCGGGTTGTTGAGACCGGGCGTCATGCCGCCATTGGCGGCGGAGATGGAGGCGAGCTCCGGCTGGCGCTTGACCATTTCATCGGGCGGCGTCCAGCGCGGCCATTTCGCCTTCCACTGGATCTTGCCACGGCCCGACCAAGCATAACCGTCGCGCCCCAGTCCAACGCCGTAACGGATCGCCTTGCCGCCGGACTGCACGAGATAGAGAAAATGCTGTCTGGTATCGACGATAATCGTGCCGGGGGCTTCCGCCGTCTGGTAGCTCACTTCCTGCCTCAGATAACGCGGATCGATGCGGCCATAGGGAATGGCCGGCAGCGAGCGGTCCTCATCGCGGATCGGGCCATACATGACCCGGTGCAGCGGATTGGAGACAGGCAGGCCATAGGCCATCGCCTGACCCTGCGGCTGCTGCGCGTTATAACCCTGCACCTGCGGGGCTTGCAGCCCCTGCCCGCGCACCGGCGGACCGTATTCCTGATGGAAGCGGGTTCTGAACAGATCCGGCGGGCGCGTCGAAAGCTGGCCCGGCTGCGGCGGCAGTTCCGGCTGGCGATTGGAGCTGACGGAGTTGAAATTGAATACCGGCGTCGTTTCCCGGACGAAGACATCCGGGTCCATCCGGGTCGTATCCGTCACGAAAAGGCAGCCGCTCATGAGAGGCAGCAGGGCAAGCCCCGCCAGAGAGGCCGCCCAGCGACCGTTTTTCAAAAGGAGTGCTATCATCTGAACCGCTTCATGGAATCCAATCTGCCGGCATGATGGACCGCGCGGCTGGCGCGAGGCTGGCGTCAGTTTTTCAAAAAAAATCGAAAAACCGCATTTTTGCTCTTGAAGCTCTAGTTGCTAGAGGTGCCAGATTGGCTGTCGACTGGAATTCAGGAGCGGAAACCATGAATATTTCGACAGGCATAAACATCAAGGGCAAAGACGGCGAGCAACTGACCTTCTCCGTTGGCGGCATGGATTGCGGCAGCTGCGCGGCGAAAATCGAAACCGCGCTTTCCCGCCTGCCGGGCGTTGCCGACGTCAAGGTTTCCGTTGCACGCGAAAGGCTGAACCTTTCGCTGGCCGAAAGCAAAACCTCGGTCGAAAAAATCGAAGACACGCTGCGCAAGCTCGGTTTCAAACCCGCTTTGCTGCCACAGGAGAAAGTCTCCCGCGCAAAAGTCGAAGCGGATCATCACGGCCACGGCCATGAGGACCACGATCATTCGTCCTGCGGCGGCCACCATGCCGATACCGGAGCGAGCGCCGACAGCAGCAATGCGCTGACCTTTTCGGTCGGCGGCATGGATTGCGGCAGCTGCGCCGCCAAGATCGAGACCGCGCTTTCCCGCCTGCCCGGCGTTGCCGACGTGAAGGTTTCCGTTGCGCGCGAAAGGCTGAACCTTTCGCTTGCCGAGAGCAAAACCCCGGTCGAAAAAATCGAGGACACGCTGCGCAAACTCGGTTTCAAGCCGGCCCTGCTGCCGCAGGAAAAGACCGCGCGAGAAAAGGCCGCAGATCACAATCACGACCATGATCACGGGTCATGCAGCGGCCATCACCACGACCATGATCATTCAGATCATGACCATTCGGGGCATGACCATTCCGCGCACGATCACGCGTCCTGCGGCGGGCATGATCATGACCACTCCAAGCATGACCATTCTGGTCACGATCATTCCGGCCACGACCATGCGGGCCATTCGCATGGCTCCGCTCCGGCGGCTGCAGTGCAGAGCGCGGAAGTGGGGCACGCCCATGGCGCGGATGAAAAAGGCGCGTGGTGGCGCACTGCAAAGGCGCGCAACACCTTCACCGGCACCGTTCTGGTCGCCATCGCCTATGCGGCGGAACTGAGCTTCCCGGCATGGGGCGGTTACGCCTTCATCATCGCCACGCTGGTCACGCTGTTCCCGATCGCGAAGAACGCCTTCAACGCCGCCCGTTTCGGCGCGATCTTCACCATCGAAATGCTGATGACGATTGCCGCCATCGGCGCGATCATCATCGGCGAGGCGGAAGAGGCGGCCATCGTCGTGTTGCTCTTCTCCGTCGGCGAATTGCTGGAAGGCTTTGCCGCCGCCCGCGCCCGCTCGGGCATCAAGGCGCTCGGTTCGCTCCTGCCGAAAACGGCTCTGGTGGAGGAAAACGGCGCGCTGCGACAGGTCGCGGCCGATCAGGTGCGCATCGGCCAGGTGGTCGTGGCGCGTCCCGGCGACCGCATCGCCGCCGATGGCGTTGTCATGGAAGGCCAGTCGAGCGTCGATGAATCGCCGATGACCGGCGAGAGCATTCCCGTCGCCAAGGAAAAAGGCGCGCGCGTCTTCGCCGGCTCGATCAACCACGACGGCTCGCTGCGCATCCGCGTCGACCGGGCGCCGGAAGACAACACCATTGCCCGCATCATCACGCTCGTCGAGGAAGCGCAGGATGCGCGTGCGCCGACCGAGCGTTTCATCCAGAGCTTCTCGCGTTATTACATGCCGCTGATCGTGGCGATCTCGGTGCTCACCATCATCGTGCCGCCGCTTGTCGGCCTCGGCGACTGGGATACGTGGATTTATCGCGGTCTCGCCCTGCTGCTGATCGGTTGCCCCTGCGCGCTGGTCATTTCGGTTCCCGCGGCCATCGCCTCCAGCCTTTCGGCCGCGGCACGCCACGGCATGCTGGTGAAGGGCGGCGCGGTCATCGAAATGCTGGCGCGCACCGAAACCGTCGCCTTCGACAAGACCGGCACGCTGACGCTCGGCGAACCTGTCGTGACCGACGTGGTGGCGCTTGACGGCAACGACGCAGAGCTGATTGCGCAGGCCGCAACCATCGAGCACGAATCGAGCCATCCGCTCGCCCGCGCCATCGTCAATCATGCCGAAAAGCTGGGCGTGAAGCCCCTGCCCGGCTCCAACATCAAGGCGATTTCCGGTCGCGGCATGCAGGGCAATGTCGGTGGGAAGGAGCTGTTCATCGGCGCACCGCGTTTTGCGACGGAGGTCGGCACCCTCTCGAAGGATCTTGCCGACCGTATTTCCGCGCTGGAAAGCGAAGGCAAGACGGTGGCGGTCGTGATGACCGGCGGCGCGGCAAGCGGCCTCTTCGCCATGCGCGATGAGCCGCGCAAGGATGCGGCCGAAGGCGTGAAAGCGCTGAAGGAAATGGGCATTTCCTCGCTGATGCTGTCGGGCGACAATGCCCGCACGGCGCGCGCCATCGGCAACAAGCTGGGCCTTGAGGCGCGCGGTGAACTCTTGCCGCAGAACAAGGTCGAGGAAATCCGCAAGCTTGCCGAAAAGAAGACCGTGGTGATGGTGGGCGATGGCATCAACGATGCGCCGGCCCTTGCAGCGGCTAGCGTCGGCGTCGCCATCGGTTCGGGCACTGACGTGGCGATGGAAGCGGCGGATGCGGCGCTGATGCGCAACAATGTCGGCGACGCCGCCCGCCTGATCGGCCTGTCGCGCGCCACCATGAGCAATATCCGCCAGAACGTGACCATCGCGCTCGGCCTGAAGGCGGTCTTCCTTGTCACCACCGTCACCGGCGTTTCGGGCCTGTGGCTCGCCGTTTTCGCCGATACCGGCGCGACGGTTCTGGTGACCGCCAACGCCATGCGGCTGCTCGGCTATTTCAACCGCAACAAGGGCTGACATTCCATTCGCATGCAAGACGGCCGGGTCTCGTCAATCGAGGCCCGGCCGTCTCATTTACGGCATATTGACAAACTAATTGCGTCCAATAAATACCGCGTACCGCCGTTTCCACGTGCGTGACAATCGATTCCACGCGCAGGAGCGCTGAACTTGGCAAAGCATGGCTATAACCGCATCGCGTACCGCGCGATCAAGATCGGTGGAAACATCGCCAAGGTCATCTTTTCCATCGATTTGTTCATCCGGCCCGGCAGAAGAAAAACGCTTCCGCAATATCAGCCAGCCAGACGCAGCCCGAAATCGGAAAAGGCCATTCCCCGCATCATCTGGCAGACGAATTACTCCAACCGGGTAACGACGCCGATCTATGCGAATTTCCTGTTCAACCGTTGGCTGACGCCGGAATTCGAATATCGCTACCATGATGACGAAGCGTGCCAGACCTATATCGACCGGCATTTTCCCGGACGTTACGCCGACGCCTTCCGTCGCCTGCAGGTGGGCGCCGCCAAGGCGGATTTCTGGCGTATTCTGGTGCTTCTGCAGGAAGGCGGCATCTATCTCGATATCGATTCCAATTTTGCGGCCCGCCCCGAGGATGTGATCGGCTCGCAGGAAGAGGCCGTTTTCATCGCCATGAAAAGCGGCGAGATCACGAATTACTTCATGGCCTCCAGGCCCGGCCACCCGGCGCTCAGGCTGATGGCCGACCGTATTTCCCAGAATATCGAAGATGGAACGCTCGCCAGCGTCTATGACATGACCGGCCCGACGGTGGTGCATGCCGTCGTCAAGGAGCTCGGCCTGCCGGTCCGCAATTACCGCGAAATGTGCACCCAGGGGCAGTTCACCAACAAGCGCGCCCAATATGCCGACAAAAAAGACGGCGCATGGTGGGCGGAGCAGGCCAAGACGTCCATCGTCAAGAACTAGGGCGTCTCCGGCAAACGTGCGAAGCGGTTTTACCGGACGTGCTCCTGAACCTCAGACGTTCCTAGACAGCGGCACAGTTCGCATTTCAGACGAAGGCGTTGAAAAGGCGGATGCTTTCCTCGACCGCATGCGGCACCACGCCGTTATGGGTGCCGGGCAACAGCTTCTTGTCGACTTTGAAGCCGGATGTCAGGGCGCGATCCACGAAAAGCTGGTGATCGGCATCGAAAGGCCGTTCCTCCGTACCACGTAGAAGCAGCGCCGGACATTTGAGGCTGGGGCCGAAACAGACGGAGGAGCGCATGATGAATTCGCGCTCGTCGGTCTCGTCGAAACAGATCTCGTCGCTATAGCGGTTGAAATAACGCCAGGAATTGACGCCGGCGGAGATGGGTGCTGCGGCGCGGAACCTGCGGCTCATGGCGGCCAGAAGCGTCAGCGTGCCGCCATTGGAATGGCCGGCGATGAAGAAGCGGTTTCTGTCGATACCGGGAAGGTTTTCCAGATAGGTGGCCGCCGCCAGCGCATCCGCCGTTTCGTCATAGAAACCGGAATAATTGCCGCTCTGGCCGTTTTCACCACGGAAGGACGGCAGAAGCACGACATAGCCCGCTTCCCAATAGGGCTTCATCAGCGCCCAATGGCCGTCTCCGGTGGCGTTGCCGCCATGAAGAAAAAGTACGGCGGGCTTCAACGTTTTTGACGGCTGGTAATGGGAGAGCCAAGCGACAAGTTCGATGGAGCCATCCGGCCCGCCGGGATAGGTGACCCGTTCCGCCCCGGGCGGCGTGCCGAGCGCCGAGGATTTTTCCGGCGCAGCCATTTTTCGCAAGAGATGGGTGTGGAACCGTTTGCGTGCCTCCGCATAATCCTGCCGCTCCAGCGGCAACACCTCTGGCGCGGCAACGCCCGCTTTCGCGCGCAGCGGCAAAAATGCAGCCGCTGACAGCCCCATGGCGCAGACCAGAAGGCTTCGCCGGGTCAGGCCCGGCAAGATGGTGCCGCTCTCTTCCTGTCCGAAGGCTGAAGAAAGAAAGCGTTTGTCTGCCATATGGTCACCTGAAGGGATGGTTGTAACAGCAGTTCAACACTGCGGCGGGAGGCTGTCCAATCACGGATTCGCGAATGACAACAATGTATTCGCAGCCATCATGGCAATTTCTGGACAGAATCTTCCCCGTTTCCGTGCCTGCCGCGGAGGATGAGGAGGCGGCCAAGGCACCCTACCCCTCGACGCCATCGATCATCGCCACCAGTGTCGAGAGCCTGTCCGCCTCCGCCGGCAGCTTGTCGGCGCGCAGCCGCGCAATGCGCGGAAACCGCATGGCGACGCCGGATTTGTGGCGGGTGGAGCGGTTGATGCCCTCGAAGGCCACCTCCAGCACGAAACCGAAATCCGGCGTGGCGCGCACCGCCCGCACCGGGCCGAAACGCTCGACCGTATTGTCGCGCACGAATTTGTCCAGCACCTCCAGCTCCGCATCGGTGAAGCCGAAATAGGCCTTTCCGACGGGCACGAGCTGTTCGCCATCCTCGCCTTCCGCCCAGACGCCGAAGGTGAAATCGGAATAATAGCTAGAGCGCTTGCCGTGGCCGCGCTGCGCATACATCATCACGGCGTCGATATTATAGGGATCGCGTTTCCACTTGAACCATGGCCCCTTGGCGCGGCCGGCCTGATAGGCGCTGTCGCGGCGCTTGATCATCACGCCCTCGATCACCGGATCGGGCGGGGCGGCGCGCAGCGTGTCGAGTTCCTGCCAGCTGGAAAAGCCGATCAGCGGCGAGAGGTCGAAACGATCATGCGGCGCGTGCTCGATAATATCCGACAGGCGGCCGCGGCGCTCCATGTAGCTTTCGGCGCGAATATCGCTCTCTCCATCGAACAGCAGGTCATAGGCGCGGATGAAGGCGGGATATTCATCCAGCATCTTCGCTGTCACCGACTTGCGGTTCAGCCGCTGCTGCAGGTCGGAAAAGGTGCGGGTGAGATTGTTGGAGCGCGCTGTGCCGCCAATCAGCAACTCACCATCCATTACGCCTTCGAAATCGATTGCCTCCAGAACATCGGGAAAGGCGCCGGAAATATCGTCGCCGGAGCGGGAATAGAGTTTTCGCGTGGCGCCGGAGCGGGACAATTGCACGCGAATGCCGTCCCATTTCCATTCGGCGGCGTAATCGGCCGGGTCCAGCGCATCGAGGTCGCCATCCGCCACCGGCGTCGCCAGCATCACCGAATGGAAGATGGCGGGTGTGGCCAGTACCGGCCGCCCGGACTTCCCCTCAAGCCAGGCGAAAAGCGGCGTATAGGGCGGCGTCAGCCCGTGCCAGAGGGTCTCGATTTCGGTGATGTCTTTCCCGGCGAAATCGGCCAGCGCCTGCCGTGCCAGCCGCGCCGAAACGCCGATGCGCAGGCTGCCGGTGGCGAGTTTGAGGAAAGCGAAACGCGAGGATGTATCGAGCCGGTCGAGAAGATCGCGCACCGCGCTGCGCACCTCCGTGCGGCCGAGCGAATTCATCAATGTCACGACGTCGCCGAGGCGTGGATCCTGCGCTTCGGCGTCATCCGCGCCGCCGATATTGCCCCAGACCAGCGAAATGGTCTCGGCCAGATCGCCGACATAATCATAGGAATAGCGAAACAGCACCTCGTCCATCCGCTCCAGCACCAGCTCGCGCAGCAGGGCGGGTTTGACACTTTTCAAGTCCAGCGTGCCGGCAATCGCCGCCAGCCCGTAACCCCGGTCGGGATCGGGCGTATCGCGGAAATAATCGGTCAGCAGCTTCAGTTTGCCGTTGCGCGAGGGGGTGAGAACGAGGCGGTCGAGCAGCGTGGCGAAGGCTTTCATCTCAATCCCCCTCATCCTCGTAACCGACAAGATGCAGCGGCTTGGCGGCAATGCCCTGCAACTCGCACCAGCGCACCAACGCCTCCTCACGGCCATGGGTGACCCAGACGGCCTGCGGCGAGATTTCCTTGATCGTCTCCAGCAGTTCCGGCCAGTCGCAATGGTCTGATATCACCAGCGGCAGCTCCACACCGCCCTGTTTGGCGCGTTGCCGCACCATCATCCAGCCGGAGGCGAAAGCGATGAGCGGTTCGTTGAAGCGCCGCGCCCAGCGTTCCTGAAAAGCCGAGGGTGGACCGACGACGATGGCGCCCTTGAAGGCGGAAGGATCGCTTTTTTCAAGTGTTGCCGGGCGCAGATCGCCGAGATCGATGCCCTGCGAGACGTAATAATCGCAAAGCCGCGCCAGCGCGCCGTGAATATAAATGGGATCGGAATAACCGTTGTCCCGCAAAAGCCGGATGACGCGCTGCGCCTTGCCCAGCGAATAGGCGCCGACAAGGTGCGTCCGCTCGGGAAACTGTTTGATGGAGGTGAGCAGCTTGCCGATTTCCACGCGCGGCAACGGATGGTGAAACACCGGCAGGCCGAAGGTGGCCTCGGTGATGAAGACATCGCAGGGAACGATCTCGAAGGGTGCGCAGGTGGGGTCGACGCCGCGCTTGTAATCGCCGGACGCGACGATGCGCAGGCCGTTCATTTCCACCGAGATTTGCGCCGAACCCAGCACATGACCGGCGGGATGGAAACCGGCGGTGACGCCGTTCACCTCCACCGTCTCGCCGAATGCCACCGCCTGCTCGCTGCCGCAGAAATCCTCACCGTAACGGATACGCATGATATCCAGCGTCTGGCGCGTGGCCAGTACCGCGCCATGGCCGGCGCGGGCGTGATCGGAATGGCCATGGGTGATGAGCGCCCGCGCCACCGGGCGCACGGGATCGATATAAAAATCGCCCGCCGGGCAATAAAGGCCCTTGGGCGTGGAATTCAGGAGCTGTTCCGGCTTCATATTCATTGAGATAGGGCCGCCCGCGCGAATGTAAAGTGCTGCGAGCATAACGCGGAACGGGCGTTAAATTTCCAGCGGCGGTGTTTTTGTTTTGTAAGCATCTCCCGTCATTCCGGCCTTGAGCCGGAATCTAGCAGCCGCGCGTCTGCGCGGCGGGAAGAGCTCTCTCAGCCCAAGGACTTGGGCTGACTGGATACCGGCGCAAGGCCGGTATGACGGAGGAGAGGTTTCAGCCAAAACCAGCGTTCACAACTGCTTACCTGCCTACTCCCCCGCCCCTTCGGCCGGCTTTGCCTGCACCGCCGCCGGCAGTCGCACCGGTTTCAGCATCAGCGCCGCCGCAAGGCCGATGGCGGCGGTTGCGGCTGCGGCGAAGAAGAGCGGCGTAAACGCATCCGAATAGAGCGAGGCGACGGCGGCCTGCGAGGCGGCGGGAAGTTCGGAGAGGATTTTAGGCGTCAGTTCCTCGATCTTGCCGACGCCGGGAATGTCGACCGCCACGCCCTTCAGGCTCGATGACACGATGGCGCCATAGACCGAAATGGCAATGGCAGCGCCACCCATGCGGGTCAGCGTCACCGCGCCGCTCGCCGCACCGATATCCGCCTTGGGCGCGGAATTCTGCACGCCTATGATTGGCGCCTGCTGGCCGAGGCCGACAGCAAAGCCTTGTGCCAACATGAGGACCGCAATCACCCAAAGCGGCGTTCCTGCATGCATCTGCGTGAAGAGTAGCATGGCGATGACGTTGATGGAGAGACCCGCCACCGAGAAGGGCTTGTAGACGCCGGTGATCGAAATCAGCCGTCCCGCCGAAAGCGAGCCCATGACGATGCCGCCGGTGACGGCGATGAAGAACAGGCCGGCATGGGAGGGTGAAAGCCCGGTCGTGGTCTGCAGGAACAGGGCATAATAATTGACCATGCCGATACCGATGCCGCCGCTGGTCAGCGACACGATCATCAACAGCGGAAAGGTGCTGTCCTTGAAGAGACGCAGCGGCACGACCGGTTCCGGCGCGCGGCGTTCCACCTGCACCCAGAGAAAGGCGGCGATGACGGCGAAAGCAATGATGCCGAGGCTGGGGGCTGCGATGAGCGAGCCGAACAATTCGCTGCTGTCGGCCCAGAAGACCACGCTGGCAATGGTGGCCGCCAAGAGCACCGCGCCGAGATAATCGATCTTCGGCTGGCGGGCCGGACGACGGTACGGCAGCATCAGCGCCAGCCCTGCAATCACGATAATGCCAAGCGGCAGGTTGATGAGGAAGATCGACCGCCAGCCGAAGAGATCACTCATCGTGCCGCCGAGGATCGGGCCGACACTGCCTGACGCCATGATGGTGAGGCTGGAATAACTCTGGTAACGGGCGCGTTCGCGCGGTTCGAACAGATCCGCATTGACGGAAAAGATCGAGACCATGATGCCGCCGCCGCCAAGCCCCTGCAACACGCGGGCGGCAATCAGGCTGTCCATCGACCATGCCAGCCCGCAGGCGAGCGAGCCGAGCGTGAAGATGACGACTGCCGCGATCATCACATATTTGCGGCCGAACAGATCGCCGAGCTTGCCATAAACCGGCATGACCGCGCTGGTCGCCAGAAGATAGGCCGAGCCGATCCAGCCGAAACGCTCCAGCGCGCCGAACTCACCGACGATGGTGGGCAATGCTGTCGATACGATCTGGTTATCGAGGGTCGCCATGAACATGGCCAGCATCAGGAACAGAAAGACGATGAGCCTGCGCCGATGATCCGACACAAGCGGCGCCACGGGGGCGGTGGACATATCCATGAAAAATCTCGTTGGCTTCCGGCGGTTTTGCTGCGACAATTTGTGTGCTATCAGCATATATATGTCAATGGCAAGTTTTTGACATCTGTGCTAATGCCGCTAAATGTGATCGGAAAACAGCATCGAAAGGGACGATGAAGCGTGGCGACTGAGGAAAACTGGAACGAGGATCTGCCCGAGGACATCAAGCGGATCGGCAATACGATGACGCGCATGCGCATTATGATCGGCCGCCGCATCATCGGCCGCATGGCGCTTGCCAAGCTCGCTCCGGGTCTCGAACTTTCCCATATCGACGTTCTCGATATTCTGCGCCGGGCGGAAGGCGATGTCACCGTGGGTGCGATTGCCGAGGGCATGCGCATCGACCCTTCCCGCGGCAGCCGGGTGGTGGCGGATATGGTGGGGCGCGGCCTGCTGAAACGCGGCGTTTCCCAGAAAGACGGCCGCCGCAGCATTGTCGAGATCACGCCGCTCGGCACCAGTCTTTTGCAGGAGATGCGCCGGACCAAGATGAGCGTCATCGAGGATGTGATGGATGGATGGCCGGCGGAGGATGTGGAAACATTCGCCCGCCTGTTCGAACGCTTTATCGACCGTTTCGAATATCGTCTGTCGCCGGATACGGACTTCTTCACGGATCAGAAAAAATCATAGCTGCCCCGGCGATCTGCAACTTCACTTTAAAACGACGAAACCGTAACGTGCCGCGCATCGAACTGGTCAAGGGGTAATTTCGATGTTGACGATTTACGGTGTCTACCGTTCCCGTGCCACGCGCACGCTGTGGCTTGCGGGTGAACTGGGCATAGAATTCAAGCATGTGCCCGTGATACAGGCCCGCCGCCTTGCCGATCCGCTGGCTGCGGATGCGCCGCTCAACACGCTGTCTCCCGCATTTCTCGCCGTCAACCCGATGGGCACCATTCCCTGCATCGAGGATGACGGCATGGTGCTTTACGAATCCATGGCCATCAATCTCTACCTTGCCCGCAAATATGGCGGACCGCTCGCCCCCATCGACCTGAAGGAAGATGCGGCGATGCTGCAATGGTCCTTCTTTGCCGCTACCGAAATCGAGACCAATTCGCTGAAGATTTCCTCCGCCATCGCCGAAGGCCTGTCGGAAAGCGATAGCGGCAAGGCCGTGATCGATGTCGCCGCCCGTCTGCTGAAACGCCCCTTCCGGGTGCTGGAGCAGCATCTTTCCAGCCATGATTATCTGGTGGGCGACCGTTTCACCGTCGCCGATCTCAACGCGGCGGAAATCGTTCGTTACGCGCAGGGTCACAAGCCGCTGTTCGATGCCCATCCGGCGCTGAAAGCCTGGCTGGATCGCTGCCAGGCCCGCACAGCGTTCAAGACCATGTGGGATACGCGTGCGGCCGAGGCGGCCTGAGCGGTTAAGCCGCTTTTCCCTCCGTCATGCCGGACCTGATCCGGCATCCAGCCAGCCCAAGTCCTTGGGCTGAAAGGACTCTTCTCGCCGCGCAGACGCGCGTCGGCTGGATTCCGGCTCAGGGCCGGAATGACGGAAATACTGAGCCCCTCAGCCCCTCTCGCCCGCCAGCGCCCGCTGCACCGCCGGGCGGTCGTTCATGCGGCGGAAGTGGTCGTGCACTTTCGGGAAGCGGGCAATATCCACCCCATCGCTTTCCAGCCAGCCGGACATGACGAAAAGATAGGGATCGGCAACCGAATAGGCCGTGCCCAAAACCCATGGGCCGTGCAGCATGCCGTGCTCGATCAGTTCGAAGCACTCGCCCATGGTCTGCGGCACCTTGGCTTTCATATCGGCCAGCGAACTATCCTCATTCGCCCAGCGGCTGCCGCGCCGGCCATGCGCGTGGGCGACATGCACGGTGGAAGAAATGAAGGCGTTGAACGACTGCATCAGCGCGAATTCGAATGGATCGTCGAGCGGCGCGAGCTTCTTTTCCGGCGCCATCTGGGCGATGAAGGCGAGGATGGCGGGCGTCTCCGTCAGCACGCCGCTTGCCGTGGCCAATGCGGGCACGCGACCCTTCGGATTGATCTTTAAAAATGCCTCGGAGCGTTGCTCGCCCTCCGCGAAATTGACGCGGTGGGCCTTGTAAGGCAGGCCGGATTCCTCAAGCACGATATGGCTGGCGCGGGAGCAGGAACCGGGGGAGAAAAACAGTGTGAACATGGATATGCGACCTCCAAAGCAATGAAGCGCCCGCTTCTTCCTCATGCAGACGCCGCCCCTCGGCGGCCATGGGATGGCCGTCACACGCAGGGCACGCCATCATCGTGCCCGCAACCGGCCGCGTCAAAGGTTATTTAAAGCCCGACGACGCGGATATCGCCGACATGGATGCCGTTCCAGTTGCGCATCTGCCGGTTCGCCATGCCGCTCAAAGCCTGTTGCTCGGCGCTGCCTTCATCGAAATAGCGGGCCAGCAGTGCCGAGACCATGGCTTCCGCCGCCCGCGTCGTGCCGTCTTCGCATTTCACCGCCATGGCAATGCCCTTTTCCGGCAGGGCGGCGACGAAGACGCCCTCCGCGCCGGTCTTTGCGAAGATTTTTCCCGGCGCGATCTGCATCAGTTTCGTGCAGGCGCGGCCGGTACCCGCCACGTAAAAGGGCTCCGCCATGCAGGCCTCGACGAGACGGCGCGAGGCTTTCGCACGGCCCGGTTCCAGCCCCCTGCCCGTCGCCATCTTTGCGAAACCATGCGCCAGCCCTTTGAGCGGAACGGCATAGGTGGGGATGGAGCAGCCATCCACGCCGCAATTGTCCTGACCGAGAGCAGTACCCGTCAGGCTTGCCATCGTGGCGCGGATTTCCTGCTGCAGCGGGTGATCGTAACCGACATAGCCCTTGGGGTCAGTGCCGGTGTGGCAGCAGGCGCAGATGAAACCGGAATGTTTGCCGGAGCAATTATTGTGAAGCGCGGTCGGCTTTTCCAGCGTGCGGGCCTGATGGATGATGGTTTTCTGGTCGGAAGACCAGTGCGCACCGCATTCCAGCGTATCGGCATCCCTGCCCGCCTTCGCCAGCATCGAAGCGGCGAGCTCCACATGCGCGTCCTCGCCGGAATGGGAGGAGCAGGCAAGCGCCAGTTCGCGGTTGCCGAAGCCGTAGGCATCCGCAGCGCCGCTTTCCACCAGCGGCAGCGCCTGCATGGCCTTGCAGGCGGAACGCGGAAAGATGCCGCGCTCGATATCGCCCGCCGAAAACAGCACGCCGCCATCGCCATCCACCACCACGGTAAGGCCATGATGGCGGCTTTCCACGAGGTTGCCGCGGGTGACTTCGACGGTAACGGAATTGTTCATTTTCGCAGCCTCAAAAAATTCTGATTTCATGTGGTTGATACCGCAATTGATTTTTCGATGCACGGGGCTGTTCGTGAAATTTGCAAAACGTCTGCTGCTGGCGATTGCCGTTATCTATCTGCTTCCCGCGCTGGCATCGGCCGGGCTGTGGGCCATGAAAGACCATCCGCGCGGCTGGAACGCCGCAAGATGGTCGTCCTCCGGCATGCTACCGGCGGCGTCGAGCGATGGAGAAGCCGCCGTTTACATCTTTTCCGCCATGACCGGCGGCTTCAAGGGCTCCGTCGCCAGCCACGCCTGGGTCGTGCTGAAAAAGCCGGGTGCCGCGAGCTATGACCGTTATGACAAGGTGGGCTGGGGCACGCCGATCCGCCACAATGGTTATGCGGCGGATGCCTACTGGTATTCCAACATGCCGCGCCAGGTGGTGGCCATTCACGGTGCGGAAGCGGAAAAGCTGATCCCTAAGATCGAAAAGGCGATTGCTGACTATCCCTATGGCAAGCCGGGTGGATATCGCATCTATCCCGGCCCCAACTCCAACACCTTCGTCGCGCATGTGCTGCGCAGCGTGCCCGAGCTCGGCGTCGTGCTGCCGCCGGACGCGGTCGGCCGCGACTATCTGCCGGACGGCGCATTCTACCACATCGCCGACGACTGGAAGGATGCGAGCGTTTCGCTCGGCGGCCTGTTCGGCATTTCGGCCGGTGCGCGCAGCGGCTTCGAGATCAATTTCCTCGGTCTTGTCGCCGGCATCGATTTCAGCCGGCCCGGCGTGAAGATACCGGGGCTCGGTTACTTCGGCGTGGCGGGCATCCGCGCGTAAGCGGCTACGTTTCGCTGGGCTGAGCGGCGCGCCGGGCGCGGATGCTCTGGGCGATGAAGACCCGCGACAGGCCATGATAAAGCGGCTCGCGGGAGAAAAGCCGCGACGTCAGATATCCGAGCATCGATGCGGCCATGATGGGCATGACGCCTTCATGATTGCCGGTCATTTCAAGGATGATGACAAAGGCCGTCATCGGCGCCTGCACCACGCCCGCAAAATAACCCGCCATGCCGACGATGGCGCCAAGGCCGATGCTGGTTCCGAGCAAGGCTGCCATGGTGCTGCCGAAACCCGCGCCCACCGACAAAGACGGTGCGAAGATGCCGCCCGGAATACCCGACATCATGGCAAGGAACGTCGCCGCCAGTTTTTCGATGAAGAAGAATGCGGGCGCGGCCTCGCCCTCGATTGCCGCGCGTGCCTGTTCGTAACCGGTGCCGAAGGTCGCGCCGCCAGTCGCAATGCCGATGATGGCGGAGGCAAGGCCGCAGGCGGCGGCGACCGCCAGCATTCGCTTCAGCGGCATGGTCTGGGCAAAACGGCGGACGCGGGCGGAAAGACGCAAGGCGCCTGCGCTGAACAGCGCGCCGAACGCGCCGCCGCCAATGCCGCAGACAAGCACCAGCAGCCAGTCCGTCGTCGTTTTCGCCATCACCGAACTGGTGCCGAAATAGGTATAGCTGCCGACCAGCGCCAGCGAAGCGAGGCCCGACAGGATGACGGCAGTGAGAACGAGGCCATTGGCGCGGGATTCATAGGTCTTGCTCATCTCCTCGATGGCAAAGACGATGCCCGCCAGCGGCGTGTTGAAGGCCGCCGCGATGCCCGCCGCCGAGCCAGCGAGAATGAGACCCTTCGCCTGCGCCATGCCGCCCCAGCGGGCGGCCTGCAGCATGATCGAGGCGCCAACCTGAACGGTCGGGCCCTCACGGCCGATGGAGGCACCGGAGAGCAGGCCAGCAACGGTCAACACCACCTTGCCGAAAGCGAGCTTCAGCGACAGAAGTCGCGAACGGTCCGCATCTTCCCGCAGGTGCCGCGCGGCGATGGCCTGCGGGATGCCGCTGCCGCCGGCATTGGGGAAAACCGTGATCGCGAGCCAGGCGCAGAGCGTGAAGCCGAGCGGCGTGATGATGAGCGGCAGCAGAAACGCCCATTCGCCCGATGATGTCGCCGCAAAGAAAAGGTGCTGGGCCCGATCCGCCGCCCACGCAAACCCGACGCTGATAAGGCCAACGGCAATCGCGCCAATCCAGAAAACCGCCCTCGGCCTCCACACCCGCCACGAACCCCACACAACACGGGAACGGCGGAGCATCTTCAGCTTTTTGTAGTCGACGGGCATGGCGGTCCAGATCGGTGATTTTGGTATTGTTTCTCGGGCGGGATGCCCGTTTATCTGCCTCCCTGGGCTCGATTGCAAGGTTTTGCATTTGACAGGTCGCCCCTATCGGCGCATTCTTTGCATCGCAATTGCAACGCACGGAGACGTAGACATGAAAACGGCAACGATCCCTTCGCTGCGGGTGACGGCGGATTTTCGCGAGGCTGCTGAAAGCGTGCTGAAGGAAGGCGAGACGCTTTCTTCCTTCGTTGAAGAGTCCGTGCGCAGGCAGGTGGAAATCCGTAAATCCCAGGCGGAATTCATTGCGCGCGGGCTGGCGTCACTCGAAGAAGCGGAGCGCACCGGCGTTTATTATAGCACCGACGATGTTCTTTCGATGATGCAAAAGAAACTTGATGCTGCGAAAGCCGCGAAGCGGAAATGACGTATGAGCTTCGCTATACCGAAGAAGCCTTGGCTGATTTTGATCGCATCTATGATTTTCTGATCGCCTACGACATCGACGTGGCTGAGAAAGCGATCCGCGCCATAAGAGCAGGACTGGAGATTCTCGGCGATTTTCCTTTCAGCTGCCGCAAGGCATCCCCGGAAAACAGCCTGATACGCGAACTCCTCATACCGTTCGGTTCATCAGGCTATATCGTGCTGTTCCGCATTGATGGCCCGAAAACCGTCACCATTGCCGCCGTCCGCCACCAGCGCGAGGACGATTACCATTGATCCTTACCGGTCGCTCACGGCCGCGCGCGGGTTTACCCACGGTTCCTGATTGGAGCGCGGCAGCGGGGTCTTGCCGAGAATATGATCCGCCGCCTTTTCGCCGGTCATGATCGACGGGCCGTTGAGGTTGCCATAGGTCACATGCGGGAAGATCGAGCTGTCCGCCACTCTCAAGCCCTCAACGCCAATCACCCGGCATTCGGGATCGACGACGGCCATCGGGTCGTCCCTGTCGCCCATGCGGCAGGTGCCGCAGGGGTGATAGGCGCTTTCCAGATGCTCGCGCAAAAAGGCGTCGATCTCCTCATCCGTCTCCACATTTTCGCCGGGCTGGATTTCCGGTCCGCGAAAATCGTCAAAGGCTTTCTGGCTGAAGATATCGCGCGTCAGGCGCACGCAATGGCGGAATTTTTCCCAGTCTTCCGGGTGGCTCATATAGTTGAAGCGGATGACCGGGTCGTCATGTGGGTCTGCGGAACGCAAGGTAACATTCCCGCGCGATTTCGACAGGTTGTAACCTACATGCACCTGAAAACCATGGCTTTTCGCCGCCGCTTTGCCATCATAGGAAATGGCAACGGGCAGGAAATGATACTGGATGTCAGGCTGCTTCAGACCGGCTGCTGAGCGCAGGAAAGCACAGGCCTCGAACTGGTTGGAAGCGCCAAGCCCGCCTTTCGACAGCAGCCATTGCGCACCCGCCACGCCCTGCCAGAACCATGGCAGCCAGGAATAAAGCGAGACCGGCTTGGTGGAGACCTGCTGGAAATAAAACTCCATATGGTCCTGAAGGTTCTCGCCCACGCCCGGGCGATCCGCCTTCACCTCGATGCCCATGTCTTTCAGGTGCGCGGCGGGGCCGATGCCTGAGAGCATCAGCAGTTTCGGCGAATTGAAGGAGGATGCCGAGACGATGACCTCGCGATTGGCCGTAATGGTTTCCACCACGCCCTTGCGCTCGATCTCGACACCAACCGCGCGGCCGTTCTCGATGACGATCTTGCGGGCGAAACCGTTGACCAGCGTGACATTGCCGCGCTTCAGCGCCGGTTTGAGATAGGCATTCGCGGCGGACCAGCGACGGCCATTGTGGATGGTCTGCTCCATCAGGCCGAACCCCTCCTGCTTGGAGCCGTTATAGTCGTCGGTCAGTTCGAAACCGGCCTCAGCGCCCGCCTGAATGAAGGCGTGGAACAGCGGATTGTTGACCGGGCCGCGCTGCACATGCAGCGGCCCGTCCGTGCCGCGCCAGCCTTCTTCGCCGCCATGGCTGTGTTCCATGCGCTTGAAGTAAGGCAGCACATCCGCATAGGCCCAGCCATGCGCGCCAAGCTCTTCCCAGCGGTTGAAATCCTCGGCATGGCCGCGCACGTAAACGAGGCCGTTGATGGAGGACGAACCGCCGATAACCTTGCCGCGCGGGGCCGTGATGCGGCGATTGTCGAGGTTCGGCTCGGGCTCGGAGAGATAGCCCCAATTATAGCGCTTCATGCTCATCGGCCATGCGAGTGCGGCCGGCATCTGGATGAAGGGGCCGAAATCCGAACCGCCGGCCTCGATGACGATCACCGAATAGCGGCCGTCTTCCGACAGGCGATAGGCGATGGCGGAGCCTGCGGAACCCGAACCGACGATGACGTAGTCTGCTTGCATGATCTGCTCTCTCCGATGAGCGTTGGTTCCGATGACCGTATGCGGCTGGGTTTCACCCCCCTCTGCCCTGCCGGACATCTCCCCCTCAAGGGGGGAGATGTCCGGCAGGGCAGAGGGGGGTAAGCCCCACGCACCGCCCCATCAATAAGGCGCGTCCACCTTCCCCGTGCTCACATAAACCGTCTTCAGCTCACTATAATGCTCCAGCGCGGCGGCCGAATTCTCCCGCCCGAAGCCGGATTGCTTGGAACCGCCGAAGGGGATTTCGACCGGGCAGAGATTATAGGTATTGATCCACAGCGTGCCCGCTTCCAGCTGGTCGACCACGCGATGGGCGCGGGCGAGATCGGCGGTGAAGACGCCGCCGGCGAGACCGAATTCGGTGGCGTTGGCGCGAGCGAGAACCTCGTCCTCATCGTCGAAATCCAGCACGCACATGACCGGGCCGAAGATTTCCTCACGGGCGATGGTCATGTCGTCGGTCACATCGGCGAAGACGGTCGGCTGCACATAAGCGCCCTCGCCCGAGACGTTGTTGGGAATGCCGCCGCCGGTGATGAGCGTCGCGCCCTCTGCCTTACCCTTTTCGATATAGGAAAGTACCTTCTCCTGCTGGACCTTGGAGACCAGCGGGCCGAGACGGGTGGCGTAGTCGAGCGGATCGCCGAGGATCATCGCCTCCGTGCGGCGCTTCAGATTGTCGAGGAAACGCTCCTTCGCCTTTTTCTGCACAAAGACGCGGGTGCCGTTGGAGCAGACCTGGCCGGAGGAATAGAAATTGCCGAGCATGGCCCCGCCCACCGCGCTTTCGATATCGGCATCGTCGAACACGATCAGCGGCGACTTGCCGCCGAGTTCCATCGTCACGTGCTTCAGATGCCCGGCAGCGGCGGCGGCTACCTTGCGGCCGGTCGGGACTGAGCCGGTAAGCGAGACCTTGGCCACATCCGGGTGGTTAACGAGCAGCGGGCCGGTATCGCGATCCCCCTGGATGACGTTGAACAGGCCTTTGGGCAGGCCGGCTTCGATGAGGATTTCGGCGATCTTCAAGGCGCCGAGCGGGGTGTTTTCCGAAGGTTTGAAGACCATGGCATTGCCGGCGACCAGCGCAGGCGCGGCCTTCCAGCAGGCGATCTGCTGCGGATAGTTCCACGCGCCGATGCCGACGCAGACGCCGAGCGGCACGCGCTTGGTATAGGCAAAATCGCCGCCGAGGGGGATGTAATCGCCGTTCAGCGCGGAAGGGGCGATGCCGCCGAAAAATTCGAAGGCATCCGCGCCGGAGGTCGGGTCGGCGACCATGGTTTCCTGAATGGGCTTGCCGGTATCCAGCGTCTCCAGCGTGGACAACGCATCGTTGCGCTCGCGCATGATATCGGCGGCGCGTTTGAGGATGCGGCCGCGCGCCATCGGGCTCATCGCCGCCCATTCCTTCTGCGCCCGTTTGGCCGAGACGATGGCGCGCTCGACGATGGCAGGCGTTGCCGCATGCAGCCTTGCAATCACCTCGCCGGTGGCCGGGAAGATGCTCTCGAACGGCGTGCCGGTCGTGTCTTCGACATACACCCCGTCGATGAAATGCGAGGCTTTCGGCTGCGCCTTCAGCGGCGTCGCGATAGTCATGTCGAAGTCTCCTTAAAGAACGCGGATGGACGGCTTTGGGCGCTGTCCATCGGGAAAAGATTTGAGCTGCATGTCGAAATAATCCTCGACAAGCGCCGGTGCGGAGGCAAGGCCGAGCGGCGCCGAGCGCAGGCTGTGGCGAATATAAAGCCCGTCGATCAAGGCGGCCGCGCCTTCCGCGATGCGCGCGGCATCGTCTGGCGGGCAAAGCCGGTTGAGGCTCGCCATGAGGTTGGAGCGCAGACGGCGCGAATATAGCACGAGCAGGCGGCGGGTTTCTTCCGAGCGCTGCGCCTCGACATAAAAGGCAAGCCACGCCGCCACCGTTTCGGGCGTGAACTGGTCGCTCTGGAAGGAGACATGCACGATGGCGCTCAACCTTTCACGCGGGCCGGAAGCGCGGGTCAAAGCCGCCACCGCATCACGCCTGAGATCGCGCAGCAGGCTGCGAATGGTTTCCAGCAGAAGCTGCTGCTTGCTGCCGAAATAATGGTGCGCGAGCGCCGCCGACACGCCCGCTTCCCGGGCGATATCCGACATCGTCACATTCAGCGAACCATGGTGGCCTATGGTGCGAAGCGCCGCATCCACCAGCGCCTTCCGGCGCAGAGGCTCCATTCCGATCTTGGGCATAGGCGTCTCCTTGATGGCGGCAAAATATTCTTGATTGATCGATCAATCAATAAAAAACGCGCCATTTTATGTCGCTGATTTGCGATGGATCATATTTTCCGCCGGCGGACAGTGATAGTTTCGCAGGCATCGGCCAGCGCGGCGAGCCCCATGCTGCCGCCCGGTTCACGGGGGAAAAACTAAACCGTGATATACTGCGAATTGGGAATGGAATGCGTTTCGTGCTAATATCGCTGATGATACAAATTTCGCTGGAAGCGGCGCCAGACGAAAGACGATAAAAACGCCCGCCTAGACCACGACGGCGCCCGATCCGCAAACCGGACATCGAAGGACCGATCGCAGCGTTTAAAGAAGGGAGTGATATCATGCCAATGGTAACAGTATCGATTTCCCCGGAACAGGCAGCAAGGATGCGTGAGGCCGTGAATTGCGGAGCCTATGCTTCCGGCAGTGAGGTCGTTCGTGAGGCCCTGCGCCTGTGGGCGGCCTCCACCGCGCAGGGCACCGGATCGGCTTCAAGACCAGCGGCGGATGCGGACCGGGAGCGGCTCAACGTTGCGGACCTTTACGCCGCACACACCGGACATGCGCGAAGGGCCTGAACCGCCGCGCAACAACCTTTAATATCCAAGGGGTTGTTATAAAAGGTTCACGAAAGCTTCACAGTGGTGAAAGCTTTTGTTGACCTGTGATCTGCAATTGTTTGCCCAAAAATAATGGGCGCCCAAGGATTTAAAACCGGGCGTAAGAACATGAGCGGAGAGACATATGCAGGCCGTCACGCTGGAGAACGATGTCATAAGGCGTTTTGCCTCCGGGCACATGTTTCCCATGGCGAAACTGGTGCTCGAGACGGCGTTTCAGCCGATTGTAGAGGCGACGACAGGCACGATTTTTGGTTATGAATCGCTGATGCGCGGCCATGACCGGCTCGGTTTTTCCAATCCGCTGGCGCTTCTCGACCAGGCTGCCGCCGATGGCGAGCTGAAGGCCTTCGAGCAGATGCTGGCGAGCCGCGCTCTCGCAAAATTCTCCACCCTGCCCGATTTCTCCTCCGCCACCCTGTTCCTCAATCTGGATGTGCGGCTGATCCCGCATGGCGACGCCATTCTCGACAAGCTCGTCGGCCATCTGGCGCGGGCGGGCATTCCCGCATCCTCCATCTGCTTTGAGCTTTCCGAACGTTTCGACAATACCAGCGTGCCGGAATTCACGGCGCTGATTGCCCGCATGCGCAAGGAAGGCTTCAAGCTGGCCATCGACGATTTCGGCGCCGGTCATGGCGAGATGAAGCTGCTGTGTGATTTCCCGCTGGATTACCTGAAGATCGACCGGCATTTCATCACCGGCGTCGACCAATTGCCGCGCAAGCAGCACCTTGTGCGCAACATCGTCAACATCGCCCATGTTCTTGGTGTGCGGGTCATTGCGGAAGGCATCGAAACCGAAGCGGAGTTTCTGACCTGCCGCGAATTCGGCGTCGATCTGGTGCAGGGCTGGCTGATCGCGAGGCCCACGGTCTTCACCAGCGAGCTGCCGGAGAGCTTTCCCCACATCAACCGCATGGGCGTGGCGCGGCGCAGCAGCCAGACGCTGGATGAGATTCTCATTCGCCGCGAAATCGAGCGTCTTCCGACCGTCTTCGAGCATGACAGCGTCGACAGCGTCTTCGAACTGTTCCGCAGAAATCCGCAGCAGGCGTTTTTCCCGGTTCTCAACGCCAATGGCGAACCGCGCGGCGTCATCAACGAATATCACCTCAAGGAATATATCTACCGACCCTTCGGCCGCGACCTGCTCAAGAACAAGATCTACGAGCGCACCATTTCCCATTTCGTCGATCCCGCGCCGATTGTCGGCCTCGATGCGGATGCCGATCAATTGATGAACATGTTCGCCAGCATGGGCGGCAGCGCCTGCATCATCCTCACCGAAAACATGCGTTACGCCGGCATTGTTTCCGCCGCTTCGCTCATCAAAGTCATCAATGAAAAACAGCTGAAGATGGCGCAGGATCAGAACCCGCTGACGGCGCTGCCCGGCAACCGCGCGATTGGCGGTTTCATTGCCGACCGTTGCAGCGATGGCGACGAGGCGCGCTTCTTCTGTTATTGCGACTTCGATAATTTCAAACCCTTCAACGACAAATACGGCTTCAACGCTGGCGACCACGCCATCACCCTGTTTTCGGCCCTGATGCGCCGTTACTTTTTTGCCGGCGATTGTTTCCTCGGCCATATCGGCGGCGACGATTTTTTCATCGGCGTGCGTGACTGGACGGTGGAGGAGCTGACGGAAATCCTCGAGCGGCTGCTCAGCGATTTTCACGACGACGTCGCCGAACTCTATTCGGACGAGGACCGCGCCGCCGGCTGCATGAAGGGCCAGGACCGCCACGGCAATGAGCGGGACTTCGCGCTGCTACGCTGCTCCATTGGCGTTCTGACCTTGCCGAAAGGGTTGATCATCGCCAATCCCGAGCGGATCGGCAGCGAGATCGCTGGCGTGAAGGCGGCTGCGAAGGAAAACGAAGGCGGTCTCGTCGTCCGGGTCTTCGGCGAGACAAATTGACACTCGTGACAAACGGCCTCCTTCCCTAAGCGGCGCATCTGACCTACATCTTCAGGCGACGCCGACACGTGAGGAGTTGCCACTGACCATGCCCGACACCAAGACCCTGCCCGAAACAATGCGCTTCATCGACCTCCCTTCCCATGGCGGCCCGGAGGTGATGCGGCTTTCGCAAGCGCCTTTGCCGAAGCCCGCAAAAGGCGAGGTTCTGGTAAAGGTCGAGGCGGCGGGCGTCAACCGGCCGGATGTGGCACAGCGGCAGGGCACCTATCCGCCGCCGAAGGATGCAAGCCCGATCCTGGGCCTTGAAATCGCCGGCGAGGTGGTTGCTCTGGGTGAAGGCGTTACCGAATTCAAGCTGGGCGACAAAGTCTGCGCGCTCGCCAATGGCGGCGGCTATGCGCAATATTGCACCGTGCCGGCCGGGCAGGCCCTGCCCTTCCCGAAGGGTTACGACGCCGTCAAAGCCGCGGCTTTGCCGGAAACCTTCTTCACCGTCTGGGCCAACCTCTTCCAGATGGCGGGCCTCACCGAAGGGGAAAGCGTCCTTATCCATGGCGGCACCAGCGGCATCGGCACGACGGCCATCCAGCTTGCCAAAGCCTTCGGCGCGGAAGTCTATGCCACGGCGGGTTCTGCGGAAAAATGCGAAGCCTGCGTGAAGCTCGGCGCCAAACGGGCGATCAACTACCGCGAGGAGGATTTCGCCGAAGTCGTTAAAGCCGAAACCGGCGGCAAGGGCGTCGATGTCGTTCTCGACATGATCGGTGCGGCCTATTTCGAAAAGAACCTTTCGGCACTCGCCAAGGACGGCTGCCTGTCCATCATCGCCTTTCTGGGCGGCGCCGTGGCCGAAAAGGTCAACCTCACCCCCATCATGGTCAAACGCCTCACCGTCACGGGCTCCACCATGCGCCCCCGCACGGCCGACGAAAAACGCGCCATCCGCGACGACCTCGTCGCAGAGGTCTGGCCACTCATTGAAAGCGGTCAGCTGGCACCTGTCATCAACCGGGTCTTCACGCTGGATGAGGTCGTGGAAGCGCACCGGCTGATGGAAAGCAGCAGCCATATCGGCAAGATCTTGATGCGGGTGTCGTGAGGTTATCGATGCATCTAAAAACACAAGAGCGTCCAACCTGCCTCGCGCCCGGAGGTGCCGATGTAAGGGCGCAAATGTTTCTATGGTGACAAAGGGATAGTTTCTAAAGCAAGCCGCCAGCCTTTTGGGGGGCTGAAAAAAGTCTCGTTTATTTTCGTGGTTTGTATGTTCAATGGAACTAGCAAAAGGATTTTCCCACGTGCTTTGGGGTCCTCGCGGGTTTCCCACATGCTGCGAAACTGATGCTCTGTAAGTTGACGGTTCCCCCAAGACGGGTCACCCAGATTTACCACCCCATCCAGGCGTATGCCTCGAATAACGGTGAAATGGTCCTCTCCCCGATATTTGAGATATGCGATAGCGGGTATTTTCAATTGTTTCAAATCTTGAAACGACAGGGCCAAACCAGCGCCTTTGAACCCGTATTGAGGAGCCACCGCCGCCATATCTTCAAAAGATGCCTTACCGTCCTTGCCTATGGAATCAAGAAGCTCTTTTTCGGTAGTAGCCATACCGTAGAAACTATTAAAAACTGTAGCCAGAGATGCTGCCCCGCAAGAATAGTCCAGCTCTTGCTTTACGACCTTAAAGTCCCTTAGCGCTTTCCAGGACGTTACATTTATTCGTCCCCCATATTGCGGGTTGCCAATATCGGCAGCGACAACCCTCGACATCGGATTAGAGACGATTGCAATAAATCCAATTACTGCAATCGCCAAACTCTCAAATTTTATCATTTTGAATAGTACCAACTCGCGTCGGCAAGGGGAAATCTGCGAGCTATATCGTCATCCGGATTGGCTACGAGGATGAAACTATCATCGTCGTATCTGAACAATAATGTATCTTGTGCATTCTTCTCCAGATATTCTCTGTAATTGACGGGAACTTCAGGGGTTCCTTTAGTCGCTATGACAGTTGGAATCTCTCCCCAAAGATCTTTATCAACTATCTCGTCTATGAATTTTTTTTCGATAGGCAGAATTTTCTCACTATTTTTTTTTATAACTATTCTCCATTGATCTTTCGTTTCCATAAGCATTTTTCGGACTTCGTCGAAGTACTCCGGTGCGATTGACTTCACTACGCGCATATTTACCTCCGTAAGTTAGAAAGGCTCCCGGTGGAACCGGGAGATTATTCTTTAAGGTGCGGAACTTTCGTCATCCCACACGTAAATTGCTCCAAGTGTTACTGTCAGTATGTCCGCCAAGGAGCGTTCCATGGTCGGTGCCCGCCCCAATCGCGGCTAGAAATAGCTCCCAAGTGAAAATGTAGCATCGTCGGGGATGGATTGGCTCGATAGTCCATTCGGAAGCCATAGCCACCGCAAATAACGCCGCATATCCTTCCACCGCCGCCCGGACTGAGCAATTTAAATGCAGAGCCCTCGGTTTCCTTCATTTCCTTTTGCGAAAGCGGAGTCGCAGAAACTACTTCAAAGGACTGAATTCGCTTCTGGGCCGCCTCTGACTTGATCTTTACGGGCTTCAGAGAACGAGATTCTTTGGCCGTAGCGTGAACCCCACCGAATGCAAACTGAATATCGGTTGCATTAAGTTTATCAGCCATCGCTGGCGCGGCTACAAGCGAAATAAATAGCAATAAGGCATGCGCAATAAACTTCATTCTACTGCTCCTTTCTGGGTTAAGGCGTTGCTCCACCAAATTTTTTGGCAATAGAAGCGCCAAGGGTAAGTCCGTTCTGACCAACGACTTCGGCTTGGGCATTGGCTCTAAATGTCGTTGTCTGATTCACAGCATAGGCCACCCCGAATTCCAGTTCGCCTCGTGTTTGACGGACCGAGCGGGATTTGCCGTTGACTTCGTCTGCCCCTTGAAAGCGGAGAGAGAGTCCACCTGTCAGGGTCAATTCATTGTTGACTGCAAAAGCGATGCTTGGATTAACGAAAACGGTGTCGCCGGGGTTGATGTCGTCGCCATTGACAGAGCGAGAAAGAGACGGTCGAAAGCCGGCGGTAAACGACAAGACGACCGGGTCCAAGGTTTTGTAAGCAGTCAGACCGATGGCACCTGACTTTCCAAACACTACGGTCGAACCTGCTGAATCCGCTTTTTCTGCAGCCGTTACATCAATAAATCCAATAAGGCCCGGATATTTACCTTCCTCAATAAATCTCTGATTTACACCGAGGGCCAGATTGAGAAATCCGGAATTTGTTTCATTTTTACTGAAATCGATAATGCCACCCGACATCCGGATATTCGCGGTGTACAACGATGTGCGAGCAAATAGCTCCGTTTTCGATGTCAACCCGTAACGCGCGCTTACGGTGCCTATCGCAATGTCCGCTTCCCGTTTGCCTAATCCGACATTGACTGGAACGGATACAAATTTTCCAGCTCCCGTTTCAATTGTTTGATAAGCAGCAGAGATATCGTCGCCAGACTTGGCATTATAGGTCATACCGACATCGAGACGTAGCTTACCCTTGTCCGTCAGCAGCTCTTCGAGCGCAAATCCCAATCCATCCTGCTCTCGCGGCACTTCTTGAGCGTAACTTACGCTGGGAATAATAGAAAACATGGACGATAAATAGAGAAGTATTCTAATATTGTTTATTTTAATAGTAAAAAAAACGAATATACCTCGCGCAACCTCCAAAAAAATAATGATAAATACTTATTTAACATGAGAACTTAATTCAAGTTTATTTTGGCAAGCGATTAGGAGGCAGTGAGCAATTTCAGGAGAAGAACTTGCATTACTGACGAATCGTACTACCTTCTAGTTATGTTCAACGTATCGGAAGGAGGTGATCCAATGTCTAGTGAGATTTCGGTCTCTGGTGCAGGCAATGGAAAGGGTGTGTTTTCGACGGGGCAGCCCTCGTTGTAAACCTCTTCTGCCTTCGGAACGTTGAGAAACAGTCCCGGGTCTGTAAACAGGACCAAACTCATGGAAGGGTCGCTTAGGCGGCCCTTTTCCGTTTTTGCGTATTGCTTCGACGATTGGGGAAATCTGCGCCTCGAGTGCCGGTGCGGCAAGCTCGATGCTCGAGGTACTCGTGACACGCCTCTTCCGTCATGCCGGGCTTGACCCGGCATCCAGCCGGCGCGCGTCTGCGCGACGAAAGGACTCCGTTCAGCCCAAAGACTTGGGCTGGCTGGATACCGGCTCAAGGCCGGTATGACGGAGAACTGGGGAGAGCGCCGGATCAGCGACCGTCAATTGCGGTCACCTCTCCCCTTATTTCTTCCCGAATACCTTCCACCGCGTCGGCCGGAAGCGCAGTTCCGCGCCCACCGCCACGGCGGCGTTGAGCGGCACCTCGATTTCGAGGTGATAGGGCTCATGGCCGTTATTGGCGATGTCGATTTCGGCGATGCGGGTGCCGGCAAGGCGGCGACAGGTGGTGACCTTGCCGTAAAGCGCATCCTTCTCTTGCGTCAGCACCACATCTTCCGGACGGAAGAAAAGCTCGCCCTCGCCAGAACCGCTTTCATCGATGCCGATGCTTTCGCCCTGGAACAGCACATGGCCATCGCGGCTCGTCACCGGCAGGCTGGAGGATTCGCCGATGAAGGAGAAGACGAAGGGGGAGTTGGGCGTGTCGTAGACGTCATCCGCCGTGCCCACCTGTTCGATCTTGCCCTGGCTCATGACGACGACGCGGTCGGCCAGTTCCAGCGCCTCTTCCTGATCGTGGGTGACGAAAACGGTGGTGTGGCCGGTGCGGTCGTGGAATTCGCGCAGCCAGCGGCGCAGTTCCTTGCGCACCTTGGCATCCAGCGCGCCGAAAGGTTCATCGAGAAGCAGGACCTTTGGCTCGATGGCGACGGCGCGGGCGAGCGCCACGCGCTGGCGCTGGCCACCGGAGAGCTGGGTCGGATAGCGCTTTTCGAGGCCGGAGAGATGCACCATGTCGAGAAGTTCGGATACGCGTTTGCGGATCTCGGCTTTCGGCGGGCGGTTGGCGGAGGGGCGCACCTTGAGGCCGAAAGCGATATTGTCGGCCACCGTCATATGGCGGAACAGGGCGTAATGCTGGAACACGAAACCGACATTGCGCTCCTGCACCGTGCGGTGGGACGCATCCTCGTCGCCGAAGAAGATTTGCCCCTGCGTCGGCTGTTCGAGACCGGCGATGAGACGCAGCAGCGTCGTCTTGCCGGAGCCGGAAGGACCGAGCAGCGCGATCAGCTCGCCGGAACGAATGTCGAGCGACACATCGTTCAGCGCCGGAAAGCGGTCGAACTGCTTGGTGATGCCGGAAACTTTCACTTCCATGAAGATGCCTTTCAGTGCTTGCCGGCTGCGTTGCCCGCGCCAAAGCGTATTTCGAGAATGGTTTTGAGAATGAGCGTCACGAGCGCCAGACCGGCGAGCAGCGTCGCCACCGCAAAGGCCGCGCCCATATTGTACTCATTATAGAGTATCTCGACATGCAGCGGCATGGTGTTGGTCTCGCCGCGA
The DNA here is from genome assembly GCF_027871645.1 of Agrobacterium sp. ST15.13.015. NCBI lineage: Bacteria > Pseudomonadati > Pseudomonadota > Alphaproteobacteria > Hyphomicrobiales > Rhizobiaceae > Agrobacterium > Agrobacterium sp. ST15.13.015. Next base: position 114,767 of record NZ_JAQAHF010000009.1, read on the forward strand.
ATATGGCCCGAGACCACCGAGACGGCGCCGAACTCGCCCATGGCGCGGGCGTTGCAGAGCAGCACCCCGTAAAGCAGGCCCCATTTGATGTTCGGCAGCGTGACATACCAGAAGGTCTGCCAGCCGGAAGCACCGAGCGAAATCGCCGCCTCCTCGTCGCCATTGCCCTGATCCTGCATCAGCGGGATCAGTTCGCGCGCGACGAAGGGAAAGGTGACGAAGATGGTGGCGAGCACGATGCCCGGCACGGCGAAGAGGATCTCGATGCCGTAGCTCTTCAGCCATGGCCCCAGCACGCTGTGGGATGAGAACAGGATGACATAGACGAGGCCCGATATGACCGGCGAGATCGAGAACGGCAGGTCGATGAGCGTAATCAGGAATGCCTTGCCCTTGAACTCGAACTTCGCAATCGCCCAGGCGGCCATCACCCCGAAGATGAGGTTCAGCGGCACGGAAATGGCGGCGACGAGCAGCGTCAGGCGGATAGCAGAGAGTGCATCCGGCTCGACAATCGCCTCCCAGAAGCTTTCCGTGCCCTTGCGGAAGGCTTCGAAGAAGACCGAGACCAGCGGCAGAACCAGAAAAGCGGCGAGGAAGACGAAGGCGATGGCGATCAACGCCAGCCGGGCGGGAAAGCTCTCGCTGGCGGGGTCGCGGAACGGCCGGGGGGACGTGCGGGAAGCGGTCTCAGACATAACCGTACCTCTTGCGGCTCCAGGCCTGAATGAGATTGATGAGGAACAGCATGGCGAACGAGATGATCAGCATGATGGTGGCGATGCCGGTCGCGGCCGCATAATTGAACTCTTCCAGCCGGATGACGATGAGGAGCGGCGCGATTTCCGAGACGTAAGGAATATTGCCGGCGATGAAGATGACCGAACCATATTCGCCGACACCGCGTGCGAAGGCGAGCGCAAAACCGGTGAGGATCGCGGGTGTGAGGCTCGGCAGCAGAACGCGGGTGATGGTCTGGAAACGATTGGCGCCAAGCGTGGCGGCCACCTCCTCCACCTGCCGGTCGATTTCTTCCATGACCGGCTGCACGGTGCGCACAACAAAGGGCAGGCCGATGAAGATCAGCGCGATGACGATGCCGGTCGGCGTGAAGGCGATCTTGATGCCGAAGGGTTCGAACAGCGAACCGACCCAGCCGCGATTGGCGTAAAGCGTGGTCAGCGCGATACCGGCGACCGCCGTTGGCAGGGCGAAAGGCAGATCGACGATGGCATCGACGAAGCGGCGGCCGGGAAAACGGTAACGCGTCAGCACCCAGGCGACGATGACACCGAAGACCGCGTTGACCAGCGCAGCAAGAAATGCCGTTCCGAAACTGACACGCAGCGCATTCAGCGTGCGGCTATCCGTGGCAATCGCAATGAAATCTGAAAAACCCAGTTTCGCCGTGGACCAGACAAGGCCGCCAAGCGGAATAAGAATGATGAGAAACAGATAGGTCACTGTGTAACCAAGCGTCAGGCCGAAGCCCGGTATGACGCTCGACTGCCGCCATTTCCACCTGTTTCCGGATGTATTATTGCTCATCAAGGCTCCGGATAAATCTTTAGTTTGGCGCATTTCCGGACAGGAAACCGGGGTCCACTTTTCCTGGAAATGCTCTCTGGGAGCCGGTGTTCCCCGGCGTTTATTATAAAGTATCGACCGGCACTGTGTCCGGTCGATCGATTTTTCGTTTCGCTTGTCCCAGCGGACGGACGATCGCTTTTCAGCCTATCATCCGCTTACTTTGCGGGCTTGTAAATCTGGTCGAAGATGCCGCCGTCACCAAAATGTTCAGGCTGCGCCTTGGCCCAACCGCCGAACTGCGGGTCGTCAATGGTGACGAGCTTGATGTCGGGCAGCTGCTTGAGCAGATCCTTGGAGACCACGGCGGGGTTCGACGGGCGGTAAAAGTGCTTCGCCGCGATATTCTGGCCCTCGTCGGAATAGAGATATTGCAGATAGGCTTCCGCCGCCTTGCGGGTGCCCTTGGCATCGACATTGGCGTCCACCACGGCGACCGGCGGTTCGGCAAGGATCGAGATCGGCGGCACGACGATATCGAAGGCGTCAGCGCCGAATTCCTGACCGGCGAGATAGGCTTCGTTTTCCCAGGCGAGCAGCACATCGCCGATCTGGCGCTGTGCGAAGGTGACCGTGGAGCCACGGGCGCCGGTGTCGAGAACCGGGGCGCGCTTGTAGAGCTCGCCGACATAGGCCTTGATCTTGTCCTTGTCGCCCTTGAATTCTTCATTGGCCCAGGCCCAGGCCGCCAGATAGTTCCAGCGCGCGCCGCCCGAGGTCTTGGGGTTCGGCGTCACGATCTGCACGTCGCCCTTCACCAGATCGCCCCAATTATGGATGCCCTTGGGGTTACCCTTGCGCACCAGGAAAACGATGGTCGAGGTGTAAGGCGAGGAATTATGCGGCAGGCGGGTGCGCCAGTCCTTGTTGATCTTGCCGGAATTCTGGACGATGGCGTCGATATCGCTCTGCAGCGCCAGCGTCACAACATCCGCCTCCAGACCGTCGATGACCGAACGCGCTTGCTTGCCGGAGCCGCCATGCGACTGCTGGATGGTGACGTCCTCGCCGGTATCGGCCTTCCACTTCTTGGCGAAGGCTTCGTTGAAGTCCTTGTAGAGTTCACGGGTCGGATCGTAGGATACGTTGAGCAGCTTGGTCTGAGCGGCGGCCGAGCCAGCGCCGCCAAGTGCCAGTGAGAGGCTAAGCGCAACAACGCTCAAACCGGACAGAAGCTTGGACATCGGTATTCCCTCCTGATTGCGATGGCTTAACTCTACCGGTTGAGTAGAGTTGGTCAATGAGGCCGAATACGATCGAAAAAGTGTTTCCCGAGAGCGTTTTCCCAGGCAACAAATACAGCGCAGCATAAGCGAAAGGCGCAACAAGCGTCGTGTAAAACTTTGCTGAATGCAAAACCGTTTCACATTTTTGACGATTTTTTGCGCTGGCGGCGAAAAATATTACGGGGTTTTAGACGATTTTTTCGTCAGGCTGTCAAAAGCTCGGGCACTTCGACACCGGCCACGGCGTCGGCGATGGTGGTGTTGAAAAGGATGTTGCGGGTGGCATCGGCCACGCGGGCAAAGACGTGGCGGATCTCGCACTGCTTCTCGCCGTCGCAATCCTCGCAGCGGCGATAGGCGGTCTGCGACAGGCAGGGCAAGGGAGCAAGCGGCCCGTCGATGAGGCGCAGCACCTCGCCGAAGGTGATATCCGCAGCCGGGCGCGCCAAGAGATAACCGCCCTGCTTGCCACGCCGGCTTTCGACCAGGCGTTCCTTCTTCATTTCGAGAAGGATCTGCTCCAGAAACTTTTTCGGAATGGCCTGTTCGCGGGCGATGTCGGAAATCTGCACAGGACAGGCCCCGTCGGCCTTGGCCAGCGAAAGGAGCGCCCTCAGCGCATATTTTGCCTTCTGCGAAATCATCGTAAAACCAGTAGACCACAAGCCCGGAAACCCGGCAATTCCGGCTTAGCGCAGAAGTTGTCACAATTCAAATCCAAGCTGCGAAGAAGGTGAACGGGTATCTTTTGCTCATACCCTGCGCGCGTGAGGCATTTTTGCTCTCAAGTGCAGCGCACAAAGACTGTCATTTCTGTTCCAAAGGCCGGATTTCAACAATAATCGGCCATGGAAATCCCGGACGTGACAATGACGATCAATTCAGCAAATGCCTCTGCCGATGCCGCTTCCCTCGACGCCACGCTTGCCGGGCTCGATCTGGCGGGTCGGCTTTCGTTTATCGCCGGCCTCGGCGGGCGGGCGGTCTTCACCACCAGCCTCGGCATCGAGGATCAGGTCATTACGGCCGCCATCGGCACGCATCGCCTGCCGATCGACGTCGTGACGCTCGAAACCGGACGGCTGTTCAAGGAAACCGTCGATCTCATCGATGAGACCGAAGAGCGTTTCGGCATCGAAATCCGCCGCTTCCGCCCGGAACAGGACGATATCGACGCTTACGCCGAAAAATACGGTCTGAACGGTTTTTACGAAAGCGTCGAAGCCCGTCATGCCTGCTGTCATGTCAGAAAGCTGATCCCGCTCGGCAAGGCGCTGGAAGGCGCCGCCTTCTGGATCACCGGCCTCAGACGCGGCCAGTCGGGCAATCGCGCCACGACGCCTTTCGCCGAGTTCGATGCGGAGCGCAATCTCATCAAGATCAATCCGCTGGCTGACTGGGATATCGACCTCATCCGGGCGCATGTCGCCCAGGAGAACATTCCCGTCAATCCGTTGCATCAGCGCGGTTACCCCTCCATCGGCTGTGAGCCGTGTACGCGCGCCATCAAGCCCGGCGAGCCAGAGCGCGCCGGACGATGGTGGTGGGAAAACGACGAGAAACGCGAATGCGGTCTTCACGTCGCTGGTGCGGAGCAGACATCCGCCGTTTCTGCCATCCCGCAACGATAATCATTCAGTACATTCCCGGAGTTCACAATGTCCAACGCAGTCCACGAGACGGACAGCAAGAATACTGTCGCATCCAAGCCGCCGCTCGATCCCCATCTGAAGGCGCTTGAAAACGAAGCCATTCACATCTTCCGCGAAGTCGCCGCCGAATTCGACAAGCCCGTGATGCTCTATTCCATCGGCAAGGATTCATCCGTGCTGCTGCATCTCGCGCGCAAGGCGTTTTTCCCCGGCCGCATTCCCTTCCCGCTGCTGCACGTCAATACCGGCTGGAAGTTCAAGGAAATGATCGAATTCCGCGACAATATCGTCAAGGAATACGATCTCGACCTGATTTCCTACACCAACCCGCGCGGTGCGAGCGAAAACGTAACGCCCTTTACCCACGGTTCGGCGCTTTACACCGACATCATGAAGACCGAAGCGCTGCGCCAGGCGCTCGATGCCGGCCAGTTCGATGCGGCCTTCGGCGGCGCGCGCCGCGATGAGGAGGCGAGCCGCGCCAAGGAACGCATCTATTCCTTCCGCACGCCCGACCATAAATGGGACCCGCGCAACCAGCGCCCGGAACTGTGGAACATCTATAACGGCATGGTCCGCAAGGGCGAAAGCGTGCGCGCCTTCCCGCTCTCCAACTGGACCGAAGTGGATATCTGGCGTTACATCGAGGCGGAAAACATTCCGCTGGTGCCGCTCTATTACGCCGCCGAACGTCCCTATGTCGAACGCGACGGCATGATGATTCTGGCCGAAGACGAGCGGCTGGAACTGCTGCCCGGCGAAGAGATCAAGCATGGCTCGATCCGCTTCCGCACGCTCGGCTGCTTCCCGCTGACCGGCGCGATCCGTTCCGAGGCGGCGACGCTTCAGGAAGTCATCGCGGAACTCGAAATCGCCACCGTTTCCGAACGGCAGGGCCGTGCGATTGACCGCGACCAGTCCGGCTCGATGGAGAAGAAGAAGCGCGAGGGGTATTTCTGATGAGCACTGCCGCCGCCAACACCCCCTCCTCTTCCGCAACCATTCTGCCCTTTGCCGAACATTCGAAGGCGGCGCGCGATACGCGCCCGCTGCGTCTCATCACCTGCGGCAGCGTGGATGATGGCAAGTCGACCTTGATCGGCCGTCTTCTCTGGGACACCAAGGCCGTCAAGGAAGACCAGGCCGCAACCCTGCACCGCGACAGCGGCAAGCAGAACGATCTCGGCCTGCCCGATTTCGCGCTGCTGCTCGACGGTCTTCAGGCGGAGCGCGAACAGGGCATCACCATCGATGTCGCCTATCGCTATTTCGCCACCGACCGGCGCGCCTTCATCGTGGCCGACACGCCCGGCCATGAGCAATATACCCGCAACATGGCGACCGGCGCTTCCACCGCCGATCTCGCCGTGCTGCTCGTCGATGCGCGCACCGGCATTCTGGAACAGACGCGCCGCCACGCCACCATTGCGGCGCTGATGGGCATCCGGCAATTCGTGCTGGCCGTCAACAAGATCGACCTGACGCATTACGACAAGGCCGGTTTCGAGCTGATCGCCCATGAATTCCGCGATTTCGCGTCCAATCTCGGCATCAAGCAGATCACCGCCATTCCGATGTCGGCGCTAAAGGGTGAAAACGTCGTTCTCTCCGGCAAGGCCTCCATGCCCTGGTATGAAGGCCCGACGCTGGTGGAGACGCTGGAGCTTGCCACGGTGCGCTCCGCGCAATCCGGCGGCTTCCGCCTGCCGGTGCAGCGCGTCTCGCGCCCCGGTGAAAGTTTCCGCGGTTATCAGGGCACGGTTGCCGGCGGTTCGGTGAAGCCGGGCGACAGCGTCGTTGTCCTGCCTTCCGGCATGGTCGCGAATGTCAAGCAGATCGTCACCTTCGATCTGGTGCGCAACGCCGCCGTCGCGGGCGATGCGGTCACGCTCGTCCTCGACCGTCAGGTGGATGTGTCGCGCGGCGACATGATCGTCTCCATCGAGGCGCAGCCGCAGACCGGCCTTGCCTTCGACGCCCAGATCGTGGCGTTGCAGCCGGGCGGCATCGAGGCAGGCAAGCGCTACTGGCTGAAAAGCGGCAGCCGCCGCCAGCGCGTCAGCGTACAGCCTGTCAGCCAGCTGAACCTGAAGGAAGGCGAATGGCAGGCGCATGAAACCTCGCTGCCGATGAACGCCATCGGCAAGGTGCGGCTTTCCTTCGACGAGACGGCGATCTTCGATCCTTATGAACAGAACCGCTCGACCGGTTCCTTCATCCTGATCGATCCCGACACCAACAACACGGTTGCGGGCGGCATGATCGCCGGCAAGCGCAGCGTCGGTGCGACGGAAGAAAAGGGCGACCGGGTCATTCTCTCGCTGCCTGCCGATCTTGCGGAAAAACTGCTGGCCAGCGAGCTCCTCGCCAAGCACCGCGACGAGATCGACATCCGCCGCACGGACGGCGCAACCGCCGCGCGGCTGATCGGCGATCTGGGCTGACACGCACCCGCTCAGACAAACAAAAGGCGACCGTCAAAGCGGTCGCCTTTTTCGCTTCAGAGCCTTTTCCGTGTCAGAGACTGCGGATGGCCTAAAACACGAACATATAAAGCAGAATGATCACGAAGATCGGAACGCCCATAGCCCACAATGCGATACCCTTCAGCATGCTATCCTCCATTGTTGTATGGTTGAATAACGGTTGAGGCGGCTTTCCGATCCATGCCGCTCTCCTGATTTTTACGGGTTGTTTCTCGGCAGCATAAAAAGCTGTTTGTTCATTCGACGTTCATGCACGAAAGGCGAATTTGCATGCGGTCGCTCCGCCAAGCGGCCCAACAGAGGCTCGTTGTTTGAAAAAGCAGCGGGCCTCTTTTTTGATCGCGATAAGTTGATCGCGACGATGCCCCTGAAATTCAGGGACCGTGACGGTGATGGATAACTTCTCGGATTGTGAAGAAGAATTGAGGCTTCTAAGACGATTCCTGTCGCGCGTCCCCTGAAACAGGCCGCGACATTGAGGCCTGGCGCTTGGCGGAGCGACGGGCCTCTTTTGTTGGGATGCCGGGTGGCGACAACAAAAGCTCGCCGAAGCAATCCATCCCCTGTTTGACGGCGACGATTCGCATCCGTGAGCGGATGTGGAAAGAAACACTCCCTCCCAAAGCGGATACCGGTTCAAGAACGGCAATTTGAACGCAGTTATTCGCACCTGCGCCCTGATTTTCAGACGCGATCGGCGAATGCAGCCCAGCCGGAACAGGTTTTCGCAGATCCGGTTTCGGTGCGAGATTTCGATCTTGGAATTTTCGGGATGAGTTGCAAACCGCTGTAACTATTGGGCTTCAAGCTGGTCGGAGTGAGAGGATTCGAACCTCCGACCCCCACGTCCCGAACGGCGATTGCTTCCTGAAAACCCACCTTTTCCGGGGCAGATATGGGCATATGTTCCATTTCTGTTCCGGCAAATTCAAGTGAAACGGTCCGCAATCGGTCCGCGTGCGGCTTATGTTCTTTTCCATGGTGTAGGTCAAGGGATACGAACCGGCGACCCGTAAAGCCGGGAAATGCGATATTGACTCTTTTCTAAAATGAGAACATTTGTAGAACAAATGAGAGGTCAATAGATATGTCTGACGCCGAAAAGATCATCGTAGTGCAGTTCAAAAAAGGGCGCGCGGGCATTGTACCGGGCGATATGCGGCCCGCAACCAGCCAGGCGTCCGCCGAGAAAATGGCGAGCGCCATGGCACCGCGCCATATCGGCGTCGCAGCCTATGCCGTGACTGTAGATGAGGAGAGCGGCAGCATGGCAAACCCACGTCTGCTGGTCTCGCACGGCCAGATTGCCGACCTAATGCCAGACTGATTTACCGGCGCGGGGGCGCGCGCCAATTCATGACAGGGAAGATTTGTGGCTCTGAAACGGAGATTGAGAACGTGCGCCCACAACCAAGAGAACCGGAAGCCGATCCGGTGGACCACATCATTGCATGGCACGACGGAGACAGCCGAGCCGCCATTGAGACCCTGGTAGAAGATATTCAGCATTTGCGGTTGCAGCTCGCGTTGGCGACAGCCGCGATGGGCAGAGGGTTTACGAGAGGCTGGATACCGAATGAAGACCGGGATGACAGCAAACGATAACGCATACGATTACAAGGAGCTTGATCGGAAAAGAATATGGGTCATCTGCGAGGACTGTGAACTTCTTCGATCATTTGATGGCAACGCAGTAAAAACGGAATTTGCAGCGACACCGGCCCCAAGCCCTCTCCGTATGATCGCACAGAAGCTCATAGGCTGCCCAAAATCGAAGGAAGACTTCGGACCTCGATGCAGGATGAGCTACTATTGGACCTCCGAGGAACGATCAGCGAAAGCGGCGCAAGAAGAAGAGTCTGCCGGTGTGCGAGTGTTCGATCTACGCTCTTGGGAAGTTGTTGTCGCAGGTTGTGGATCGTGCAAGCATGTGACGGAGTTACCACGCTGGAAGCTTTCAAAGATGGTCGGGGGTAATACGCCCCTCAAGGAATTACAGCCCCGTCTGAAGTGCCGGAAGTGCGGCGAGAAGGGCGGCTCCTACATCACAATTGCAAAATTGCCGAGGTGAGCATGTGTAATCTGTACCGCGTGAAGACCAACCAGGAATCCATCCGCGATATCGTGGGCATAATGGAGGAGCGGCTTAACCTCGAGCCAGACGTTGAGGTCTATCCAGACCGGCCGGCGCCAGTAGTGCGCAATGGAGAGAAAGGCCGGGAGCTGGTCGGGCTGACGTGGGGCATGCCCTCGCCACAGTTCGTCACACAAGGCAAGCCAGATACCGGCGTGACCAACATCCGCAATGTCACCTCCCCGCATTGGCGCCGGTGGCTGAGGCCGGAGAACCGTTGCGTGGTGCCGTGGACGACCTTCTGCGAATGGGAAGACACCAAGCCTCGTAAGACGAAGCGTTGGTTTGCGATGAATGAGGAAGCGCCCTTGGCCTTCTTCGCCGGCATTTGGACAGACTGGCACGGCGTCCGCGGTTCGATAAAGAACCCGCGCGAGGGCGACCACCAGCTCTTTGCATTTCTGACGACAGAACCTAACAGCATCGTCAAACCGATCCACCCGAAGGCAATGCCGGTCATTCTGACAAACAAGGATAATGTGGAGATGTGGCTGACCGCGCCATGGGAAGAGGCGAAAGAGCTTCAGCGGCCGCTGCCTGACGACAGCCTCGTGTTACTGCCCGTCGAAGACGAGGCCAAGACGGCCGATCTATTCGAATAGGAGGCGAATATGCATATCCGTCCTTACATTCTGGAAAATCATGGTGTCTACCCGACGGCGTCGCTGGAAGACGGTGACTTCTTCGGCGTGCAGAAAGCCATTCACGAAGATCTAGACCCGCGCCTTGTCGCGGAGGTCGATCGAGAATCGGACCTCACCGCATATTCCGGATATGTCGCGATGGAACTCTGGGCCGATGACGACGACATACCTACCGGCGCAAGGATTGAGTTATTGTTCAGCGAACGAAAGAGCATTGCCGCCCTTCTCTACGACCACCCCAACATTTCCGACGCTTTCATAGAGTGGGTGTTTTGCACCTCACCAGATGACGCCTTAACCGAATGGAAGAAGAAGGTTCGCTGGCCGCTGATTGAAACGTCGCGTGGACCAGTCGACATAGTCGGAGATGCCCATCAATGAGCGACCAGAACAGTAAGGCCGGCGACGGCGTGATTGAAGAGCATTATTGCGAGCATCCCGGTTGCACGAAGTGGGGAGGCTTCGGTTTCAGTCGGTCCAAGGCCGAGAGGTCATCGTGGCATTGTTGGGAACACTATCCGCAGAGAGATATGCTCAAGACGTCCTAGCCACCTCTCGTTGGGTGTGAAGCTCCCCACCGATATTCAGCTTGGGAAGCTTCGAGAACGGCGAGGAATTTCAATACGGCGTGTCACTCGCCTTTTGTCGCGCCTTGCAAGTACAGACACGCTTGCGTCATCAATATGAGTAAGAGCACCCCCGGCCACAGGACGAGGGCGACAGCTTCAGAGGTTGACTATTGAGCCGCCAACTATGGCCCCATTGTTTGCAATAGAGACTGTCGCAGGAAGCGTGGAACCGGATGCGTTGATAGCGTCCCATTCCTCAACAAGCCCGCTGGTCACGTCGGCCTCAGAGCTGCTAAGTCCGGCCCGAGCAAAGCGGCTGGCAACCTCAGAAGGCGTCAGGGCGCGATTGTAGAGCCTTGCCAGAGAAACGCGCTGCCGAGACATCTGAACCGGTGCGCCAGCGTTATAGGCGGCACCCAGAACCATGCGGTGGCTTGTTTGCCCGTCGATGTTCGGTTGCCCGTTTATTGCCACCAGATCAAGCGCACGCTGGCGCACCAGTTGTCCGTTGCGATATAACATCCACCCGCCCGAGCCATCGTGTGTGGCGATCCAATGGATCAGATTGCCATAGTCGGGAATGAGACCTGTTCGGAACGGGTTCAGGATGTTGGTTGACGAGGTGGCGAAGTCCATGCGGTCAGAACAGCCAACCGCCATGATGGGGCCGCTCCAGTTGCCGGCAAGGCCAACCCAGCCTATAGCGCCCATGAATAGCGACTGCTGAAGCGCCGAGACAGCCGTGCCGGCACCTCGCCACATCATGACGCTGGCGTTGGCGCGGGTGGTCGGCTCGATACCGCCCATCCACTCCATCGACATGGCGCCATCGATAACCAGGCTGCTATCCGTGCCACAGTTGATCCATGACGTTGTGCCGCGTGCAGAAAGCAAAATGGCTTTCTTACCGGACTTCTTGACGGCTGGTGCCGCAATTGGCGCTTCCGTGTGGTCTCGGAAGGCGATGACGACATAGTTCGCGCCGCTGACATTGAGCGCAGAACCGGCTGTAAGCTGCAATCCGTCCGTGTCGAAGGAAATACCGGACGCCACGATACCGGCCGCCGCAGACATCTGCTTGGCACCGCTGGCCGACATGGTGTCGGTCTTGATCCATGCGGCCTGAAGCGTGCCGCTGATCTTGGCGACGATGACGGCTTTTGGCTGGAAGCCGAGACTGACAGCACGGTTTGCACCGGAGCCAGTATACGTCGCCGTGGCGAAGTTCGCACCGCTCTCGAGCCCGATAAAGTCAATACCCTCGCCCAGCTCCTGCGCCGCGTCATATTCGTTGACATAGCCAGAGGCTGAGACCGTGCACTGCCCCGTGGTCAGATTGCTGATTGCTCCAGGTTCCGTTAGGGCTGTTCCGCCGAGCAACGCGGTGGTGGACGACCCCACCTGAAGAACGCCGTCACGCGTGCTGTCGCGCTTGGCAATCACAGCGGCGAGGTTGATGGTGCTGTCATCGAACTTGATCACCCGACTGGCAATAGCGTTGCCCTGCGAACCGGCAAGCGCCATTTTCAACGCAGCAGAGCGCGATATGGCGAGGTGATGATAAGTGATGCCCTCGTCATTCCATTTGGGCGACTGCGAAACGGTGAAGCCGTCCTCTGTGAAGGTCGCGCCGTCTGCATAGCTGTTAGATGCGCCCAGCACGTTTGTCCGTCCGGCCCACAGGTCATGCATCTTGACGCCAACCATTTTCGGAGCATCGGGAATGCAGATGACGACTTCCGGTTTCCAGCCGATGGAGACGCTGCGCCGCGAGCCGTTGCCAACTGAAGTTCCTGTCTTGATGCTCATGCTGCGAACTCCAGTTCGACGGTTCCGGTTGATTGCGTCTGCTTCCGCAAACTGATTTTGTCGAAACAGCCGGTCACGCCGGCCGATGCAGAACCGGCAATGGTTATGCTCGTTGCTGCGGCGACAAACGAGGTGACAATCGGAAGCAACTGCCCTGCCGACACGTTGGCCGATCCATAAATCTGACCGGTGGAAGAACCGGCCGTGTCTGTCGTCAGGCGGCACGAAATAGAATTCGCGCTCGGCTCCAGCATTGTGGCGCGGAAAACATAGGTTTCGCCAATCTCAAGGCCAGAGACTGTCTGCGTTGCGCGACCGCCGCCAGAGCCGCCGAACAGTTCCATCTTGCCATCGCGCCATGTAACCGTCGCGCCAGACAGTTGCGCGGCCCAGCCGGAAACGTCGGTGTTGAAATTCCCATTGGTAACGAGTTCAGGACCCAGCGCTGATGTCATATCGACATAGACACCGTTGATGATGGGTAGATCGACAGAGGCTTTTTCCCCAGTGGCAAGTGCGCCTTGATACGGCATGACACCAGCACCGGCGAACGGGCTGTCGTAGATCGATATTAATGGCGGAGAACCAGAGGCCACTTTGACTGACAGAAGGCGGCCGGGAGAAATGATTGCGACGCCGGAATTAGTGATGGGCATGGTAAAGCGCTCAGCGGAACGACCCGAACTTCCGCCAGCCAACCCCAGAGACAGGCCAAATCCAAGGGAAAATCCACTCATGTACGGCTCTCACGAAAACCACGGGCGGCGACGCCGGTGGCCGTGCCGGTCCGGATATAGACCTTATCGGTAGCCGCCAGATTGACGACAATTTCGCGTGTCCGATCAGGCGTCATTAAAATGAAATCTTCGGTGTCGTTAGCGGGCGCAGCCATACCGATGAACACCGAAACAGGATAAACCGTATTTACCTGAAGTCCGACGCGCGCGTAATTCGCACCGTCCGCCACAAGCTGGTAATCCGTGGCGCCGGCCACGCGAAACGTGTTGGTCATCTTTTCCTCTTTGGTCTCGAAGGGGTGAGAACACATCACGCCTTTCGGCGGATCATTTCTTTCTGGAGATCGTCTATCTGATCGCTCAGCCGGTCGACGGCGTCGCAGATCTTTTCGGTACCGCGCTCAAAGGATTTCCGCATGTTTATGGCTTCGGCCGTATGCGCCTTTACAGCCTCGGTTGCATTGTTGAGGGCGGTCGGGTCGACGATGACGGCGGCAACTTCGGCAGATGACTGTTTTTGCGGCCTTGCTGCACTCTCTCCGGCCTTCAGGCCGAAATGTCGGACATAAAAAATGACGGCAAGGGTGGCCCCAAACATCAGAACAGCAGGGAACGGAAGTTTACTCAGAAGCTCTACTTGTTCCATGCCTTGCTTCTCCCTGGTCATGAGCAGCGCGATTGATATTGACCAGCTCGCTGACCGCAAAAAGCGGATAGATAGCGAGCCAGGTGCTGATGACACCCGAAGACGCGAAACCGTAGGAGATGCCAGTCCACAACAGGCAGCCGACCATCGCAGAGAACTGCCGGATCTGCGGCGTTACATTTTTGCGCGCGCCATTGATCACAAGGCCAATGATACGAAGGCAACCGATGAGCGACATTAACCAGCCGAGAAAGGTTTCGGATGGCACCAGGGCCACGAATGCCGAAAAGGCCGGCTGGTTAAATGTTTGGGACGGGAGAAGCAGGACATATCCGAACAGGATCATATGCCCCGCCAGAAACCACTCCATCATTCGAGGGCCAAACCGATGACGAATGCGAACCCACATCGCCTCACCTCTGTAGCCGGAAACGGTTGCCATCTCAGCGCCCCTTCTCGAAACGATTTTTCGTGTCGTCATAGAAGGCGGCGCAATCGTCTATCTGGCGATCAGCCACGTCGGCGCTATATTCCCAACGCTTTTGTGTCCAGCGGACCTTCTCGCCAGATTTAGGAATAACGCGCCCGATGTGCTTGCGGCATTCTGCAGGCAGATCCGGGAGAGCAATACCTGCGTCAGCCTTTGCCTGTATTTCGGCGGCCATCACCAATCGCTCTTCAGTGCTGGCGCAGCCATTCGACATCAGCATCGTTCCAGCGAAGGCCGTCATCGCCGCCGTCTTCAGCAATGAGCTTTTCCAGTCGTTCATTTGCCTCTTCCTTCGCCTTTTCGGCCGCTACAGCGCGTTTGCGATACTCTTCGAGGGATCGGGCGGCAGCATTAATCTGCCGCTCCAACTCGCGCGCCCTGGCTTCTGCTGCGGTTTTTTCCGAGAGAACGACATAGCCCTTAAGCACCTCAGCTTTGACGGTCTCGACATGACCGACGGCCAGGTTGCCGATCAGCGGAATATTTTTCAGACCGGGATAATCGTTCAGCAGCGGCACGCCGAGCCAGTAGATGGAGGTGATGACGATGCCGACACAGGCGCCGGCGCCGATTTTTAGCCAATCCAGAATACCGAACATCAGAGGCCACTCACGCAAAGTTCAGCCTCGCCGATGCGCTGGGCGTCACCCATTTCACGACGATTGACCAGCCCTCGCACGATCTGCCTGCCGGCGCGGTTGAACGCCGTCTGAGCTTCACATGCGGCACGCCATTGCCCCCCTTCCACGCGCGCTTTCGCCGTCGATCGGCACCATGCGCCAACGCCGAAGTTATAAGCCCCTGAGATCATGGAAGCCCGCACGCTGACGGGAGCGTTCGCCAGATTGGGGGAGCATTTGAGGATCGGCTGTTGAAAGTCGCTATAGACGCGACGCAGGAGCATATCCTTACATTCCTGTTTCGTCCGCGTCATGCCGGGGCCGATGCCCTTCGTCTCGCCGTAGCAAATATCCCAAATTTTGGCGAAAGGATCCCAATGGGATTTGAGAGCCAACCCTTCCCAAGGAATGATCGCCTTTTCGACAGCCAGAACGACGGCCGGATCCATCTTCCCAGACGGTGAGTATCGGTCGTAGATCGCATAGCTGCCAGCCGAGATACCGGCTAGCACTGTCGCAATCGCAGCCTTAGCGCGTTTCGTCGGCGTGATCTTGTTTATCGGCATCGAGGCCTCCTTGGGACAAAATTCGGAACAGAGGGGCGAGCACCAGAACAGCGATCGGCATCCACCAAGGGAGGTAATCCGACATATAGGGAATGGCGTTCTCGGCGACTTGAAGGATGGCGGCGATATAGACGCACCACATCGAGGACGCGCGCAGAAGCACGCGCCGCCAGTTGCGGATGAACATGAGATGATCCTGATGGTGGGTTATGGTGGCGGGTTACGCTACCTATAAAAAAGGCCCGCCGAAGCGAGCCTTTTCGAGATTGAGTTACGAGAAAATCACAGCTTGGGATTTAGCCAGCTCTGGACTCCGTCCTGAAAGGCGACAGCCCCGTATGGCGTGATCGACGTGGCTCCGCAGGAGAAATCCCATACCTTGTGCCAGCCGGCTTCGGTCATGACTTTCCGGATGCGATCTTCGACTTGATGGGAATGAGTGCCGATGTGGACGCGCTTTACGCGCTCCGACATTAGGTCGACCGATGCTTCGATTACGTCGGCCTCCGCACCCTGGATATCCATATCGATGATGTCTACGATCTCTATTCCCGCGATGATTTGATCCAGCGGCAGCACGCTCACGTCAATGACGCCCCAGCCCGTACCGTTGTCATGAACGTCAAATCCCCGGTACTTCCTACCTGTTGGTTTGTGGTGACTCGCATCCGTCCAATTGAGCGCCTGGCCATACCATGCGTCGGGGGTTGTTGCGCCATTTTGATCAGGCATTTCGATGACAAACTGTGTCTTCCCAACTGCCGGCCCAATCGCGGCCTGAAACACTTTGAAAGTGTCGATACCGTTGTTGCGCATATGCTGGGCGGACCACTCGGCATGCACCGGCTCAGCTTCAACCAGAATGGCGTTGATATCTGCAATGCCCAACTGCCGAGCGGCGAGACAAGCACGTGCGGCCCAGCGCCCGTAGCCCGCACCTAGCTCAACAACTGCGAAACTACCTTTGGCCTCTTTGGCGGCCTGGAGGACGTCGATCCACTCAAAGTATTCCTCATTGATGGTTGGGAAGGCAACAGTGTGGTCACCTCCCATTTCAAACGAGACATTATCAAAGGTCCGATCAATCTGCGTTCCGATGAAGTCAAAATGAAACTTCTCATTCGAAACGCCACCGAACTTTTCAAACGACCCGAATATCTGATGGTGACCCATATTCCCCCGCTAAATGCAACCAGTGTTAGTATCAAAGAGAGGCATACGACACCGAATATTAGAAGGTCAAGGCAGGCCGCGCCTCCAAGACAGGCGTCATGGACTGTGAGGTCACCCTCGCCATGATTGTCACGTTTCATATCCCCAGAGGTCAACAATGATCATTTTGTTAACTTCATTCGGACATGTGCTTTGAAGGGCGTAAAAGAACTTTCTGAGATCAGGCTCCACTGGAAGTCCAATGTGGTGGGCGGTTACATCGAGGCCCATGCCGTTGATCACCCACTGCTGCGACTTTGCGATGTCGAGTGGGTTTGCCAGGTCGTAGCCGAACGGCATTATGCGCAGAGATACGCAACCAGAACCACCGCTCGGCACCTGAAGGAAGCCTCGCTCCATCGTGATCATGAGCCTTTTAGCTTCGGGAGGCACGAGGTCTGGATACAAGGCATCAACATCCAAGATGCCCTGTCTGTCGGCCGTCATCGAGAAATTGAGAAGATTACGACAAATAAGCTTGTTCGGATGCCGGAACCAGTGAATGCCCATGTCACGTCTCCTGTCGGTTGTTATATGCAGCATCGACCATCGCGAAGTCGTTGATGGTCTCTGCTGTAATCAGTTGGTCAACTTCTGCTTCACGGTCGAAGCACGACTGAACATGCGCCCCTACCGCGAGCGCAATGTTTTTTACCTCGTCGGCGGAGAGGACTATCCACCCCGACCGTGATTTGAACCGCGATGAAGCCGCTCCAGAATTGACGATGTAGGAATGAGCGTTTGCGATCATATTCTGGCTGTCGCGGGAGGTGTCGATCTGAACCCTATTGACGACAATGCCTCCTGTTTCGGCAGCAAAGCGCTTTACAGCGGAGTATGCGCGTAACTCATCCTGCGTTGCTGCGTGGATGGACGGTGCTTTGAACTTCTTGCCGTCGTAGAGCCAGCCAGGGACAACGTCGTTTCCGCACTCCACGAACTGAACTGCAAGATCAGGGTGGAAAGCATCTTCGACCTTCACATCATCTGGCAATTCAACGACCTCGGCGACGACGCCATTTTCACATCGAGCAAGTTTGGACATGTTCACCTCACGAAGCGAAATATTCGATGATCACGGTGCCAGGAGCACCAGCCGAACCAACCTGGCCGCCCGCGCCAGCACCGCCGCCGCCACCAGGGGACTGCCCGACAGAACCAAGTCCAGACGATGCGCCGCCGCCCCCACCACCGCCGCCGCCTGCTGCACCACCGGAGCCACCAAGCTGAACATTCGTGGCGTTTGGGACAAAAGTGCCAGATGAACCGGTTCCCCCTGACGCTTGCCTTGACCCGCCGGTGCCTGTCCCGCCACCGCCACTAACGCCCTGGCTATTCGCCGCAGCACGCTCTCCGCCGCCCCCGCCAGTAGCTGAAATGGACGGTCCGAATGAGGAAGTTCCACCAGCAACGCCGTTGCTAAAGGATCCACCACTAAGGCCGCCTGTTCCCCCTGGCCCGACAGTGACAATCACAGTGTCCCCCGGAGTGACGGCGACATATCCCTCTGCGTAGCCACCGCCCCCACCGCCACCAGCAGCGCCAGGATTCTGGCTGCCGCCACCCCCGCCTCCAGCACCCCACACGCGCACGAACACGCTGCGAACACCGGCAGGAACTACCCAAGGGAATGAACCTGCTGCTGCGTAGGTTACGATGGTGGCCCCAGCGTTGAGACGGTTCTTCAGCATCGAAGAAGAAAACAGTATCTGCACATTCGTGCCGTCATACACAAACACAGCAACGGAGCCGGACTTCAGATCGCCAGCAATTGGATCGCTGCCGTTGTCGATCTTGATGGACTTAGCACCGAGGCCGTTGACGTTGAGCGTGCAAGCGCCGGTATTCGTGGCTGTGATTATTCCCCGCAGAGGGGTACCCACAAGATCGGCCCACGATGCGGGAACCTCAGACAGGGTCATAGTGAGGGCGTTCGCTGTCCCGCCGACAGCGCTGAAATTCAACCAGCCCGACTGAATCGATTTTGCCAGCTGGTTTCCGTTATCCGGAACCTTTCCAGATTTCGTGATGACATTCACGATCTCCCGTTGGGGATCTTCAATTGCTTTCGCGGGCACGGCCGAACCGCGCACGGCGCCCGGAACATCCTTGTCAACGTAAGACGCATCCGGATCGGTCGATCCGTATGGGGCGTGATATTTCATGGTAGATGGCTCCGATTAATTTCCCAGAACAGGGATCGCCCATGCGGGCGAATGTTGGCGCAAGAGGCAAAGCAACCGCTCCGCATCACCATAGGAAAAGAGCGGGTCATACCCGCACTCACTTTCACCGGCCCGGAAATAGTCAACCGCCAGATCGGTCACCGTCACGAGCCAGTAAACTTCCTGCCGGACGTTTCCGACGGTGTGCTCGCCACCGCATTCCGAGAAACCGCATTCGAAAATCGCCGGCTCTTCAATCGTAATGGTGAACCCGTAAGATGCTGCGAGCCGTATGAAGTCCGAAGGCGTGACGATGGCGACGGCCATCAATTTCGCTTCGAGTGCCCGCAACCTTGCCGCCACACTCTCCTCGTCGGCGGCGCAGGCATCCGGAAGGCCATACTCAATCTCCCAGTCGGCGAGCATCTCCTCGACACCGAAGACCGTGCTTTCACTGACGAGCTTGAACGCGCGCGCGTACAGCCACTCCCAGGGCGAAATTAGCACTCGTGTGAAACCGGCAAGCAGGCTTGACAGGGACATTGCCTGCCCGTCCGGCGTGCCAAAGGCAGCGCCAGGCGGCCAGAGCGAAACAGCGCCACCGATAAGGTCATCATTCGATGGCGTGGCCAGACTGTCCCATGCAGACGGAACGCCGCCAGCAGGCGCGCCTGCGCTGGCCTCTGTCGTTATGGTGTTCAATCCCGGATCACGAGCCAAAATCAAACTCCCCGTTTACTGGAAACTGCCCGCCGGTCAGGACGATATCGGCGGACGGCTCGACAAGGGTGTGCCGATCTTCTCCGGTCACGCCGGATATGACTTCCGAATACCAGCTGCGGGAGACGGTAAAGCTGTCACCGGTAAGGCCGGGTCGGCATCTGGCAAGATACATTGCAGTGATGCCGCTCTTGATAGCCGCCCGAATTTCAGCCGTATCACCGGACAGTCCGGTGATGGTCACATCCACAGGGCGAGGCACTGGAGCGGTGGCGACGCTATCGTCGACGCGGATAAGCCTCTGCTCATCAATGACCGCCTGCACCGCTTCTACGTCGGAAGGAAGCGGAATATTGTCGTCTCGTCCGTTGAAGAGAAAATGAACGACGATGCCGCCGGGGGAACCGGGAACACGAAAGGCCCACGCCTTCAGCACGCCGGAGACACCCATCACAATCCGCTCATAGTCCGTCAGCGTGCCGCCACCAGGAGGATTGCGCTTTCGTTGTAGTCCGCGCTCCTTGAGACTGTCCCCATCTTCAGCATCCGCCCCCCCCCCGAGCCCGTCATCGTCGACTACCCAGCTGGTGCCGAGCGTGGGATAAAGACCGGGATCAGCAAGAGACAGAAGGCCGGCGCTCGCACGATTGCCCACCGAACCATTGACCTCAGCGACAATAGGCACCACCAGTGCCCCGTCAGCGCCGGAGGTGACCGGCAATGTGGAAACATATGTGACATTGCCGGAGATGAAGCGGATGCCTGACGGATACGTCGTCGAAGCTGCCCCCGTACCGATAATCTCTCCGCGCGCGGTCGTTGCGGACCGCTGATAGATGCCCACCTCGGCGGCATGGAGCTTGATCCACGCGAGGCTTGTCGAGGTCGATAAAAGGATCTGTTTCGACAACCAGCCCATGCGCAGTTCAAATTCGTAGGAGATCGACGCCAGAACCTTGCCAACGATCGTCACGAAATTGTTCTTCAGCGCGGTATCCGTGCCGGTCATATATCGCCTGAAGGCGCCACGCACCGCAGCAGAGGTATCATCCAGCGAGCGGATATTCCACGCCATCTATCTGTCTCCATAACAGTCCGAATTTCTGGTTGAACACGGTCTCGCCGTCCCGGCCGTAGAGCGCGA
Source organism: Agrobacterium sp. ST15.13.015 (assembly GCF_027871645.1). Lineage (NCBI taxonomy): Bacteria > Pseudomonadati > Pseudomonadota > Alphaproteobacteria > Hyphomicrobiales > Rhizobiaceae > Agrobacterium > Agrobacterium sp. ST15.13.015. The sequence continues at coordinate 135,174 of NZ_JAQAHF010000009.1, forward strand.
TATCGAGGTCGAGGCGGTTTTCCGCCCGGTTGGCGATGGCGGTCACATCGATGCGTGCAACTGCGCCCTGTGTCACGAGGGGCTGCAAGGCTTCGCGGGCATAGTCCTGCGCGTCTACCTCGATGCCGTCATAAATCGAACGCCGCCTCAGCAGCCAAAGGCGGGAACCGAGAACATCTTCGCCGTCGAGACGATCGAAGCTGTCGCCGAGCCATCCCCGGTTCTGCTCATCATCCCGCAACTCGCTTTCCTCGACGCGGCGGTCCGTCATAAGCAGGATCAGTACCTGCGTTGCCAGACCCTGCTCTGCGCGCAAATCACCCGGCGCAGAACCATGATCGAGATCGTTCAGCAAAAGATCGCCAATAAGGCCGTCCCAGCCGAGATCAGGCGAACGATAGATTTCGTCCGCCTCGTCAAGAGGTATGATGCGAAGCATGTGGATTTTCCTATACCGGGAAACCTGTTTGACCACCGCCCGGAACCACGCCGGTGTGGCGGTGTGTATCGCCGATATCTTTGCCGTTGTGCCTGACGGCTCCGCCCTGAATATCGACGCCCGCGGCGGAAACCGTGAACGTCACGCCGCCCTTGTGGATCTGGAATGCCGTTCCGGTGACATCCACCACGATGCCGTCGCCCATGACGACCTTGATGATATTGCCGGAGGCATCGTAGAGAGCCGATCCGCCACCCGGTATGTCAGCCGGACGGTGGCCCGGATGCTCTAACCCAAGAACAACCGCGAAATCCGGATTGCCCGGCGACGGCAGCAGAAGACCTTTCGATCCCGCAGGCGGCGAAGATGCAAAGCCATGCGGCTCGGGGCGATGGATACGGGTGTATCCGTCATTGAACATGCCCCGCCCGGAGACAAATTGCTGACCGCCCTTTTCTTCAAGGCGGCCATCGAAGTCGAAACGTATGAAGCCGCTCATTCGTCCTCGAAGTCCCCTTCATCGACCGCCGTGGCGGAGTAACCGGATGCCGTCTTGCTTCGCGGGTTTTCCCCGCCGAGTGCGCGAGGATCAGCGAGCGAGAGCGTCGCTTTCGTCATGTCAGCCTGTTCGAAATCGATATCCTTGATGACCATCCAGCCATCCAAGCCAAGCCAGTCATCATCGACATAGACGAGAAAGTTCGGTTGCCAGAGCTTGCCCGCCTCATCGCGCCAACCGCTGACGACGATACTCGCGGTAGTACCGTTTCCTGCCGCCCGTCTGGCGTGCCATGCCGCACGTTTTTTCATGCGGCCGGTGGATGCTTCACCTTCGTGCCGCAAGATCAGCGTCCGCTTTCGGCTGATGCCGTTATCTTTCGCCGACGACTGCCCGCGAAACTGCTGCTTATCGCTGCCTTCCGTGGCCTGACCACGAACCTTGATATCGCTGTACCGGCCTTTTTCGGTAAAGCTGGCGCTGGAGCCTGGGAGAATATTGACACCCCGTTTCAGTCTGCCCGCATGCTTTCCGGCAGGCTTCGTCGCCAACTTGACGCGACCATCCGGCGTGTCGTGGATCAGAACACCGCGACCCCGCGAACGACGCTCAATGCTGGAAAACGCGCTCTCCCCGACCATGAGTTTGTGGCGCGCTTCTTTCGGCAACTCGCTGCCATCCGTCTCAATGCCGATTCCGTGGCTATCCAGATCCCTGGCAATGTCGTCGAGGCTCTTATCGAGAATTTCCCCGCTCGCATGTTCAGCCGAGCATTCGACAAAATCCACGGTGCGAGAGACGATGCCGCAGGAGAGCGACCGGCTTTCTTCATCGTAACCGGTGTCAACATCACGGACATAGCCGGTAAGCAACAGGTCTCCGCTTGCAGTGATCCTGGTCGGCTTTCCGGGTGCGACCGGCAGACCCGGTCCCGTGATGACGAAATCGGCGCTAGCGCTGCGCGCTGCCTCCTCAGCCGATACCCTGATATTGATCCGGATGACGGGAGGCAACCCATCACATAAAACCGTCTCAAATGGGCCTATCGAGCTTTCCTGCATCATCTTTCCAGAGCACTGAAGGCCGAAGGCATAAGCATCGGCGTGGAAACGCCGGCGATCTCGACAAGGCCTGCGGCCCTGCCGGCATCACCGTAAAGCTGGTAAGCGAGAAACGTCGAAGGCAGCGATATACCTGTTTCGACCCGAACCACCGGAACAGCATCTGCCGCCTGATCCGACACCAGTCGGACCGCGACATTTGTCAGAGCAGAGAGCCACACATAAAGATCGACACCGTCTGCACCCATAGCCGAAACAACCGTCAGGGCAGCATCGCCAGCGGAAGCAATCCGGTCGCGGCCCGCGCGCGCCTGCGGTCGGGAAATCCAATCCGCGCGCCCACCTGCAATCGCAAGTCCGACGGCAAGCAAGACAGAGGCTGCGTTTGTGGTCTCCGCATCCTCGAATTGCCCGGATCGGAGGGTATCGAAGCCGGATGCCGACGAAACACTCTCGGCGACGACCCGCATTATCGACAGGCTTTCCGTCGCGAAATCATCAGCGGAAAGCGCCGGCGCTGCATCGAGGCGCGCAGCGATGTTCTCCATGTCGAGTGTATCGGCAACAAGGGTCGTCGCGAGACTGCCAAGCCAGTCACATATTGCCTGTTTGTCAGCAGCCATCAGAACAACCTTCCGAATGCATACGAGGCCGCCGACAAGGCACCGAGAAAGGTGGTATCGACATCGGCGAGGCTAAGTGAGGCCAGAACCTCGCCGCTAGCGGGTACCGCTGTGAATTCGAACGCAACATACCCACGGCGATCCCGCTCACGGGACCGGTGAAAATCCTCGACGTATGCAAGCTGTCCCGCATCCATGGGGAGAACCAGCCGTCCGGGACCCGCCGCCAGACAGGCCGACGACAGCAACGCTGCCGAAACATCGCTGGCATCACCAAGGAGATACGCCGTGACGCTGAAGGAAGGCGTCTTGAGACCCATCTCCTCCATGCGCGTGCGCCTGCCGCCAGCATATTCATGCCGCGCCAGTCGTTTGCCTCCCGACAAGCCTTCGAAATCCACCCAGAAGCGGACACCGCGAAAGCTGGCAGGCCGGAGCGTTGATGCCCAGTCTCGCATTTGAAGTTCCACCTAAATTTAGAAATCTCGACATTCATCAATTCGAATGTTTCAATACGCCCGAACGAGGAGCTCAGAGTATGAAACGACTGATTTTTGCTGCCGCTTTGGTTACGTCGCCGACACTCATCTTGGCGCAAGATTTCAGGCCGACGGATTATTCTTTTACCGATGGCGCCGCGATAAAGACCCTGAAGGTAAAAGCGATTTCAAAAAACCGCAGCGTGATAATCGTGTCCATCGCCAATCGCGCTGATACACCATTTAACGCGAACTACGCCTGCACTCTCTTTGACGCCCATGACAAGATCATCGGGGCAACAAACGGGGCGGCAAACGCTGTGCCGCCCCAACAGGAAATAGCGTCGGAATCCATCAGCTTCGACGATCTCGCTGTCAAAGCGACATGCAGGATCGAAAGCATCGTAGCGACACGGTGACTATAATCACCACCCACCACCGGTAGGCTTGCTGATTTCGGGAGGGAAGGTCCTGCCGGTATCGGCATTTGCGAGTGCTCTCCCACCTTGTGCTCCAACCGTGGTCGCATTGATCCGAATATTCTGGAGCCGGTTTGCTGCATCGAGGAGCGTCTGTGCGGCGCTTGTCAGCCCAGATAGGAAACTCTCGCCAGCGTTTTGTAGTTTCTGCGATCCACTTTCAATGGCGGCAGCAGCCGTCTGGCCACCGTCGGCAATCGACTTTCCTGCCTGATTACCGGCAATTTCTGTCGACTGCTCGAGACGCTCGCGAATTCCACGGAAAACATCCATGTTCGCAACTTCGGTCGATATTTTCTGTCCCGCCACTCGACCCTGCCCATACTCGCGGTACTGTCGCTGGAGATCGCTAGTTGCTGATGGACCGGAAGGAATCTCTCTGGGGCGAGGCGAAGGAACTGGCGCAGAACCTGCCGGCAACGTCCGGTTGGTATACCCATGCCCACCGCCCGGGAAATCGCCGATAACCACCGGACGCCCCTGGCGACCCGTCGAGGCGCGTGGGCGACGAGGATCATCCCGGCCCGCCCCATATCTGGACGCCCAATATTCGCCGAGAAACTTCTCATCGCGGTATCCACCTTCATAGGCAAGATCCATCTCCTCCTGATTGGTGATGATGCCCATGTTCCTGCGGAACCAGCCCCAGCCTCGCTTCTCCATTCCTCGCTGACGAGCATTGTAGCGATCCAGCTGTTTTACGGCGCCATCCATCAGCGGTGTGACAGCAGGAGCCACACTTTCACCCATGGATGTTTTGAGCTTTTCCCAACTATTCGACATCCTGTCGATTGACGCTTGGGTGTCGCCAAAGATGCGGTTCACATCGCGGAAAACCGTGCCATTGACTTCAGCGGAATTCATCGTGTCGATAAACCGTTTCAGGCTGTCGCTACTGGTCATCAGGGACTGCATACCCAGACGAAATTCCTGATCGCTGAACAACAGAGGCAGCTTGGAAAGGTCGCCCTTGATCGCTTCATTCGAGAGACGAATGAAGGCGGTCACGGCATCCTCACCCGTTTTCTTGGCCGCCTCCATCTCCTTACGCAGATCGATGCCGAACTTGGCAAACTTTTTTCCGGTCTCTTCGGAATACATTTTGCCGAAGATATTCTGCGCCTGGGTGGCGGCGCTGCTGGCATCGCCGGTGTCTTCGCGGATCGTCTGAAGGATAGCGACAAGTTTCTTCAGGCCGTCCTCGCCCTTGTAACCGAGCGTCGCGAAGCTGTTTGCCAGCCCCGGTATGTACTGCGCCATATCCTTAAGTTCGAACTGACCAGCCTTGCCGCCCATGACCATGATGTCAAAGGCGCGCTGCATATTCTTCGTTTCGATCTTCAGGGCGTCGGCGGCCTTGAGACCGGTGTTGGCGATGTCCTGCGTTGCCGCACCCGTGGCCTGCGCCGTGGCGAGTACGGAAGGCAGAAACGCCATCGCCTCATCCAGCGACTTGCCGGAGGCAACAAGGGTATCAATCGCCTCGATTGCGGGCTGCACGCTATCGTAGTTCAGCTCCTTGGCGATCTGCTGCGCCTGCGCGAAAGCCTCTTTTGTCTGCGTGGCCGAAGCATCGGCCGTGATGCCGATACGAGTCATCTGGCGTTCGAGCGCGGCGAAATCCTTGACCGTACCCGCAATCGCGCGGCCTACCTCATAGGCACCATAGCCGGCGATACCGGTTCGCAGCACCGTGCCGGCCTTGTTAAAGCCTTCGGCGGCGCGCTGCATTCCAGCCGAATGCCGATTGATCGACGCGACCTTGCGGTCGAAGTCGGAAGCGGTCTTATTGAACCGCGACATCTGTCGCTCGATCTGGCCCATGCGGGTGGCAACGGAGCGGAAAGCCGGACTGGTGCTATCCTTGCCATCAATCTCAAGCTCCGCCCGGATTTTCCGATTGGCCATGGATGCATCCTATCGAGGTAAGAGGCGTTCGATCTCGTGAACGACACGCGGAAAGAAGTAGTCTTCGATCACGCCGGCAAGGACATCGAGATAGACATCCGGATTGTTGGTGATGGCATGGGCCGGGTTCGCCGCGAACAATTCGCGGATCTGCTCGCGCTTGCCGGTCGCAGACGACATTTGCGTACCTGGCACCCGGCGAAATGCACCAACATGGCCGCTTTTCATGGCGGCTATGAAGGCGTGCCGATATGAGCCGCGAAGCTTCGCATAGACGCCGGATGCATTCTGCACTGCGCCAAGACGCTGCAAGGGTATCCAGCCGGACTCGGCAACCACTTTGGAAGTGTTGCCGCCGGCGTTGAAATGCGCCGTCGTCAGCGACGCAACCAGCTCGCGCGGCATTTGCGTGTGCGGCCCGAGGCGCGCAACGATGCGGGATCGCGCCGTCTGGGCGACGCGCGTCATTGCCCGGCGCATTGCCTTGGTCCGGATTTCGCCGGGGAGACGCCTGAATGCGCGCTCCAGTTCCTCGAAATCCCTGCTGTTCATTTCCAGTCTCATGACCGGCTCCGCTTTCGTTCGTCGAAGATGACAGCACGATTGCACCAATGCGCGATTTCAGCGTATGTCATGCCCTGCACCATCGTGGCGTCCCAGCCGAACTGGAACACCATCAGGTCGACGGCTTCGGCAACTCTGGCTGCCGCATAAAAAAATCGCACACCGCCTCGGCAACCTCGATTGCATCATGCGCTTCCAGCACCGAAAGGGCGTCATAGGAAGGGGAGCGGCAGATATTCAGGAGATGACGGTCAATCGCCTCGTAATGCGTCACCACCATCGGCTGACCGGCAACCACATGGGTCTCACGCGGCTCGCCGATACCATCCATGAAAATCTCTTTGTACGTCGGCGCCCGAAGCCGCACTTCCGAGAATGGCTCGACGCCCGGAAACTCATATTTCCGGGAGAGCGGTATAATCCTCTCTGCCATGATTGCCCCTTATCCGCGCCGGTAGGTTTCGGCAACGATCTGGAGACCGGACAATTCACCGTTGAGCCGGTTCGAACTCGGTTCGCCGCTGAAAAACGCATTGAAGAAATAATGCGTCACGCCGGTGAACTCCTCATGCACCGTGAAATTCTGGCGCGGCGCTGTCATCAGTGCATTGAAGTCGAGATCGCTGGCGTCTTTGAATGTTACCTCGGCGCGCGGCGCGGTCGGCGTACCGACACGATCCGTCGAGCCGTCCTGGTTGGTGATAGCTTCGTTCGACTGGCCTGCCGACATCACGGTGAAATTGCCGCGCAACGACAGAAGGGAGCCGCTCGCGAGACGGGTGGTCATCCGCCCGCCGAAATCATTGCCTGCCATTTGTGTTCTCCGCAGATAGGATCAAAGAGAGGAAGAGGCGGAGACCGCCTCAAAGCTGAGCGTAGACGCGGGCAAGACCGGCGAAGATGTCGAGCGGGTTGACGCGATCCATCGGCAGGACGATGTCCACCCGGTTCGGATTGTCGAGGTTGCGGGTGACCGTGATCTGCGCCGCGATATCGTTGCCGAACTCCAGAACGCCGCACCGCGAAAGGTCGATGCAGGCATGCACCAGCGTCGCCTTGATATCGGCTACCGTGACGACCGTCGGAAGGTTCGCCGGATTGTCGTCGGCGATAGCCTTGTTGGAATGCTCGTAGGCCAGCTGCGCGCGAATGAATTTCAGGGCATAGGTCAGCTGATAGACCGCCTGAATATCGCGAAGCGCGGTGTCAGGCACGCCGTTCGTCGTCTGCTGCTGGGTGATGATCTTGTCGATCAGCACATTGCCGCTACGATCCACCTTCCATGCCGAAACGCCATTCTGCAGCCATGCATTGCGGGTGGCGTAGTCCGGCCAATAGTTGCGATCACGCGGGGCGATCACGCCGCTGATGACAAGGCCAGACTGGTTTGCGGAAACGCGACCGTCGGAGCCGGAGCCGAGCATGGGCAACGCCCGTGACACAACGGCGCTGACCGCCTCGTAATCCGGGGTGCCATTGCCACCACCCGAAAGGATCGGGATTAGCGACAGATGCCAGGTATCGCGCGCCAGACCCTTGGTGCTCACCTGGCTGTCGGTGTCCGTGAAGGGATAGAACGCGTGGCCATAAAGCTGCTGATCATATCCCCAGCGCGATGTCACGAACGCATCGAGTAGCGCCACGGCGGCATCGTCGCTGAATGCGGAAACGATCGCCTCGAAAGGATCGTCGCCCATCGCTGCGAGGATGGTGGAAAGGTCCGGATTGCCGGCACCTGCCGTGGTCGTCGCCGCCGTCAGGTTGGCGCTGGTAAAGACGTTCCCGCCCTCCAGAACCGGAATATAGATGTCGAGCCGGCCCGCATAGGCACCCTTGTGCCGCGCCGTAAGGGTGACAACGTTCGTTGCCACCGTCGCCGTGAAAGGCAGGCTCTTCTTCGTGAGCGCGTTGAAATAGGCGTTGATCGCCGCAGCAAGCGCCGAAGCCGTATCGTTCGCCGATGTCCCGGCCACGATATCGATCGACACGCTTTCGCCGGCGATCTGAACCACAGCCTGCCCACCCGCCGCAGGGATGGCGCCAACGGTCAACGTCCGGATTTCCGCCGTGCCGGTATCGGCCACGCGGCCAAGATAGATAACCTGAGCTGGCGCATTCTTGCGAGCACGGATGAACATGCTTTCCAGCATCGAACCGCGACCGGCAAGACGGCGGGCTTCATTGACCGTGCTGCAGATGGCGATTTGGCCTTCGGCAAGAGCGCCGCCGGCGATGCCGAAACCGAGCAGGATTTCGTTCAGTTCGGACGAGAACTGCCCGCCGGACTCGATATCGAAGGCGAGCAGCGGTGCGACGATATTGTCGGGAATGTTGTTCACCATCGGGGTCAATCCTTCCTGGACGGTTTCACGGGTTCGGCCGGCGTTTCCACGGGCGATTCTTTTTCGACCAGGTCACCGGTCTCGATCATGCGGCGATGCTGGCGCGAGAGCGGATCGATGGGGCGACCACCTTCCGGCCAGCCGCCGGGGATGGCGCACCCTTCGGCCGCCACGTAAATCTTGGACATTGGAAATCTCCGGTCAGGGGATCAGGTCGTCTTGACCTGTTTCAAGCGAGGTTCCGCCCGGCCCAGCCGTCACACCATGGATAGTGGTCAACTGATCGGGGTTTTCAGCAGCAAAACAGGCTGCCAATTCGGCAAGCTTCTGTTTGGCGTAACTGCCGTCAGGCAATGCTGCCGCAACCGACCCGAGCGGCTCCGGAAGGCCGGGGCGGCTCATGTCGAAATCGTCATCGCCGATTGCGAGGTTATAGGTGCAGAAAATCCGCTGCCAGCGAAGGCCGAATTCTGGGACGGCGTGGGTCTCTTCGTCAACACGCAACACCTGCTTGACGAGCTTTCTCCATGGCGCTCCGGCTGCGCTGAATTCAAGACGGCGTCGAACCTGCGCAACCAGGGCAGCAAGAACAAGTCTTGCCTCAACATCGGTACCTGCCGTCATGGCGTCGACATAATCCGTGCTGCCTTCGCGAGTGATGACCGCAAGCTCCGCCATGACAAGCAGCGAAACAGTAGCTTCAGTGTCATCGAAACCCGAAGCTGCGCCAGCGGCGTCCGCACTGCTTTTCTGCGTATAGACCGAGAGAACGGGCGTGTATCTCCGCTCATGATCAATTTCGGTCAACGTAGGCCCGCGGCTATCAAATACACGCGAGCCGGCCAGCGTCGGAAAATTCCCGCCTTCGGGAATATCACTCGGCCTCAGTAGCTCGATCGCCACCAGCCGCACAGCTTCAGCCGCCAACATTCCTCACCTCCGAGACAAACCACGCAGGCCTGTTCGATCCGTCCTTGCGTGAGGCCTCAACGCGCCAGGTCTTGTCGCCAATCACGATATGATCGCCCATTCTGGGCGACCATGGCCAAGATCCCACATGGGCGGTGATGACGGCGTCGTAAGAGATGACCCCGTTGCCCGACTGCGGGTCAGCAGACGGATACCGCCGGATGATGTCGCTTGTCGGCTCGAGATCGACAGAACACATGAAATCAAATGGCGCGCGCGCCGGATCATCCTGTTCTGAATGATTGACGGTGGCACCCGGTCGCCTTCCGATCAGGCGGCCGGTTTTCGTGTCGAAGGTCGCCGCGCAGGCGTCTTCCGTGAAGGCCCGTGCGGCTTCCCAGTCAACCATTGCGATCAAGCTTTCAGGAGCAAAAGTTCCGCCTCGGCGGCCCTGAGATCGATCTGAGCCGTATCAAGCGCGACGGTATCTGTCCCAGCCGCCGTTACCGCAGCCTTCGCGTTTTCGACCTTCTTTTCAGCCGCATCGATTTCTTCGGCTTTCTTCTTTGCAGCTGCGTCCGCCTCGGCCCTCTTTTTTACTGCGGCGTCGGTTTCGGATTTTTCGTCGCTGTCGGAAGATTTGCCTGTAACAGCGACGGCAAAACGATCATCAACAAGGTGCTGGCCATATTCTATCGGCACTTTGACGGGCTCATGCGGCGAGCACACTTTATCTTCCTTAAGGGACAATACCGCAGCGGGGATAATCCCCCCGCGCGGGAACGCGATCGACATTGTTTTCTTGGACATGGAAAGTTCCTCTTCCTGTTTCACCGCGCCAAACAACATGACGCTGCAAAACAGGAAGCCCATAAGGCTTCCTGTTCGACTGTATTTCCGGATCGATGGTCGATCAGGTCAGGGTCAACCTGCGCAGCGTCTGAGGGCGCGTGCAAACCGAAATTGCATTCATCTGCACTTCGAGATCATAACCCTTGCCGTTGCGCTTCTCGATCGCACGGCTATAGAACGGCAGTCCGGGGGTGTTGACCGTTTCATTGTAATCGGCCGGCGCGAACCTGGTGATAAACAGGTCCGGTACACCTTCCATCACCACCCGAGCCTCGTTGTGGGCGATGTAGGGAGAACCGAGATCTGCCGTCGCCTTGGCACCGGTTTTGTATCGCTCCCACGTCGCGCCGCCCCAGACGAAACTGTCCGGGACATCCTGACGAAGAACGGCTGCGCCGGAATTGTACAGGAATGTTTCCCGGACCGATTTGTGCTGCCAGAGAGCCTTGTGGAAATCGCGCCCGGTAAAAACCCTGATGCCGCCATAGGCTTCATCGAGAGAATCTTCGAGAGAGTAAATCACATCCTGCCAGAGACTGGTTACGACGGTGCTGTCGACATCCAGTTCCAGAGATACAGCCGCCGGCACTGCCAGTCCGAACAGGTTATAGAGATCAACGAGCACACCGCCGGACTTGGATGTGACGATACCCTTGATTGCGCCCACTCGCTGGTGTTCGAGGGTCATCGTCAGATCCCGTGCATGGCGCTGCGCCTTGCGATTGACGCGACCCTCAAGATTTTCGAGGCTGCTTTCAGTACCGAACTCGCGGACATTCTGCACTTCGTCAGCGGCGATACTGTCATCCCGCTGATAATGCGGGACGCCGATGATGTGCTTGCTACGATCGTCGTCGCCTGTCGTTTCGCCGGAACCACCACGAGAGGTCGGCTCGACGAGGCTGAGTTTTCCGTTGCGCATTTCGATCGAGACGCTCGTCGTCGAAACGCTGTCTTCTTCAAAAAGCGCCGCTGCGGAAATCTGACCGGGGCGATACGGCTCGGCGTTGACGGCGGCGGTGAGGCTCTCAAGGCTGAAAGGATCGCCGGTATGTGCGTTTGGTGCGGCCATGGATCAGATCTCCTTATCGGGCCTTGATGGTCACGGCACGAAGCTGTGTCAGCTTCGCAGCGCGCTTGGTTGCGTCGTCGACGCTGGCGTCGAACACCAGCATCGGATTTTTCACCTCGGCGTCATTGGTGACGCAGACCGCTTTAACGTCGGTTGACGTCGCATCGACTTCGTAGCCGAGAATAGCGACGGCGGTTTCCGCCCCCTCCTTACCGACGACGCTCGCGTTTGGAGAAGCAACATATTTGTTGCTCGCCGTCACCTTCCCGAGAACGGTGCCCGCAAGAAGCTTGCCGGCCCCGGATGCAATGGTGAGAACCTCGCGAGAAAGATATCCGTTCGCTTCGGAAAGCAGGACGGCCAAATCGCGCGGAGTTTCAGTCATGGAAGTGGCCATGGATCATTCTCCCTTGGTCTGGTTACGGCGCGCCGCAAAGATCGCGTCGCGATTGATCTTCGGCGATGCCTTTGCAGCGGATGAGGCTGGACCCGGCATGGCCAAGTTGGCCGCCGCGAGACGCTGTTGCTCGTAGCTTCTCGCAGAGCCCGCTTCTCCTTCTCCCGCTTTCGCGGATGCAGCCTGTGCGGCAGGAACATTCGCGGACACGAAGGCGATAACGGCTTCCGCTGTCATCTGCGGAGACGCGCTGGCAAGCTCGATTGCTGCATTCAGGCGGCCGGCGTCTCCCTTGATGCCTTCAGCGGAGGCAATGGCGTTGATGCGGCCCATGGCCGCGGCGAAACCGTCGTCGCCACCGGAAGCAGCTGCGACGACGGCGGCGAGTGCTCCAGCCGCGGCGGACGCCGGGCCGGACTGGGACTGTTGGACAGTCATGTCACCTCCAGTGGTGGGTTGAGCCGCGCAATGCGGCGGGTCGGAAGGCGGAGCTTTCGCGCCGGTTTCACCTTCGTTCTCAATCATGAGAACGTCGGCCGTCGATCCGGGAAGCACCGCCGCCCGAATGGCATCTATCAGACTTGACATTGCGTTCATCTCCGTTGGACCGCCTTCACAAAGGCGTCGAAGGTTGCCAGTGGGTCACCGACAGCGTCGATGAGGCCGATCTTCAAAGCATCACTCGCTTCGTAGATATCCGCCTCAGTCGCGAGCGCGGATGCTCTTGTGATGCGTCCGGAGCGGCCTTTGCCGACAACTTCAGCAAATTTCTGCCGCATCACTTCGGCCTGCCCACGCCAGCGGTCAGCCAGATCGGCGGAAAGAGGCTCATACGGGTTTCCGTCAGCCTTTTTTCCTCCGGCACGAATGATCGTTACTTTGATCCCGGAATCGTCCAGCGCCTTGGAATAGTCAGCATGCAACATGATGACGCCAATAGAACCGGCCCCCCCGAACTCCGGCATCACGACAGAACGAGCCTGCGAGGCCAGTAAATAGCCAGCGGAATAAGCGAAGTCCGTAAGGATCGAGATGGTAGGCTTCTCCTTCGACAGAAGAGCCATGGCCGAGGCGACCTCGAAGGCACCGTTCACCTGGCCTCCATAGCTATCGACCTCAAACACGACGCCTCTGACATCAGGACTTCGGCGGGCCATGGCGATCTGGGCAAGCAGCCCCTGGTAACTCGTCTGCCCTGAATTAGCACCAATCCACCCGCCTTTGTGCACAAGGGTGCCTTCGATCGGAATGATCGCTACGCCCTGGTAGAGATCAAATGGTAGCAGATTGGCGCCCGTGTAGGCCCTCTCAAGACGGTTGCCAACCTTTCCCGCCAAGGGACGCCCGTTTCCTCCCGCCACATGACTGACAGCATCGCCGGGATTGGAAACCACAACGGTGTCGCCCGCGATTCTACTGCCCAGTCCATGCAAAAAAGCCTCAGCTTTTCGGGCGTCGTACATCAGTGGCGTATTAAAAACCTGCTGGGCGATATGGGCATAACTCAAGCTCATGACTTTTCTCAATCCTAAAACTTAAGCCGCCAACGACGCGACGGGCGGCAACCGGTCATCTTCGCTTGGCAGGCCGCCTGCAGGCGGACGAGCTCTTTATCAATATCGGCGATGCTGGACGACGCGACCTTTACCCGCTGCTGCATAACGGGAGAGCGAATTTCGCTCTCCTCGATTTGCTCGCCTGCGAGGCGCTTCGCTTTCGCAGCAGCAAGCGCTGCATAGAGAGCACACGGATCCTCTACATCGACAACGACACCCGCAATCTTCACAGTATTCATGCGGGCGCACCTTCCTTCTGTGCCGTTTCGGATGCCGGCTTCGAACCGTATCCACGTTCAAACGGGCTCCGCATACCGGCTTTCACATAACGTTCGTGCCACATGAGCCGGCTCTCGAACACTTCCTCCGGATCGTCGCCGAGTTCGGCACATTCGCGTTCCAGCGTTCCTGTACCGTTGGCGATACGCTCACTGGAAGCCTTTGCACGCTTCTCGTCATCGGCAGTCGGTTTCGAAGGCCCCTGGCAAATTGCCCAAAGGATTTCCTCCCGAAATTGGCGGAAAACTTCATATCCGCCCTTGAACGGTATACGTCCCTCGCCGATTTCTTCATCCAGCCACCCCGCGTATGGAACCAGAACGTGTGGTGCCGCAATGCGGTCCGTACGTCTTTGGGCGATTGGCCATAGAGCCGAATTTTCCATGTTCGTGCTGGCATAGGTGGCATTGGTATAGTCCAAGGTATACCCGCCATATGACATGCCGAGCGCCCGCGCCGTCTCACGATGGAGCGAGGCCATGAAACTTTGAGATTCCTTTCCAGGCGTGGAAATGGACTTGAACTCAAGATCTTCACCCGGAGCGAGATGGGAAACGCCAGCTCCGGCACCGAGGCGAATTTCCGATTCCGCAGCACGATCCAATTGCGCCTTGAAATATTGCGCAAAGTCAGACGCAATATCTTCCACACCGGTGGCGCCGCTTTCCTTCATGCTTTCCAGCGCCTCGAACGCTTCCGCGCTCGGCTTGTCGCTTTTCAGGATAGCAGCGTAAATCGTCTGCAAAAAATGGACCTGGGCCATAGCGTCATCGGTGTTCTCCGCCATCAGATATTTTCTGAATGTTGTGGCGAGAGGGGACAGGCCGCGAACATCGTCCGAAGAGAACGGGTCGAACGCATGCATAACGAGCTGTCGCCCGTCTGCGTCCCGTGCGGCATAATCGATTTTCGTCGTCATGCCATCGCGGCGCTCCTGGAAGCGGTAATGCGTCGGGCGTCCATAGGCATCATGGATGACGCCCTGATACATCCCTTCGATTTCGTTCGTGTCCTGCACCAGTTTCTGCGGGGAAACGAGCAGAAACTTTGTGCCTGTTCTGGTTCCCGGCAGTCTTTGCGCTTCCGGCAAATAGGACACAATGCCCGTACTTTCTCCGAATGCGAGCCAGTGTCTCAGGCCCACATCGGTCTGCTGCGGGATTGTGAATTTCGCACGAAAGTCGCATTCCAGCGGGTTCCATGCCCAAACCTTGAAACTCCCCTTTACCATTCGTGTCCAGGAAACAGCCTCGGCACGGTCGTAACCGAATTTCGTCAGGTCGGGACGCGGGTTCAACTGCAGTTCAACGCCGACCGTGTCGGCAAGGATCTGGTCAGCCGCGCCGCGCAACCTTCCGGAATTCTGCAGCATATCCATGGCAAGGGCTGCGGCCCTCCACCAGACGCGGCGGATCTCATCCCGATGCTCTCTCAGCGATGCAGGACGGGAAGCTATGATGCCGGACTGTGTATCGCGGAGATAACCAGCCTGATGACGGGACGGATTTCCGGCAGGAACAGCAACACTGCCGGCCTTCACCCGTACCCGCATCTTTTCCGTCATCGTCTTTTCGCCCACCTGTTTTCGACTGGTTTCTTCACCGACGGAGGAGGCACGCTGGGAGATTCCTCCGACGACACCCTCTCTGCCACTTGCTGGCTTTCCGGCGACAAAAGGTCGACCGGTGTTGCAGGTTCATATTTCGCGCGGAGCGCAGCCCACTGGCTTTTGGTCAGGCGAGAAATGCCGAGGTGTTCAGCCATCGCCATCGCGTAGATGCGGCAATCGAGAAAGTGGTTATGCTCTCGACGAGGCATCCACTCTTCGTGCAACCTGCCCTTCACCATCTTCTGGCTGAAATACTCCGCAGTAAGCTGCTGGAAGTATTCTTCACCCAGATCCATATGGAAATGGCAATAACCAGGTGGATCGGTAGCTTCACCCGAGCGCAACCCGGATTTATGAAGGTTTCCGTAAAACTCCGCTTTCAAGGCCCAAGTGCCAACCGGCCACGACATAGCCGAACCGTGCCTCTTGCGTTTGCCGCGTTTGTTTACCGATTTGCGCACTGGTGGGCTGATCGCGGCCACACCACGTCCCGGCATCCCTTTGATCGCATATGCATTCGGACGCCGCCGGCACCATTCCAGAACCTGCGTGGGCCGATAACCGCTGTCGACAGCCAGGGCCTCAATCTTGCGCAGGACACCGTGACTATCAGGAAATTCCTGTTCGCAGAACTCTTCGAGGAGGAGCCACGCACCGGCTTGCGGATTGTCGGTTGCCCCCTCAAAAAACTCGGCAAAAACATTCCAGCTCTGGCGATCTTCCGCGAAGACAACGCCCTCACAGTAGATTCCGTAGGACTGCACGTCAGCGCCAGCAACGAACAGCAAGCCGCCGGCGGGTATTGTGCCTGCGAGGTATTCTTCGCGGCGTTCCATGAGGCGCTGATGATCGGGAGCATTCCCTTTCATCTGGTAGGGCTTGGCGCAAATCAGATTGGAATAATCCTTTGCACCCGCCTCGCCCTTCGCCTCGTACTTGATCTTGTCCTCCGCGATTGCCTCGTATGACATCATCAAGGACATGAAGGCGTCGACATGAAAGCCGGGATGCCTGTCCGGCCCCGTCATCGTCGGAATATAGCGCCCTTGCTGCACGGCAGGGACACGCTCCATTTCCGAAATGTGATGCGTGCAGCTGATGCACCGCATAACCGTCTTATGCAGATGCTCCCGATCAATCAGGAGATTGGCGTCTTCCTGAACCTGCTCGGTACCGCACTCCGGGCAGCGGATGTACCAGAAACGTTGATCCGAACGGCGAAAATCTCGGTCAATGCGGCAATGGCCCGGACCTTCTCCGAGCGCGTCGCCGCTATCGAGTTCCGGTGTCGAAAGCCCGAATATCTTGTAGGTTTTCTGCCGACGAAACGCCGTGAAGCGGCCGAAGAACAGGTTTTCCGGATCCGCGCCGTTAGGAAGCGTCTGCCATTTCGAAACCTCGTCCTTGACCCCGAAGCGGGTCGTTTTGGCCGAAAGGTCCATGACGGTATTGGCGTTCGCCAGATACAGCGAACCGCCGGGAAACTTCTTCTCGTAGGTCGTCGACCCTACGCCGGACCGGCTGGTCGTCGGCATGATGATCTGTTTTCCGGTATGCTTCTGCCATGCATCAATGAGCGGCTGAAGTTTGCCGGAATTGATATCCTGCAGGGTATCGAGACCGGGCACGCCGTAAATCGAATTGTCCGGGCAGGTCTCTGCAATGTAGAGCATCCACGCCAGCGCCAGAATTGAAACACCGGTCTGCTGCGATTTTCGAACCGTCACCTCTGTGCATGGATGCTCCAGGCTGAGGCACTGCGCGATTTCGACAAGATACGGTGCGTCTTCGGCCGACCATAAATCTCCCTTTTTCGGACCATCCACAAGAACGATGTTCTGCGGAAGATAAATATCAAAGGGAACCGGAGGCTCGCTCCGGACTGTTCGTGCCAAGGCCGATGAAACAACACGAAAGGCGCCGGGATGCACAGTCATGCGTCTTCATCCTCAATCAGCGGGTCGCTCTCGGGCGCTTTTTCCGCCAGTGCTTCCAGCTTGTCGGCGATGTCATTGCAAATATCGATCGCGATCTGCCTGAGAAGAACGCGGACCCCATGGACCCCCTCTTTCGAAACAGCCAAGGCGATCGTGTCAGCCCGATTGGGAAGGCGCTTCACGATGGACTGAATTTCTCCACCGATCATCGCAACCGCCTGGTCGGTTTTGTCTTTGCGGATAAGGGCTCCGCAATCTTCCTGATGCCGGATCTTTTCGCGCCCGACCTTCAGCCATTCCGATTGCCGGCGCGCTTCATCGAAACTGCTCTCATCGCGGAACGGCAGATCTGGAGGAGACTTACCCTCCGCCCGACCATCTGGAGACCGAAGTGGCGCAGTTGCCTTGGCAGGGTTCACATGCCTTTGGCGATAGTGGTCATAGTGGGCAAGAGATACAGCGACCACCTGCCCCTGTGAGCCACGCTCAATCGGAGTGTCCGGGCGATCTTCCGCCAGCTTTTTTACGGTTTTGGAAACGGCAGCCTTGGAAACACCGTCCCGCGCAGCAATCTGCGCGATGGACCACATCACATCGCTCATCGTTAACCCGTTCGTTAACCCATGCGTTAACGCCGTTAACCCCGTTAACCCAATTTTTTCAACTGTTTGACTGGCGGGTTTTCGGGGTCGTCCCGGCCCGCAGGGGGAGAAAGCCCGGTACGGTCCCTTGACCCAGGGGGGGTGGCATCCGTCCCTCTCCTCGACGGTCATGAGGATGCCTTGCCCAAGGGTTGCTCAATCCTGCCATGGCGATGGCGACCGTTGAACGTTAGGCTCAAACCATCGGTCATTCACAGGCATCTGCCCAGAGCGAGGCGGGCTGGTAATTCTGCGGCGAGAATGTCGCCCATACCTACAATGTAAAAAGGCGACCATCTGGCCGCCCTGTCATCCATCATCTCATAGCTGTAGCACTGACCCTGAATCGGTGTCTCGCTTGGGAGACCGTCAGGGCTGGGTGCGGGCGCGAGCGTAACCGCCACTAAGAACCGCATCGACCGTGGGCAGATTTGTACTCACACTTTCTCAAGCATTGCAAGCGGCATGTTGAATACTGTCGGTCTTCCGAAAATCACGATAGTGACAACCACGTCACCTTGCCCAGCCTCACCGAACGCATCAACCGATACCTCATAACCAACGAATGGACCGCTTGTGATCCTGACCTTGTCGCCTTTTTTGATTGCATCTGATCGACGCCCATAATCGTATGCGCCGCTCTCAGCCAATTCTTTGAATTCATTGACTGTTTCGCAACTTAGCCTGATGGCTTTATCGCCACCCATAACGATGCTTTTGACGTAATCGAATGACAGGATACCTCGAAGCGCATGGTTGTCTGGCACACAAAACACGAACAGCAATCCATTGAACACTGGCATCTTGATAGCAGGAAGGCGTCGTCTATGCCTCTTCCTTTCTGGCCCCATTCGCATGATGACGCACGCCTCAATACCGGCTTCGATCATTGCATTTTCAACAGCCTTTTCGCGCCCATAGTCCACCCGAGCGATAATCCATCTCGAATCAGAGACACCATGCGCCCTTTCCTTTGATGCTGATTCGCGCTCATGGGCCACTCTCGCCGCCTCTTGCGCGATGCGGTCTAGCTTCGCTAAGCCCTTGGGTGAGACGTAACCGCAGATATCTTCGAACTTATGCTGCATCATCGTTCCGTCCCTCGTTCAGTCTGGATTGGAAGTTTTCGATTGCGATGGATACGGCCTCGTCAAGGTCGTTCACGTCAGCGGGTATCGGCGGGAACTGGGCGAACTCCAGACGTTCCGGAGCAAGCGGCCACGGCCAGCATCGCTCCGCATAGGCGCGCTTCCACGCCTCCCATACAGGCCCGTTGACCGCGACCCGCTCAAAGTCCTTGCTGATCTCGACAATGCGGTTCGTTACCGTAAAGCGCTTCCGCTCGATAAGCTGGACGGCCTCCGGCCAACCCTGCTTTTCCTTCTTGTCGCGCCAGATCAGGTCCTTCTTTTCCGGCTTGGTCTCGATGATATTCTGCTCGATAGGCGTCAGGGAGAGCGCCCGGACAGGAAGAAAAAGCTTCGTCATCAGGAGAGCGCGACCAGCGCGGGAAAACACCGAGACCATCTCCGTCGTTTCGGTCTGCGGTGATTGCACGCTCTGTTCCGCAAGCTTCACCCAACGGCGTTCCTTCAGGTATTTGGCGGCAGAGCAGAGATATTTTCGACCGGTGGACAGGGCGATGGCCTGATAGCTCTCCGAGTGAGCAAGCGCTCTTACCCGCTCATCCGGCGACAATGCGCCCCACTCCCGGCGCGCATCCGGCTCGCTGTCGTGGATCGCCGTCTTCCACGACAGGAAGAACCGCTTGAACGCCGTCTCGATCGCTTTCGGATTTTCTTCCTCATCCCCCAAATTGCCGCGCGCAGGCGCATCTCTCTCTACTGAAGGTTCTATTGATGGTTCTATTACGGTTCGGGTGACATGGTGACACCCCTCTACGCAGTCAGTGTCACCCGTCTCCGTCGTCGGTGTCACCCGTGTCATGGTGTCACCCGTCTGTTCTGCCGGGTCGACGGGTGACATGGTGTCACCCGTCGTTTCCGGCTGTTTTGCGTCCGGAAGGCGATCAATGGCTCGCATATCGAAGTCATATCGTGTCGCCTCACCAGGGCGACCGGTGGCCTTCCTGACGATGATCAACAGGCCTTCATTGACGAAATCGGCAAGAAGGCGCTGCACGGTCCGGACTGACAATTCTGTTTCCTGCGCCAGCGTCTCCACGGACGGCCAGATGCCCTTGCCGTTATCGTCGGCGAAGTCAGCAAGCCGTACCGCCAGCATCTTGCGGCTACTGGAGCCAAGCTGCGCGCGAAACAGGCGACTCATGATGAGAATGCTCACTTCACACCACCTTTCCGCGCCAGCGTCTCCATGAAGGTGCGAGCAGCGTTGAGCAGGTCCTCAACATCGGCCGGCATGCGCCCGAAGCGGTCCCGCACCGTCAGCAGCGCCGAGATTTCCAGATCGACAAGCTGCTCACCACGCATGAAGCCGGCCTTTCGCAGGGCACGGTATATGGCGGTCTGCTCGCGATAGAAGGTGAACGTCGGGATGTTGAGCAGCCACCGCGCCCGCTCCGCATCCGTCCTGCAATCCTGTAACTGTTCGATAACCGGCGAAATCCCCGTCACGACCGGCCCCCTTTCCATAATTCGAAATCCGAGCGCAGGTCGATAAACGCCGCCTGCGCACGTTCCTCACGATTGAGTTGTGTCTTGCTGGTGATGCCGATCAGGCTTTTCAGGACCGTATCGGCGTGTTCCTTGTTGTGAATGGTGTGCGACTGGGAGGGATGCTGCCGCCGTTCAAGAAATCGATGAAACAGCGTGTCCGCGCACAACATGGCCGCGTTCGCGGCGAAGTCTCCATCGCGCAAGCGGCTCGTCTGCTGTCGATCTGGCGGCGGGCTTTGACCGCTTCGGAAGGCAATCTTGGCGCGCT
The DNA here is from genome assembly GCF_027871645.1 of Agrobacterium sp. ST15.13.015. Taxonomy (NCBI): domain Bacteria; kingdom Pseudomonadati; phylum Pseudomonadota; class Alphaproteobacteria; order Hyphomicrobiales; family Rhizobiaceae; genus Agrobacterium; species Agrobacterium sp. ST15.13.015. Next base: position 155,724 of record NZ_JAQAHF010000009.1, read on the forward strand.
CCCGCAGGGTCAGGAACAGGATGGTATTTTCCAGCGCCCCGGTCAGTAGCTCGATTTCGTCCGGCAGGGCTTCCGCATAGAGCGTGCCGAGGATGACGCTCTCACCAGTCGAGCGCCGCGCGATGATATGCGTCTGGTCGCCATCGGTATCGAACCGCCACCTGTCGCCCTTGCAGCGTCGGGTGATATCCTCCAGCCGCGCGACGCGAGCCTTTTCACGCTGGCGGTTTTCCTGCTCGCGCACCGTCATGCCGCCACCTCAAGGGCGTATCCGCCCCATTGCAGCGCCATGGCGGCAGCGATACCCGGCTGCGTCTGCGACCGGATTTTCCAGCGGTCAGCCCCTGGCGATGCTCGATGAACAACGGACCATCGCTTGTGTTCGTCGGTTCCCGCCTTGGGCGGAACCAGCCTGTTTGTCGCCACCAGTGACGGCAGGCCCCGAAGATAAAAGGATGTTGCCTTGAAGGACGGATCGCCGAAATGCCAAGGCTGCACCGTCTGCGCGGCCTTGTGATAGTTCCGAATCCGCTCCTTCGCATGCCGGTGCATGACGGGATTTTCCACGGCGATGCGCGGTATCGGCGCGTTCCAGCAATCCGAGAACAGCGCTGCACCCTCATCCAGTAGACGCCACATGATTGACAGCTTCTCTTCGCGGCTGAATGATGCCCACGCTTGCTTCTCCGCGTCGGTCGTTTCACCTGGCGGATTGGTCGGCGGCTCCATCAGCCAGCGAACACCACTGTTGCAAAGCCGAGTGCAGGGAGGATGCATGACGGCGAGCAAATCCCAACCCTCATACAAAAGGTCGCGGATGTCGCAGACGATATGCCGGTTGCTGCCGTCATCAGCTGGCAGCAGGTCGCAGGACCAGGCATCGTGGCCCAGATCCGCAAAGGCGCGGCGAACGACGCCGGAGGTTTCGCAGCCAACCAGAACCTTGAGCGCCCTCATGCCACAGCCTCCATCGCAAATCCGCCCCACTGATCTGCCATTGCAGCGGCGATACCGGGGAAGAAGCGTGAACGTTCGTGGCCTGACTTTCCTTGATGGAAATAATATCGATACGGCTTCCCCGCTCTTGGGCCGGTTTTGCGTATACAGAATTTGGGTTCCGGGATGTCGACGACGGTTGTCGGCGTCAACTCCGGCAAACCCTTAAGCCAAAGAGAGATTTTCTTCTGTAGTGGCTCACCAAACTGCCAAGGCGCTACAGTCTGTGCTGGCGGCGCATAGCCCCGTATGCGCTCGCGAGCATGGCGATGCATGATCGGATTTTCGATGGCGATGCGATCAACAGGCGCATTCCAGAATGCAGAGAACAGATCAGCCGCGCTATCCAATTCTCGCCAAACCTGATCAACCGTTTTGCCCTTTGGCGCATGAGTGAGCCAGCCGATTCCGGAATTGCAGAGCCGCGTGCATGGTGGATGGGCAACGATGAGCAAATCCCATCCTTCGTGCAACAGTTCGCGCGCATCCCCTCGAATGTGGCGGTTACTTCCATCGTCAGCTGGCAACAAATCGCAAGACCAGGCATCGTGCCCCCTATCAAGGAAAGCATTCCTGACAGTCTCAGAAAACTCGCAAGCAATCAGGACTCTCAAAGACCTCATTCCGCACCGCCTTCCGGCGCGCCGGCCTGATTTCCCCAGAACTCCCACGTTCCATTCAGGCGCACGTCGCCATCCGCCAGGCTTTCGCGGCGCTGGAACATTTCGAGCTTGGGCATGCTCGGGTAGAGCCGGTCGATCTGTTCGGCGAACCAGGCGGGCTTTTCGCTGTGGCGTCCGACCGGATGTTCGGTGCATTTGATGGGTTGGGTGCCGGGAATGGGTGCGGGGAAATCGCCGCGCGTGCCGATCAACAGAAGTTCGAGGTTATCGAAACTCCAGTATCCGGTCCCTGTCTGCTCGCCGGGGTAGATTTTCTTCCAGCCCCAATAACTCTTGTAGGCATAACCCCAGCGCTCCAGCGCCCTGACGCCATTGGCAAGATCCGTCACCCACATGAAAATCGCCGAGTTATGAGCGCCCGGGCAACCCAGCGACATGATGTCGTCGAGCGACATGGTCGGATAATGGTTCTCGGCGCTCTTTTCGCCGCCGGTCACCTCAGAATAGGTTTTGAAACGCCACGGCGGATCCGCGTAAATGATCGGGAACGCCCTGCCCTCACCCTGCCCGACACCTTGCCACCATGGTGCAACGTTCTGGCGCGCGGCGATCTGGACGGCGAGATCGGTACGAACCGCGTGACGTATCTTCTGATCCTCGGCGCGCTTGATCTTGGCAACTGTCTTCAATTCCCGGAAGTTCGCCGGTTCCGGCAGGAACATCGTACGGATCGGCTTTACCGCCGGCTGCGAAACGCCGTCACGGCCCACAATTGTCGTCTGGTGGGGAATTTCCCCACCATCAACCATGCGTTTTCGCGCCGCCGATACCGTCTTGTGATCGACGCCAAGCTGCGCGGCTATGGCACGATTGGACGCAGTCGGTGCGTCCTTCAGATGCTCCTGAATAACTGCCTGCCGCTGCGCACCGGAAAGATGACGGCGCGCGAAGTTAAGGGAGCGAGCAAAAGATCGCTTGCCTTCTTCCGTCAGTTGCTTGCGGATAAAGCGCGGCCAGTCGGTAATACCGAGCATCTTGCAGATGGCGACGCGGTGGTGACCGTCGAGGATTTCACCGGCCTCATCATATTCCACCGGCACCTTGACGCCGTGCGCTGCGATATCATCGTAAAGCGCCTTGAAGTCGTCATCGGAGAGTGGTGGCAGAAGCTGGTAAGGCCCCGTCACCACGATGCGGCTTGTATTTTCTTCCGGCAGCTTCCCTTCGGTTTTCGCGCGCTCGATGACAGCAGCCGCCCGGTCCCCCGGACGGAACAGATTGCCGTCCTTCGGATCGCGCGTGAGATAGCGGTGGGCCATTGCCGAGCAGGCGGTGCGCACTTCCTGTGATGTCTGGCAGCGGTATTCGCCTTCGCGCAGCGCCGATGCGATGATGTTCAGTCCGGCGTCTTTCGGCATCTGGAGAGATGGTGTGGTCATGCCGCACCGCCTTTCGCGGCGCCGATGCGAACGGCTTTTTCAACCAGGTGACCGCCAAGGCCGCAGCGATGAAGGGCATCGACATTGCTTTGCCCGAATGCAGCCAGAACCAGCGGCGCACCCGAATTGGCTTTCTGCCTCACCCCGTCCTTGTCAAAGAAATGAATTCGGTCCGCCAGGAAAAGAATTGCGTCCGCTTTCCAGATGGGGATGAACCATTCCGCCTCTGTCCGAGCATGCACCAGGGCGATACCATCGCCGTGCGCAACGAGCCGATCGATAAACCGTCCGACGATGCGGCGGTCGAATGGGGGATTGAGCCAGACCCTGCCGAACCATGGCTGAACAAGACCGTCATCCGCCTTGGTATAGCGCCGGACTGCCGTTTCCCATGGCATAGTATCCGGTGTGCATGGGTCGAGATCGAATGCACCAAGCGCTTCAAGAATAAATGGGGGTGTCAAATGCGTCTGGCTTTTGCCGACCGATCTTTGATGGGATCCGAGCGTCATGCCGCACCGCCTTTGCGCATTAGGCGCAGATCAGTTTCGCGGATGATCTCGGTGGCACGTTCCACCGATACGCCGCGCGCCAGCAGTCGAGCAGCGAAGCGCGGCACGAACTCGAAACCGGCATCATTTATTGCCGTGCGGATCGGGGCCGGAAGCGTATCGAACAGTTCCATCAGTGGACCCCTCTCAACTGGCGGAGATAGGCCTGCCCGCTGCTGGTGATGATCGCCTGCCGCTTGTCGTTGGACAGACGGATGTATCCGGCGCGCATGCACTGGACTGCGGACAGCATTTCGCCGTGGCGGATCTCGCGCCAGTCGTCTGCCTGGGCGACGTGTCGCAGAAAACCGCGATCACGATCCGAAAGCGGATGGGTGAAAAGAGAAACAGCGGCACTCAATGTCCTGCCTCCTCGACAATGCGGCAAACCTCGCATTCGGCGAGGTCCAGCGTTTCAGCGATTTCATGGGTGGATTGACCAGCGCGCCAAAGCTCCATCACCCGCGCGGTGCGGGCCTCATGGACGAGTTTGGAGCGGCTGGTTTCGGCGATGCAGAGCGTCATAGGTCCGGCCTCTGCGGCGCATTGACCATCAGCTCTTTCAATTCACGGATAAGCTCGTGAACTTCCTTCGTGATGCGCTTCGTTACGGCAGCCGTGCCGAGGGTTCCGGTCTGCTTGGCTTCCTGAACAACCTTGATGACATCGGCAAACTCCGACATCAAGTCCATCATGTCGGCTTCATTGATCGGTCGCGCTTCGGGCTGACGCTCGTCATCAACGACAAGCCGGTAACCAAGCTTGCGGGCCATGGCGCCGATGATGACCGGGCTTTTCGCGCGACGGTCCGCCTCGATGGCGACATCGACCGGAATCAGAGCCTCGCGGTTTTCATCGTTGAAGCTGGCATATTTGGAGAGCGTCGAGACATTGACGCGGGTCAGCAGCGGGAAATCGGTCACGCCGCCCCCCAGCTTGTAGCTGGCGTCTGTCGCACCTTTCAGGCTGCGGATTTCTTCTTCGGAAATAGTGCGCACGAAAACACCCCTGAAAACGCGTCAAGGAAAGAAAAACGGAAAAGGATTCGGTGAAGCCCGCGCGGGCGCGGCCTATTCGTTGCCCATCAGATCAACCACAGCCCCGCCACATCAGCGGTGGCGTAAGCTGGAGAGACAAAGATGAACGCAACGAAAGAAAAAGTCCGCCGGATCCGGGAGGAAAGGCGTCACGGCGGGTGCGCAGAGGGGAAAGGAGTAACCCTCGCACAACAGGAAAAACGATCCGGACGGATGGCGGAATGGTCAGAAGCTCCATCCGTCCGGTATCCCGTGCGCGCACTGCCGGGAAAGCGCCGGGATTGGTTGCAGCGGCAGGATTCGAACCTGCGACATCGTGGGTATGAACCACGCGGGATGACCGCTTCCCTACGCTGCGGAAAAACTGGAGCGCAATCATTCTGCGGCCTCCTGCGTCCTAGTCACTTCAGGCCGCTGCACATCAGCGGGCCACGCAACATCTTTGGGCCAATGATCGGAAAACCATTGCATCGCCTTTTCAAAGGTGCCGGTCGCAAGATCGCCACCACTGGCTATGCCGTCGAGCTTTGCGCCGCGATTGAAGACAATCGTTGACAAGCGCTTTCGGCCGATACCGGCGGAAGCTGCATACAAGTCTGCGATGCGGACAATCTGATCTTTCATAGCCATGCGGGCTAAATGCGGTCTTTTGTCCGCAAATGTCAAGACCAAAAGACCGCTTTTGTTTGACCGCATCGCGGCTGATAATCCGCACATGGAGAACGAAGTGTTAGATACAATCAAACAAGTCATTGATGAGCTTGGCATAACACCCGAGGAAGCCGCCAAGCGCAGCGGCCTTGAGCGGAGTTATTTTCGGAAGCTTTTCGAGCGAGGCACTACGCCGAAGCTCGACACAATGCGGAAAATATCGCTCGGCCTTGATGTTCCGCTAGACCGACTCTCTGGAGGCGCCCGATCTTCCGACAAGAATGAGAACGGCTACAAAACCCTCAGAATACCGGATCGGCACGAAATGCCGAACGACGTGCCAGTACTTGGCACCGCAGCAGGATCACATTTGCGCGGCGCGTTCCAGCTGACAACAGACCCGGTTGATTTTGTGAGGAGGCCGCCCGCTCTCATGGGTGCGAGGGATATCTATTCGTTGTATGTTGAGGGCGAGTCGATGGTCCCTCAGTTCTGGCCCGCCGATTTGCTGTTCATCAGTCCGCATAAACCAGTCAAAGTCGGCGACCCTGTGGTTATACAAAGCCAGCTAACCGGAAATGGTGCGATAGAGGCGACGATCGGCATCTTTCTTCGACGCTCAACCGATTGGATTGTTATCCAAAAACACAATCCGAGGGCAGAAATCGAGATTTCGAGAGCAACCCTCATCTCGATGCATAAAGTCCTTACAATGAACGAGCTTTTTGGAGTCTGAGATGAGATCCAGCGCATTGATTGCCATTGCTGCATTAGCCATCTTCCCAGCCGCATCATTTGCGCAGGCCACTAGGTTCCAAAAGGCGGACTGTAGCACCTCCCTAGACCATACCGTTTGTATGGCGCAGACAAAACAGATGGCGAGCGACTGGAAGCGGGCGAACAATGGAGACTATGGAAGTCAACGGAATGTTGCCTTCTGCCTTAAAAACGGCTGCGACGGGTCGACAAAAATCGACGCCGTCGGAGCGTGCTCTTGGCGCATGATTATCCAGGCGGCAGAGAATGAGAAAGATGCTGCCGACCGCTGGAGCTACGAAGCAGACTGTAAGCCCCTTACGAACTCAGACCGTCGCACCGCCATAAATCAGGCGGAAAAAATCTACAGCCGCATCTACGGAAAACAGATGCCGATTGAACGACTCTTGCGCGATTAGAGCGCCGCGACCACGAATCACCCCTCAGTAAAGCAAGAAAAAACCACTTTCGGCACAAAGCCTTAAGCGGCGTTCGCGGTCATTTGTCCGCATTCGTGTTGACAGCGGACAAATGACCGCATTATTGTCCTCTCCATCCAAGCCGCTTTGACCTGACGGCTCGGAGAAAGACCGGGCGGCGACGCACCCCCTCACCCTCGCGCCGCCCGGTCCAACCTCAACGGATGGAGACCGACATGAACGTCAGTGCGATGAACGACAATGAGAAGATCGAAGCCATGGCCGCCGCGATGCGCCGCTTCGGCGAGGGCTGCACCCGCGAGCAGCTGAACCTCTATTTCCCGAATTCCGATATCGACCGCCTGCACGAACAGGCGCGCATGAAGGCGAACGACGACGCGCTTCTTGAAGCCGCCTGACGCCACGTCCGGCTTCGGTGTCCGCCTCTCCCAGCGAGGCGGCATCCGAAACGGATGGAGGCAGCTTTGATCCACATTTCCCCCATGATCCCTCAGACCCGCCATGACCTCGGCACCTTCCGCAAGGACAGCGCCGTTCCTTATGGCCGCTTCTTTCTGGCCTGCGTCACCGCCGTGCTTCTGCTCGGCTGCCTTGGCGGCGTTGCACTCTGCGCCACCCGTCTCTCCGAGATCGAACGTATCTACGCCGCCGACGCGCGCGTCTGACCACTTCCAGCCCAAACCAAAAAAGGACCAGACCATGACGACCACTGCCGAACAGCAGACGATCAGCATTCACAATCCCAGCCCCGGCGCGCCCATCCTGCTCGCCACCGGTCCGACCTCGATTTCCATCAAGGCCGGTTCGCTGGTCGAAATCGGCGACCGCACCTATTCGTATGACCGCGAAACGGCGATTGCGCTCGACGAGCTGGTGCCCGGTCGTGATTACGCTGTCGGCATCAATGCCATGGGCGATCTGTTCGCCACCGTCGCCAACGACAATCCGTTGAACGGCGATTTCTTCGCCGGTTTCCACTTCGCCCCCGGCGGCAATGCCGTCGAGCGCAAGGGCGGTGACAGCGTGCCCGCCATCAATCCGCACTCTCTCTGGGATATCGAGTATCGCCCCGCCTGCCCGGATCCGCGCGGCATGGTGCGTGTCATCGCCGGAAACATCGTCTGGGTCGATATCTATCTTCTCGGCGTCGATCACGCGATTCACGGCACCAGCCGCTTTGGCGTGGCGCCAGCGACCGGCAGCACGCTGGATCTTCTCGACTACAAGACCGCGAAATCCATTCTCGAAGGCCACGGCAAGCGCCTGCTGACCTATGACGAATTCCGCACTGCCGCCCACGGCGTAACCGAACGCTCCAGCGCCGCCAATCGCCCGCGCACAACCGGTCTCGATGCCGCGCGCACCAGCCTTTACGGCCTCATGCAGGCGACCGGCAGTCTCTGGGTATGGGGAACGGACGGCGACATCGACGATCCGCGTCCGTCCGTCTTTGGCGGCTCCTGGATCGGCGGCGAGCTCGCCGACTCCCGGTACGCGCACTTGGACTACTGGCCCGGGAACTCGAACGAGAGCATCGGGGCGCGCGGCGCGAGCGACCACCTGACGCCTGCCTGACGCGCGCGGAAGCGCGGGTCTGATTTCTTCCCTCTCAATCAGGATTATTACCATGACGGCAACAGCCGAAAAAACCCTTGGCGGCATCTCCATTCAGCGCCGCGACCGGTCAGCCCCGGTACTGGTAAAATACAATAGCACCGGCGTATTCGTGAAGTCTGGCACCACGGTTACGACGAGTGAGCGCACCCACGCCTTTGATGCAGATATTCCCGTCCTAATCGATGAGCCGGTACCGGGCCGCGACTATGGCGTCAGCATCAATGAATACGGTTTGCCGATTGCCGAGCTTTTAGAAGGCGAGCCGACCGCCGAGCGGTATTTTGGCGGGTTTCATTTCGCACCGGGCGGCAATGCGAAGGCGCGCGAGGGTGGCGACAACACGCCGGCAATCAACCCCTATTCCATCTGGGATGTCGGCTTCCGCCCCGCCTGCGCGGATCCGCGTGGCATGGCATTGGTCGAGACGTTGGGCGGCAAACTGTTCTGGGTCGATATTTATCTTCTCGGTGTCGATCATGCTGGCGACGGCACCAGCCGCGCGAAGGCCGTCATCGCCGATGGCCGCGACCTGCCGATGAAGCTCGACCGGCAGAGCCGATACAAAAAGCTCGACTATGCAACGGCGGTGGAAATCTACACCGGCCACGGCAAGCGCCTGCTCGGCGCGGAAGAATTCTTCGCTGCCGCCTATGGCGTGAAGGAGCGAGCATCCCGCGATGATGAGCCGACCGTAACAGGATCGCTCGACGACAACGCCGCCAGCTTCATCAGCAAGTGGGGCCTGTTCGATATCACCGGCACGATGTGGCAGTGGGGGACGGACGGCGATCCGGACACCCCGCGTCCGTCCCTCTTTGGCGGCGCCTGGCTCTGCGGCGAGTTCGCCGGCTCCCGGTACGCGAGCTTGGGCTGCTGGCCCGTGTACTCGCGCGGGCACATCGGGGCGCGCGGCGCGAGCGACCACCTGAACCATGCCTGACACGCGCGAAAGCGCGGGTCCCCTGAAACGGATGATCGCCAGCCATGACACGAGATGAATTTGTAAATCCGCAGGATCTGGCGATCGTCGAGAAATTCGAGAAAGCCGTGGCCTACCTGTACCCGATATTCCAGCGTTGCCCGCGCAGCCACAGTGTGTTGCGCGACAGGCTGATCGGGCTGTTGTTTGACCAGGTCGGCTTTCTCTATCAGGCAGCGAAGTCGAAACAGGCCTCAAAGCTCTACGCAGCAGACGCCAATCTGGCAACTCTGCGCTTCTGGTTGCGCTTTGCCTCCGATCCGAAGCTGAAATTCCTTTCCCACCATCAGCACAAGGTGGCGCTGCGCCACATCGCTGAAACGGGATCGATGCTCGGTCAGTGGATCAAATCGGCAAAAGGCAACGGGCGGTCGGGGTCATGATGCTGTTGCGTCCGTCCATCTTTGGCGGCTCCTGGATCAACGGCGAGAACGCCGACTCCCGGTACGCGAACTTGGACTACTGGCCCGAGAACTCGAACGAGAACATCGGGGCGCGCGGCGCGAGCGACGACCTATCCACGGCTCGGCGACGGTCACGGCCCCGCCGGTCATCTTCCACGGTCGGCACGGCAATTTGCGCCCTGCCGTCAAGGTGGTCGGCCCGTCCGTCCGGCTTCGGCGAACACATGACAGGGTCCGGTACAGCGGGGAGTAGCGGCAATGCCGTCGAAACCCGCGACCGGCAATCCGGAGTGATTACCATGGGAAAGAAATACCGGAACCTTATCGGTCAGATCACAGCGGACGCAAACATGCGTCTTGCCTACCGACGCACCACATACGGCAAGCGCCTGACGACCGGCTTTCTGGAATTCAACGAATTTTCGATCCTCAATCTGGAGGAGTTGGCGCAGGCCATGCGCGACGGCACCTATTGTCCCGGCCAGCCGCACGAGTTCAAGATCTTCGATCCGAAGGAGCGGATGATATCGGCGCTGCCCTTTGAGGATCGCGTGGCGCAGCACGCGCTGTGTGCCATCATCGAGCCGATCTTTCAGGCGACGCTGTTGCCACGCACTTTCGCCTGCCGTCCGGGTAAGGGGACGCATGCGGCGGCAAAGGCGGTGCAGGCTGATATGCGCCGCCTCACCCTCGACAGCGAACCGCTCTATATCCTCAAGACGGATTTCTCCCGGTACTTCGCCAGCATCGAGCATGGCGCGCTGTGGCGGCTGATCGAGGCGAAGATTTCCTGCCGCGCCACGCTGCGCCTGATCGAGACGATGCTGCCGCGTACCGGCATTGGCCTGCCCATCGGTAACCTGCTGTCGCAGATCTTCGCCAACATCTACGGCGGTGTCGTTGACCGGCACCTGCAACAGGATCTCGGCGAGCGATACTGGTATCGCTACATGGACGATATCGTGGTGCTGGGGCAGTCATCCGAGCATCTGTGCAAGGTGCGGGCCTCGATAGAGGAACTGTCGCGCGAGCGGCTGGGCCTGCGGTTTTCCAAATGGAGCATCCAGCCCGTCAGCCGTGGCGCCAACTTTGTCGGTTATCGCATCTGGCCAACCCATAAACTTTTGCGCCGTGACAGCGTCACGCGGGCAAAGCGCAAGATCCGTGCGTATCGCACCGGCGGTGATCACAAACGGCTGGAGAAGTTCCTTGCCGCATGGGTCGGTCACGCCAAATGGTCCGATAGCCGCAATCTTCTTAAATCCCTGAACATCCACGAAAGGAGTGTCCATCATGCGGCACACCGATAAGCGCGGCCCCGCAAAGCTGCCGTCATCCGTCATGCTGGTGCGTTGCGTCCAGCGCGGCATGGGACGCACCCAGATTGCCGAATACTACGGCGCCAGCGTTGGCCGCGTGACCACGCGCTGCAAGGAGCTTGGAATTACGGCCCCTCTTTACGGCAAGACATGGAACGAGGCCCGTTTCGATTTCACCACCGTCGTCATCCGCCGCTTCGGCAGCAGCATCACGCTGCCCTGCCCCAGCATGTATGCGAAAATTCTGGAGAGCCGCAAATGTATGTAAATCAGGAAGTCACCATCGATTTTACCGACGACAAGAATGATGATCGCATTCTGGCGTGGCTGAAGGAATGCGGCCTTGAAGCCGACAGCCTGTCCGACCTCACTTTCAACACGAAGGTCCAGGTCGAAATCGGCGATCTGGACGAAGACGATATTGTTGACGCCTACGACCAGTTGAACAAGCTCGACGACAGCGATCTATATCATGTCAGCCAGGCATACCGCCGCCTTGCGGAGGGCGATGTCAGCGAGGCGATGGAGATCCTGTCCCGTCACTTCGATCTTGCCCCCCCGTCCCACGAACGGGCGATTGCCGACCTCCTCACCGGAAAACGGAACTGAGGTCGACATGAGCAAAGACCCTATCCATTTCCGCGCCCATCGGTCCGAGCTTCTGACGGCGCTTGCCGCCGTCATTGAGGCCATCCCCGCCAAGGATAACATTCCGATCCTTGAAAACGTCCTGTTGCAGCCGGACGGTGACCGCCTGCTGCTGCGCGGCACCAATCTTGATCTTGAGATCGAAACGCGCTGCGAGCTGCTCGAAGCATCCGCCGGCGAAGGCTTGACGATTGCAGCGGACGAGTTTTATCGCATCGTCAAGAACATGCCGGAGTCTGCCGAAATCACGCTCGCCCCCGGAAAGTTTCCCGGACAGGTGACGATCAGCGGCGGCCGGTCGCGGTTCAACCTGCACACTCTGCCCGTATCCGATTTTCCGTCCATCGGCACGGACCGTCCGCAGCTGGCCTTTACGATACAGGCGAACATCCTGACCGATGCGCTCGGCAAGGTGGCCTATGCCATGAACACGACGATGAAGGACCGCCCGTATCTTTCCGGCACCTTTATCGAAGGCCTCGAAGACGGGAAGCTCTCCCTTTGCGCAACGGACGGCAAGAAGATGGCCGTCAAGCGGATTTCGCCAAGCGAGGTGAATACGTTTGAGCCACCCATCATCCCGGTAAAGACCGTCCAGGCGATCCGGAAACTGTTCGGGCAGAGCAAATCGCCATGTTCCTTCTTTGTCAACGACCGGAAACTTGCGATCGAATGCGACGATCTCTCGCTTGTTTCGAAACTCGTCGATGGCACATTCCCGGATTACAGGCGCCTCATTCCGGTGCGCAGCGATGTTTTCCTTCGTGCCGACCGCGCCGCAGTCAGCAAGGCCATCACTCGCGTGAGCGTCATTGCCGGCGACATCAGCAAGGCTTCCGTCCGTCTCGATATCGCTCCAGGCTCCATGCAGATCGAGCTTATGGCGCGGGACGGGCAGAATGCATCGGAGCCGGTCGATATCGAATTCGACGGCGACAGTCATCTGCGGGGTTTCAATCCGACATTCGTCAACGAAACCCTGTCCAGCATTTCCACCACATCCTTTTGTCTTCACGGCACGGACCCCGGCGCGCCGGGACATTTCACGCCGGATGGCGACGCCGACGAAGATTACATCGTCATGCCTATGAGGGTCTCCTGATGACTGAGTTAACAGCACCGATCCACCACATCATCGGACCGACCATCCTTCTCGGCTCCGGCGCCTATTTTGACTTCGATAATCCAGAAGGATCGCAGTTGACGATTGAGGATGTTGCTTACGGCCTCGCATTCCAGTCGCGCTTCTCTGGCCAGTGTGTCAGCCGTCGCACAGGCAAGCGGGTTTATTATTCCGTTGCCCAGCACTGCATCATCATGGCCGGTTACGCCGAGCCAGGAAGCAAGATGGCAGCGCTGATGCATGAAGTAGGCGAGGCGACCTGCGGCGACATGAGTTCGCCCCTGAAATCCAAGTGCCCGGACTTCAAGGCAGTCGAAAAACGGTGCGAGGCCGCTGGACTTTCGCGCTTCAAGGTCAAGACGCCATCCCACACATACATCAAGCATCTGGATCTGTGCATGCTTGCCACCGAACAGCGCGATCTTATGCCGGTCAACGGTCACACATGGGGAACGGTTGAAGGGCGCCGCCCTTTTGAGGCGGAAATATTCCCATGGGAAAATCCGCACTTCGCCGCTGAGGCATTTCTCGAAACTTACCATCAGTTAGGGAGGAAAGGTCAATGACGCGCGCCAACGGACGGCAGCGCCGGCGAGAAGCTACTTATCGACGCGGATACGAGGATGGCAAGCGCGCCGCCATTTCCTCCGCAGATTCAAATTGCAGAGCAGAGCCTTGTGAATGCACGAAAGTCGAACAGGACGAAAGTTGCCCTGTCGGGTTCCCTTCATTGGTTTGCGAGATATGCCACGGCAAGGGCCTCGTCCAGCATGTGAGGCTTGACGGGCCTGAACTTTGGGAAATCGTATTCGGCGTCAACAGTGATGCCGCTACCGATATCACCGATGAGCAATACAACCTGATTGCCAGACACATCAACGAAGTTTTCATCCGTCCGCATCCACGAGATGCAGTGCCGGAAAGTGATGGTGTGAAAGCGATCGCTGCTGAGCGCCGCCGCCAGATTGAAAAAGAAGGCTGGTCGCCAGAACACGACGACGATCACTCTCGCGGCGAACTTGCCCGGGCAGCGGCCTGCTATGCCCTACAGGCAGCGCAACGATCCGATGAGACGCCGTACGAAGATAGACCCGGGAGGAGAAGATGGCGGCGGACCCATTTAGCGATCGTGAGGTTCTGGCCGTGGGGCTGGGGATGGTGGAAGCCTGTTGACCGGCAACGAGACCTTGAAAAAGCCGGAGCGCTTATCGCAGCCGAACTGGACAGGGTTATTCGTGCCGCAGCTCTCGAAAAGCAGGAGGGCGGCCAGTAAATGTCCCGCCGTCAGTCGATCCGCGAAAAAATTATGAGTCGCATCCATATAGACGCCGCAACAGGATGCTGGGTTTGGACTGGCCCGACCTCCGGCAGCACCGGACGCGGACGCGGTTATCCCCGCATGTGGTTAGGCGGCCAGACTGTGGCTGTCCACATCACGATGTGGACGAACGAGCACGGGTACATCCCCGGCAAGATGGAGTTGGACCACAAGTGCCGAAACCGTCTTTGCGTCAATCCAAATCCAGATCACCTCGAAATGGTAACCCGGAAAGTCAACGCGCTTCGCCGGGAAGAAGCGCGCCGCCTGCGGTGCGATGAGGTCTTGCCAGAACAGGCCAATGAGCGGCACCATGATTGATGATGACGAGCCGGTAACGCTTGCGGAAGCGTGCAAATTGTTCTTCGGTGGCAGGCTGACGAAGTCCGCGCTTCGAACCGAGGCGCGCAAAGGCAATCTGGAGGTATTGATGATTGCCGGGAAAGCCTTCGTCACTCGTAACGCCATCGAAAGGATGAAGGAAAAATGCCTCGTAAAAAACAGCCAGCAAGGCTCTGGTTCAGACCAGACACCCAAACATGGGTCATCAAGGACGGAGGCCGGCGCATCAGCACAGAATGCGGCGAGACTGAAACTGCAGTTGCTCAAAGAAAGCTTGCCGAATACATCGCCAGCCAATACCAGCCGCGACGCGGAGGTAACTCGTCTGAGGTAACGCTTGGCGATATCATTATCGTCTACAGCGAGGAGAAGGCGCCCAGGACGGCAAGGCCGAAAGAGACCGTCGCCATGCTCGCAAGGCTCAATGATTTCTTCGGCGCCATGACGCCGGCGGAAGTTCGCGGACGCACCTGCCGGGAATATGCGGATGATCGCGGCAATGAGGGCGGCGCGCGCCGGGATCTGGAAGTCCTGCGTGCGGCCATCAACTATTATCACGCAGAATACACCCTCGATGTCGTGCCGAAGGTTTCTCTTCCGGAGAAGGGCGAGCCGCGCCAGACATGGCTGTCACGTTCCGACATGGCGGCACTCCTGTGGGCGTCACTTGGCTGGAAGCCGACAGCCTTTGACATTGAGAGCAAGAGGCCGACCAGATGGGGCCGTACAGGCGTCGCCAACCCTCATATCACGCGGCTGCTACTTATCGGCCTTTACACCGGCACACGCCTTTCGGCGATCCTGAACCTGCAATGGATGCCGAACACCACAGGTGGGCACATCGATATCGATCGTGGTGTCATCTATCGTCGAGCAACAGGTGAGCGCGTCGCCCATAACAAACGCCGGACACCCGTGAAGGTGCCACCGAGGCTGTTGCGCTTCCTTCAATACTGGAAGGCGACCGACACGACGGTCAACGAGGAGGGCAAGGAAGTGTGCCTGCGCTTCGCCGTCAATTATAATGGCGTCAAGATCACGAAACCGCACAAGGCATTCCGAAATGTCCGCAGCACGGCCGGCCTCAGCGATGCCGTGACGCCGCACGTTCTCCGCCACACCCGCGCCACATGGTTGGCTCAGCTGGGCGTCGATCCGGAGCAGGCTGCCGCCTCTCTGGGCCTCACTGTCGAGGAATTTGAACGCACTTATTCGCACGTCAGCCCTGATTTTCAGGCGCAGGCGGCGAACGCGTTCTAATCAGTCCGCGTTTTAATCGGTCCGGTTTCGGTCCGAGAGTTTGATTTATGGATTTTCAGGAAGTATCGGGATCAGTCGCAAGCCATTGAAAATATTAGGCTTTCCGCTGGTCGGAGTGAGAGGATTCGAACCTCCGACCCCCACGTCCCGAACGTGGTGCGCTACCAGACTGCGCTACACTCCGTGACCAGCGGCGCTTCTATAGACCAGCCTCCGGCATTCGACAAGCGGCTTATTGCATTTTTTGTGACAAGTTTTTCCCATCTGTTGAAACAACCCTGCCAGGAGCCTGTGGCACCGGCTGGAAGGCCCCAAAACGTTACAAAAAAGCAATTGTGGCAGGAAATTTTCATCGAGCCGCACACCTCCCCTGCCCGCCGTCTCCAAATCTGCTAGGGGAACGGAATGACCGGCGGGAAGCCGGACTCGGCACAAAGGACATTTCACCATGCTATCTCGCAGCGTAACGCTTGCAGCGTTTGCCATTGCGCTCTCGGCCTGCACCACTTCCACGGGCGGCTCCACTCCCTCTTTCACCCAGAAGAGCCCCGTTGAGACCCGCTGGGTCGGCCAGTCTGCAGGTATTTTCTTCGCAAAATTCGGCCCGCCGCTCAGCGATACGGAAACCGGCAGCTCCACCGTCTATAACTGGCGCGGCGGCTACAGGAAGGCCACCATTCCGGCCAGGTTCGAAGAAGGCAAGGATGGCAAGAAGGGTCGCCAGATCTCGCCCGCCCGCACCGCCTCGCTCTCCTGCACGGTGCAGCTTGTCGTTTCCAGCGATTACAAGATTACCGCCGTGCGCACGGTTTCCGACCGCCCCGGCGTCAACGGCCCGAGCTACTGCGCGGAATTCCTCGCCGCAGACTGATCTTCGGCCACAGACCAGATGCAGCAAGGCCCGTCCGAACCGGCGGGCCTTTTCACTTTTTCGGGATTATTGTCATTTTTCTGAAAAAAATTTTGCCTATAGCCGCACCCTGCGACCCGTGACGCGCCGGAAACAGCGTCATATCCGCCTTTCCGCGATATCCCGCTCACAGAACCCTTTCAACCGTTTGAAAGCGTCGGCTAATCTTCGCCGTCATAAAAATGACGATCGGCAAAACCGCAAAATTGGCCGTTGCGACCATATGTCCCTGCAAAATCCCTGCAAAACTGCTTGAACTGGAGTGAAAGAGTCCGGGTTGTGCCGGTTTGCGCTTTGCTGTAACGGGGCGAACGGGAGGAATGTTTTTAACACAAAACAAGAATCAGGTATGGCCGTGACTCCCATCGATCAAGACAAATCCCAGCTCACTGATCTTTCCCAGGAAACCTCCCTTTCCAACGCATTTCCCATGAACCGCCGACAGGTTCTGGGCGGCGCGCTTGCCGGCATTGCCGCAGCGGCGCTGCCCTCCTCCCCGCTTCTCGCCAATACGGCCGCCAAGAAGGTCGACGTGCTTTTGATCGGCGGCGGCATCATGAGCGCGACGCTCGGTGTTTGGCTGCGCGAACTCGAGCCCACCTGGTCGATGCAGATGCTGGAGCGGCTGGATGGCGTGGCGCTAGAAAGCTCGAACGGCTGGAACAATGCCGGCACCGGCCATTCCGCTCTCGCCGAACTCAACTACACGCCGGAAGACGACAACGGCAACATTAAGATCACCCAGGCCGTCAACATCAACGAATCCTTCCAGATTTCCCGGCAGTTCTGGGCATGGCAGGTGCGCAACGGCGTTTTGAAGAACCCGCGCTCCTTCATCAACCACACGCCGCATATGAGCTTCGTCTGGGGTGACGAGAACGTCGCCTATCTGGAAAAGCGCTATCAGGCGCTCAAAGCCAGCCCGCTTTTCGCCGGCATGGAATATTCCACCGATCCCGAGCAGATCAAGAAGTGGGTGCCGCTGATGATGGAAGGTCGCGATCCTTCCCAGAAGATCGGCGCGACATGGTCGCCGCTCGGCACCGACATGGAATTCGGCGAAATCACCCGGCAATTCTTATCGCATCTGCAGGGCGACCAGAATTTCGACCTGCAGGTCAATAGCGAGGTTTCCGACATCCAGCGCAATGCCGATGGCAGCTGGCGCGTGACCTATGCCAACACCAAGACCGATGCCGAACAGGTGGTGGATGCGAAATTCGTGTTCATCGGCGCTGGCGGCGGCGCGCTGCATCTGCTGCAGATGTCCGGTATTCCGGAGGCGGACGATTATGCCGGCTTCCCGGTGGGCGGCTCGTTCCTCATCAACGAGAACCCCGACGTGACGGTGCAGCATCTGGCCAAGGCCTATGGCAAGGCCTCGGTCGGCTCGCCGCCCATGTCGGTGCCGCATCTCGATACACGCGTGCTGGGCGGCAAGCGTGTCATTCTGTTCGGACCTTTCGCCACCTTCTCCACCAAGTTCCTGAAGGAAGGCTCCTATTTCGATCTCGTCTCCTCCGTGACGACCAGCAATGCCTGGCCGATGGTGCGTGTGGGCATCGATGAATATCCGCTGGTGGAATATCTCGCCGGCCAGCTGATGATGTCGGATGATGACCGCTTTGCCGCGCTGAAGGAATATTTCCCGAATGCCAAGCAGGGCGAATGGCGCCTGTGGCAGGCCGGCCAGCGCGTACAGATCATCAAGCGCGACGAAGAAAAGGGCGGCGTGCTGCGGCTCGGCACCGAAGTCGTCGCCGCCAGGGACGGCAGCATCGCCGGCCTGCTCGGCGCTTCGCCGGGCGCTTCCACGGCCGCCCCGATCATGCTCAGCGTTCTGGAAAAGGTCTTCAAGGACAAGGTGGCAACACCGGAATGGCAGGCCAAGATCCGCCAGATCGTGCCGAGCTACGGCACGAAGCTCAATGACGACCCGGAAAAGGTGCAGCAGGAATGGGCCTATACCGCCGAACACCTGCAGCTGCCCACCCCGCCGCAGATCGACCTTGAGGCGCTGAAGGGCGCCGGTGCGGCGCCTGCGGGTGCGCCGGTGAAGAAGGTGCCGGATATCGCGCTTTAAGGCCTGGCTGCGATTTAGGATTGGACGCCGCGTGTCTCTGGATGCGCGGCGTTTTTATGAAATCTATACGCAAAACTCGGTGCTTAGATCACCTAACTTCTTATAAGGCTATTTCCGCTTAATAAACTTGAAATAGACAAAGAGCATCGCAGCAATTCCCCCTCCGATGATACACGCCCATTTCAACTCACCGAGATATGCAATTACAGCAAACACGACGATGGGAAGCACCCAGAAAATCCATTCGAAATCGGGCTTCTTTGGAAGTTCGTTGGGGGATGGTCTGGGTTCTAACGTCTGGGTCACTGCTATACACTCCTAATGTCTGAATTCAGACAATCATAAAAGTGTTGCGGAATCTACAAAGTACAATCTAAAATTGTTACTATTTACATATTCTCGTAAAAAGCGTGAAAACTATATGCGATAAAATAGAATGAGAATTTTGGCTGGGGCGCCAGGATTCGAACCTGGGAATGCCGGTACCAAAAACCGGTGCCTTACCGCTTGGCGACGCCCCAACAGGGCAGCGATGGCGAAACGCCGCTGCCTGAACCGCGCCTGATTAGCAAAGCCTGCCCGGCCCGGCAATGACCCGGCGACTTATTTTTTCACAAAATTAAAGCTATTTGGATGCCGTGGCGAAGTTCGCATGTTAGGGCTTGGCGATGGCGCGGTTGAGGCTGCGGCTCAAGCTGGCATGGCATTTTTCAGGAGGTCTCGATGGCGGACCCGGCATTCGATCTCGATTTCAAGCCGGCCTATGGCGAGGCGGTTCCTGTCGCCCCGCTGATCCAGCGCATCACCGTCAACAATCCCTCCGCCTTCACCTTCCATGGCACCAACTCCTATATTGTCGGCGACCGTTCCGTCGCCGTCATCGATCCCGGTCCGGAGGATGAGGCGCATTTTCAGGCGCTGATGACGGCGCTGAGGGGCCGCGAGGTCACCCATATCTTCGTCAGCCATACCCATCGCGATCACTCGCCGCTTGCCCGCCGGCTGAAGGAGGCGACCGGGGCGATAACGGTGGCCGAGGGTCCACACCGTGCCGCCCGCCCGCTCCACGCCGGCGAGACAAACCCCTTTGCCGAAAGTTCCGATACGGCTTTTGTGCCCGATATCGCGCTTGGCGACGGGCAGAGCCTTTCAGGCGACGGCTGGCAGATCACTGCGCTGCATACGCCGGGACACACCGCCAATCACGCCACCTTCGCGCTTGATGGCAGCGGTATCGTCTTTTCCGCCGATCATGTGATGGCCTGGGCCACCACCATCGTTGCGCCGCCGGATGGGGCGATGAGCGACTACATGGCCTCGCTGGAACGGCTGCTGACCCGCGACGACCGGCTGTTCCTGCCTGGCCATGGCGGCCCGGTCACCGACCCCGCCGCCTTCATGCGGGGCTTGCGCGCCCACCGCCGTATGCGGGAAAAGGCGGTTCTGAAGCGTATCCGCGAGGGCGACCGGCTGATCGCCGACATGGTGAAGGTGATCTACGCCAGCACCGACAAGCGCCTGCATGGCGCCGCCGCACTTTCCGTGCTGGCGCATATTGAAGACCTGATCGAAAAGGGTGAAGTGCAGACGGATGGTGCGCCTTCACTGCTGGGTGAGTATTTTCCGGCATAGCGGATATTTCTGGCACGCGAGATTTCAGGGCGCGTTGTGACCTCACCTCTCACTCCAATCCTTGATTGGATCGAGCGGATGCCACTTGTTTCTTCTCCCCGACGGGGAGAAGAAACAGGCGGCGCCCGCTCGTCCCCATCAAGACGATGCGTAGCGTCAGCTACACATCAATTATCGTTCAAACCCTGCATCTCCGCATCCAGCGCATCGAGATAGGCTTCGGCAATCGCAGCACCCATGCCGAGATCGTGCGGGCCGTAGCGGGAGGCGACGCGGACATCGACGATGGTGGTTTCGGCCTCTTCCTTGAGCCGGATGAGGATATCGAAACGCAGGCCCCAGATGCGCGTGCGGGTTTCGCCCTGCATCAGCACCACGCCGCTACCGTTAAAGAAGGTGGGCAAAGGCGCGTCCGTCGGGCGGGCCATGGGCACCGGCACGATGGAGGGCAGATCCTCGACCGGCCCTTCTTCCGCAGGCTGCGTCCTGTCCTGCTCCGGAACGCCGACGGAGGGCGCATCTTCCGCCCCGATCACCCCCTTCGTGTGGGCAATGCGGATATTCTGGGCGGTGGCCATTTTTTTGGCGGCGGCATAGATGCGGTCGATAGCGCCTTCATAACGGCGGCCGGCGAGGCTGGCATAGGCTTCGGCCTGCGCGTCGCGGTCTTCCTTGGTGACAGTCGCGGGCCGCACCAGCCATTGCTGGTTGGCGGCGGGCGTCACCAACCATTCCGGCACGTCGGTGAGATCGGTGGAGATGTCGTAAATCTTCGGCTGCTGCCAATAAAGAAAAGCGCCGTAACCGACCACGCCGAGCGGCAGGGCCGAGAGAAGCAGCGCCGACAGCGCCGAAAGGCCGCCGCGTGCGCCCTTTGTCCACAGCCGCTCAAGCCCGATCAACGCCAGAAGTACGGCCGCGAGAGCGATGCCAGCGGCGATGATGAGGAGACCGACAAGATCTGGCGTCGTCAGCGGCCCGAAACGATGAATGCCGGCGGCGATGAGAAACAGCACAAGCGCCGCAAGACCCAGATAGCGGGAAAGATAGGCTGCAACCGAAAAAGGCCGGACGAAACGCACAGTCATGAAAGCGGATATCCGTTAGATCGCATTGGCTAAAAAGCGTTGCACCCGAATTCTGGCAGGGAATCACCTGCATATGATGTCATAGACCGGATTTGCGGCGAGGAAAACAAAGGAGGAGGCGATCCCTACGCTAAAGCGCGCGAACTTCTCCGTCATGCCGGTCCCCGGAACAAGCCCGAGGATGATCCGGCATCCAGCCATGCTGCGCCGTGAGGAATGAGTCTTTTGCGATCAAGGACTTGATCGCGCTGGACCCCGGATCAGGTCCGGGGTGACAGAATATCTATAGGTTTTAGGCCTCTGACGTCGAAGGCAACAAGAAGCGGGATATTTTTCCGCATTGTCGCTACTTAAGAGAATTATTCCCCGACAACGCAACAAATACGCACGTTCATCCCTTAATTGCTGAGGAAATCGGCGTATTCTCGGCGACCTCCCTCGAGAATGCGTGTAAAAAGTGCAACATTCTCGTTTTCTTGCACAATAAAGAGACATGTCATGTCACAGGCAACGACGTCCGCCGCCCCCTCCGGGCCTAAACCTTTTTATCGCAATTTCGGCTTTCAGGTTCTGATCGCAATGGTCATCGGCCTGCTGCTCGGCCTCGTTGCGCGCAATATCGGTCCCGATGCCGCCGGCAGCCCCAACTGGCTTTCGGTGACGCTGCAGACCATCGGCAGCATTTTCGTGCAGCTTTTGCGCGCGCTGGTTCCGCCGCTGATCTTCACGGCCATCGTCGCCTCCATCGCCAATCTCAAGAACCTCTCCAATGCGGCGAAGCTCGTCTGGCAGACACTCCTCTGGTTCGCCATCACGGCACTGATCGCCGTCGTCATCGGCATCGTGCTCGGCCTTGTCATTCAGCCCGGTGTCAACACGGCGATTGCCAATACGGCAGCGGCAGCACCCTCTTCCACCGGCTCCTGGCTGGATTTCCTGAAGGGGCTGATCCCGGCCAACGTCTTCGGCCTCGAAGCGTCTACCAAGCTCAATAATGGCGCGGCCAGCACCTCGTTGAACTTCAACGTGCTGCAGCTGCTCGTGGTGTCGATCGCCTTCGGCGTCGCGGCGCTGAAAGCGGGCAAGGCGGCGGAGCCGTTCCTCGCCTTCAACCAGTCGCTGCTCGCCATCGTGCGCAAAATCCTGTGGTGGGTCATCCGCCTCACCCCCATCGGCACCATCGGCCTGCTCGGCCGCGCGGTCGATCAATATGGTTGGACGACGCTGTCGCAGCTCGGCTGGTACGCGGCGGCCGTTTATATCGGTCTCGCACTGGTGCTTTTCGTGGTCTATCCGGCGCTGCTGATCGCCCATGGCCTGAAGCCGTCGCGCTTCTTTGCGGGCGCATGGCCGGCCATCCAGCTCGCCTTCGTGTCGCGTTCCTCCATCGGCACGCTGCCCGTCACCGAAACCGTGACGGAAAAGAGCCTCGGCGTGCCGCGCGAATATGCCGCCTTCTCGGTGCCGCTCGGCGCCACGACCAAGATGGACGGCTGCGCCGCCATCTATCCGGCGATTTCGGCGATCTTCATCGCGCAGTTCTTCCAGGTGCCGCTCGGCATCCAGGAATATGTGCTGATCGTCTTCGTCTCGGTGCTCGGTTCCGCCGCAACCGCCGGCCTCACGGGTGCCGTGGTGATGCTGACGCTGACGCTTTCCACGCTCGGCCTGCCGCTGGAAGGTGTGGGCCTGCTGCTCGCCATCGACCCGATCCTCGACATGGGCCGCACGGCGGTCAACGTCGCCGGCCAGGCGCTGGTGCCCACCCTCGTCGCCAAGCGCGAGGGCATTCTCAATGAGGCCGTCTATAACAACGCCAAGGATATCGACGCACTCGACGACCGGGAAGCAGCGCCGGCCTGACGGCGACAATCATGGGGCGTTTCCGGAACAGGGAGACGCCCCATGCCGACCACTCTCTTTCTTCCCTGATAGTTTGGGGTTGACGGTGCCAATTTGATCGATAGCGATAACGGCACGGGCAATAGCGCAATTTAGAGCGGAAACTGTGCATGGCGAAACGCAACTGGATCTATGTCGGCTTGCTCGCTTTCATCTCCCTCGGGCTTCTGATCGATGCGGCCGTCTGGCCTGCCGGGCCTCCAGCGTCCTTTACCGCAAACGATCTGGTGCAGATGATCGGCATCATCACGCTATTTGCCTGGTGGCAGATAGAGGATGCCGCAAAGCGGGACCTCCGGCGCAGCTCCGCCGCCAAAATCACCACCGTTCTGCTCGCACCCATCGGGCTTGCGATTTACCTCTATCAAACCCGCCGGTGGCCCCGCGCCACGCTCGGCCTCTTCGCCTTTATCGGCGGCATCGTCCTCATCGCCATCCTCACGGTTCTGCTCGGCGACTGGCTCATTCAACAGGGTTTGTTCCCGCCGTCTTTCCTGCGTGATTCCTGAGCAGCGGGAGCATGTCGGATTTTACGACCCCACGCCGCCTGACACCGCTATCGCCGCCGCCTGCCAAGCCATTCTCCATGATGGATTGATGCAACTTTCCGCCCCAACGCGGCTTTTCCCCGTACCAAAACAGGCGTATCAATCGCGGCAATAAAAGTGCCGTACGGCTGTCATGTTAAGGGAGAAACAAAATGCGTGTTTCCATCGTCTTCGGTGCGCTTGCCGCCATGCTGGCGCTCACCGCCTGCCAGACGCTGACGCCGGAAGAGCGTCGGGCGCGGGATGAGGCGACTTGCCGGGGTTATGGTTTCCGCCCCGGCACGGACCCGATGGCCGGTTGCCTTCTCGATCTGGAAATGGACCGCCGCGCCGACAACCGCGCCTGGCAGGCGCAGATGAACCGCGACATGTTCTACCGCCCCGTGGTGGTGGAGCGGCGCATCATCGTCCAACAGAACCCCTGACGGGAATGAAGGCGACATTGCTCGCCACCCTGCCCTCATCCCTCTTTGCCGCCAGCGTTGCCTGCGCGGCGGCAAGCCGGGCGATGGGCACGCGGAAGGGCGAGCAGGACACGTAGTCGAGATCGGCATCCTCACAGAAATGGATCGAGGCCGGGTCGCCGCCATGTTCGCCGCAGATGCCAAGCTTCAGTTCCGGCCGCGTCTGGCGGCCGCGTTCGGCGGCGATGCGGATCAATTCCCCCACGCCGTCGAAATCGAGCGAGATGAACGGGTCGCGCTCGATGATGCCCTTGCGCTGATAGGTATTGATGAAACGCGCCGCATCGTCGCGGGAAATGCCGAAGGTGGTCTGCGTCAGGTCGTTGGTGCCGAAGGAGAAAAATTCCGCCGCTTCCGCAATGACGTGGGCGCGCAAGGCCGCGCGCGGCAGCTCGATCATCGTGCCGGTCAGATATTCGATCTCCATCCCGGTTTCCTGCGCCACCGCAGCGGCAACGCCATCGATGACCTCGGTAACGTAATCCAGTTCCGAGCGCAGACCGACCAGCGGCACCATGATCTCGGGCACGACCGGCGCGCCGGTGATACGTGCTGCGGCAACCGCCGCTTCGAAAATGGCGCGGGCCTGCATTTCGGCGATTTCCGGATAGGAAATGGCGAGACGGCAGCCGCGATGGCCGAGCATGGGGTTGAATTCGTGCAGGGCATCCAGCCGCTGGCGGAACACCGTCTGCGGCATGCCCATGGCGGCCGCCACCTCGACGATTTCGCCATCGGTCTTCGGCAGGAATTCGTGCAGCGGCGGGTCGAGCAGGCGGATCGTCACCGGCAGGCCGTGCATGATCTGGAAAAGCTCGGTGAAATCCGAGCGCTGCATGGGCAGAAGCTCATCCAGCGCCGCCCGCCTGCCCTTTTCGCTTTCGGCGAGGATCATCTCACGCATCACATGAATGCGGTCGCCCTCGAAGAACATATGTTCGGTACGGCAGAGACCGATGCCTTCCGCGCCGAAGGCGCGGGCAGCGCGGGCGTCGGCGGGTGTGTCGGCATTGGTGCGCACGGTCATGCGGCGCAGGCTGTCTGCCCACTCCATCAGCTTGCCGAAATCGCCCGAGAGTTCCGGCTGCGTCATCGGCACCTCACCCTTCAGCACCCGGCCGGAAGAACCGTCGATGGTGATGACATCGCCGCGCTTGAGCATACAGCCGACGCCGATCAGCACCTTGTTGCGCATGTCGACGCGCATGGAGCCGGCGCCGGTGACGCAGGGAATGCCCATGCCGCGCGCCACCACGGCGGCGTGGCTGGTCATGCCGCCGCGCGTCGTCAGAATGCCTTCGGCGGCGTGCATGCCATGAATATCTTCCGGGCTGGTTTCGATGCGCACCAGAATAACACGGCGGCCTTCGGCTTCCGCCGCAACCGCCTCTTCCGCAGTGAAGACGATTTCGCCCGTCGCCGCCCCCGGCGAAGCCGGCAGGCCGGAGCCGATGATGGGGCGCGATGTGCCGGGATCGATGGTGGGGTGCAGCAGCTGGTCGAGCGACGAGGGCTCGATGCGGCAGACGGCCTCCTCCTGCGAGATCAGCCCTTCCTCCACCATATCGACGGCGATCTTCATGGCCGCGCGGGTGGTGCGCTTGCCGGAGCGGGTCTGCAGCATCCAGAGCTTGCCGCGCTCGATGGTGAATTCCAGATCCTGCATGTCGCGATAGTGGTTTTCCAGCCGCTTGCAGATCGCCAGAAATTCGCTGAACGCCTCCGGCATCAGCTTTTCCATCGAGGGCTTGTCGGAGCCGGAGGCCAGACGCGCGGCCTCGGTGATGGATTGCGGCGTGCGGATGCCCGCCACCACATCTTCCCCTTGAGCGTTGACGAGGAATTCGCCGTAAAGCTCCGCCTCGCCCGTCGAAGGATTGCGGGTGAAGGCGACGCCGGTTGCCGAGGACGAGCCGAGATTGCCGAAGACCATGGCCTGAACGTTGACCGCCGTGCCCCAGTCGCCCGGAATATTGTGTAAATGGCGGTAGGTCACGGCGCGGTGGTTGGTCCAGCTGGCGAAGACGGCGCCGATTGCGCCCCAGAGCTGAACATGACAGTCCTGCGGGAAGGCTTCGTCCAACTCATCCTCGATCAGCTTTTTATAAAGCGAAACGACATGCTGCCATTCGACGGCCGACATGTCGGTATCGTATTCGTGGCCGAGGCGGCCTTTCTCGTCCTCGAGAATTTCCTCGAACAATTCGTGATCGAGGCCCATGACCACATCGGCATACATCTGGATAAAGCGGCGGTAGCTGTCCCAGGCAAAACGGGCGTCGCCCGCATCGTGGCCCAGCGCCTCGACGGTGCGGTCGTTGAGACCCAAGTTCAGCACGGTATCCATCATGCCGGGCATGGAGGCGCGCGCGCCGGAACGGACGGAGATGAGCAGCGGCGAGTGGCTGCCGCCGAAGGTCTTGCCGGTCACGGTTTCCATGCCGTGCAGGCCAGCCATGACCTGCAGCTTCAGCTCTTCGGGAAGATCGCGGCCATTCTTGTGATAAAGCGCGCAGGCATCGGTTATGATGGTGAGGCCGGGGGGAACGGGAAGGCCGAGACTTGCCATTTCAGCAAGGTTCGCGCCCTTGCCGCCCAATATCGCAACGTCACCTGCCCTGCCTTCGGCAGCACCGTTGCCGAAGGTATAAACCCACTTTTTCATTCCACGCTCTCCACCCAGAAGCGTTGTCATTTTTCTATCATCTACAGCATTGGCGGCACGTTGGAAACGCCGCAACGTGCAGTTTACATCGCAGTGCAGCATAATTGCGGCAAATTGCGCGCAAGAATTGCCGCAAAGGCCGAATAACGGCATGATTGACGCATTCGTGTAATGCGCTGAACTGGAGTGTTGCCTAAGCCATTCAAATCGCCGACAAAGAGATTATTCATGCAATTTACCCGCCGCCATACGCTTAAATTTGCCGGAATTTCCTGTGCCGCCAGTGCGCTTGCCGGGGCGCTCAGAGCCGAAGGCGCAGTGCCCGTCGCAGGCGCCGCCTCCGCCCTTCCTTTCGCACTGACGACGCCGATGCATATCGGCCAGGCCGCTTTGCGCGTGCGCGATCTCGACCCGATGATCGAGTATTACCGTTCAGTGCTGGGCATGAACGAGGTGGAGCGCACGGCCAGAGGCGTGACGCTTGGCGTCGGCACCGTGCCGCTGCTCGATCTGGTGCACAAGCCGGCCGCGGATTTCGAAAGCCCCACCTCCGCCGGCCTTTTCCACATCGCCTACCTGATGCCCTCCCGCAAGGATCTGGCGCGCTGGCTGGTGCATGCGGCGCTGAAGCAGGTGCCGCTTTCCGGTTTTGCCGACCACAATGTCAGCGAGGCGATCTATCTCAACGATCCCGAAGGCAACGGCATCGAGGTTTACAGCGACCGGCCGAAGGATACATGGGTGTGGAGCGGCCGCGTGGTGAAAATGGGCACCGAACCGCTCGATGTCGATGATCTGGTGAAGCTGACCGATACCAAAAGAAGCGATTACGAGGCTGCCCCGCCGGGAATGCGCATCGGGCATGTTCACCTGCGGGTCGGCGAAATCGCCCGCGCCCGTGCCTTTTATGAAACGGCCATCGGCCTGCAACCGACGCAGGATGCGCGCTCCGATGCCTCGTTTCTCTCTTCCGGCGGATATCATCATCATCTGGCGGTGAATACATGGAACAGCCGTGGCGCGAAGGAACGCAACGCCATGGAAACCGGCCTCGACTGGTTTTCCCTCACCATTCGCAACCCCGCCGATCTGGAGGCGCAGAAAACGCGGCTGCGGGCCGCCGGTTATGTGCTGGTGGAGATGGAAAATAACGTAGTGGAAGCGATAGACCCCTGGGGCACGCGGCTGCGGCTGATGCCGGGGTGAGTGGTCCATACGCTCGATGCGAAGCGGGCGCCACAAAAAATGCTTACACAACTTCGTCCGAACACGACAGAGCCTCGCCGCCCCCTTCCTCATCAAGTCAGTCGTATTCGTCAGCCGGAAAAAAGACCTTGCGAGGCCGTTGCAGCGGCCTCGCAAGGCAGTCCACCCGGTACAGGAAACCGGATGGCGGGGTTGGGAAAGCACACTGAGGCTCATGGCAAGACATAGCAAAATGCCGCGGGTTTGCGCTCACCCGAATGGGTGAGACGACGAGATAAATTCATGTTGAGCAAAAGTCAGGATCGAAATGCGGCCTGGCAGTTTCAGACGGCTTCGCGCAGCTGTTCGGCGGTCTGCAAATCGACAGACACCAGTTGCGACACGCCCTGTTCGGCCATGGTGACGCCGAAGAGGCGGTTCATGCGCGCCATGGTGATGGGATTGTGGGTGATGATGACGAAGCGTGTCTCGGTGGAGGCCACCATCTCATCCATCAGGTTGCAGTAACGCTCGACATTGTGGTCGTCGAGCGGCGCGTCCACTTCGTCCAGCACGCAGATGGGCGCGGGATTGGTAAGGAAGACCGCGAAGATCAGCGCCATGGCCGTCAGCGCCTGTTCGCCGCCGGAAAGCAGCGTCATGGTCTGCGGTTTCTTGCCCGGCGGGCGGGCGAGGATTTCCAGGCCCGCTTCCAGCGGATCGTCGGATTCGATCAGCTGCAATTCCGCCGTGCCGCCGCCGAAGAGATGGGTGAACAGCCGCTGGAACTGCGAATTGACCACATCGAACGCGGCGATCAGCCTCTCACGGCCCTCGCGGTTGAGGTTCTGGATGCCGGCGCGCAGCTTGCGCACGGCGTCGATGATGTCGTCGCGCTCCTTGATCAGCGCGTCGAGCTTGGCGGAAAGCTCGGCCTGCTCTTCCTCGGCGCGCAGATTGACCGCGCCCAGCCTTTCGCGTTCGATCTTCAGCCGGTCGAGATCGCGCTCGACATCGCGAATATCGGGCTTCGGCTGGTCGGGACCGAGGCCGGTCAGGCGCAACGCCATATGCGGCTCGGTGTTCAGCGTTTCGCGGATGCGGTGTTCGGTTTCCTGCCGCTTTTCGCGGGCGGAAACCAGACGTTCTTCGGCGCGGCCGCGTTTTTCGCGGGCTTCGGCCAGTTCCGACAGCGCCGTTGCCGCCACCCGGTCGGCGGCGCGCTGCAGGTTTTCCGCCTCGGCCAGCCGGTCGGCGGCCTCACGGCGGGCATCTTCGGTCTTCTGCAATTCGTTGAGAAGATTGCGGCGCTTCTCGTCGAATTCCTCCGGCGCTATGTCCAGCTCGACGATCTCCTCGCGCGCCTCTTCCTCGCGTTCGCGCAGCGTGGCGATGTGATCGGCCGCACTTGCTGCGCGCGATTGCCAGGTGGAGCGCTCCTGCCCTATCGCCTGAATTCTGCGCTGGCGGCTTTCCGCCTCGCGGCTCACGCCTTCATGGCGGGCGCGGGCTTCCGCCAGAAGGCCGCGGTCGGTCGCGACTTCAAGCTGGCTTTCGCGCAGCCGCAGATCCAGCACGGAAAGATCGGGCGCGTCTTCCATTTCGATGCGGGCGTTTTCTTCCTGAACGGCGATCTCATCGATCTGCGCGCCGATCTGGTTCAGTGCTTCGGACACGATATCGCGACGACGCAGCAGATCGCCAGAGGCCCGTTCGGCCGCAGTCAGCGCCTCGCGCGCCTCGGCAAGATGGCGGGTCGCAAGACGGCTTCTGTCGCGCACTTCCGAGAGCCGCAATTCGCTGCTGCGGATATCTTCGGTTTTCGCGGCAAGCTGGTCTTCGGCCTCGTCCAGAATGGAGCGGGCCTCATCCAGTTCTGTCTCGATTTCAGCGAGGCGGTTCTTCTGCGACAGGCGAAGCGCTGCGGCACCCGGCGCATCGGCACTGGCAATGTGACCGTCCCAGCGCAGCAGCGCGCCTTCGCGCGTCACCAGCCGCTGGCCAGCCTTTAAATGCGGCAGCAGGAGCAGGGCCTCCGCCGTGTCGGCGACGACGCCGATCTGCGCTAAAGCGCGGCGTAGGGCTTCCGGCGCCTGCACATAATCCAGAAGCGGCTTCGCGCCCTGAGGCAAGGCGGGATCACCCGCGCCATCGCCATTTCCGGCCCAATAGGCGGGTGCTGCGGGATCGAGCGGGCTTTCGAGATCGTCGCCGAGGGCGGCACCCAATGCCGCCTCGAAACCGCGCTCCACCGTCATTTCTTCCGCCACCGGCGTAAAGCTGCCATTGGCGGCGGCACTGGAGGCAAGGATTTTGGTAATGGTGCGCGCTTCCGTGTCCAGCGCGTTCAGCCGGTTCCGCGCCGTTTCCAGCGGCGCGCGCGCCAGCGCTTCGGCGGAACGCGCCTCCGCGACGGCGGCTTCGGCTTCCTCCACCACGATCAGGGCATCCTCGACCGCGATCTCCGCCGCCTCGACCGCTTCTCGCCGTTCGGAAGGATCGGGAAGACCGGAGAGCTTTTCGTCGATGGCATCGATCTCGGCGGATGCCTCCTGCGATTGCCGTTCCAGCCTCAGCTTGCGGTCCGAAAGATCACGGATCGCCCGCTCCAGTTGCTGGCGCGCGGCGGCGGCTTCGGCCCGTTCGGCGGTAATCGCGGTGAAGATGGCTTCGCTTTCCGCCAGTTTGACAGCGGCGGCTTCAAAGGCTTCGCGCATCTCTTCCGCATGGCGGCCGGAATCGGAGAGGATTTCCAGGAGTTCGGCCTCTTCCTCATCGAGCCGCGCGAGTATCTGGGCATTATCGGAGACCAGCCGTTCCTCGCGGATAATATCCTCGCCAAGCTGCGACAGGCGGCGGGCCAACTCATCGCGGCGGCGCAGCAAGCGGTTGGCCTCGTCATCCAGCTGGGTGCGGGCGATCTGCAGGCGTTGCAGGGCGGCGGCGACTTTCGCCTCGTCCTCGCGCAGCTCCGGCAGCTTCAGGCTGGCAATGCCTTGCTGCTTGGCCGCCTCCATCTGGGCCTGCGCTTTTTCGGCGACGATGTTGGTGGCCTGATTGAGCGCGCTTTCCGCCTCGCCTTCGGCTTCCTTCGCCTCGACCCAGCGGATGTGCAAAAGGGTCGCTTCACGGGCGCGGATGTCGGCTGACAGCATCTTGAAACGGTTGGCCTGGCGGGCCTGGCGTTTCAGGCTTTCGATCTGGCTTTCCAGCTGGGCGGTCACATCTTCCAACCGCTCCAGATTGGTTTCGGCGGCGCGCAGGCGAAGCTCGGCTTCGTGGCGGCGGGAATGCAGGCCGGAAATGCCGGCCGCCTCTTCCAGCAGCTGACGGCGGGCCTGCGGCTTGGCGTTGATGAGTTCGCCGATGCGCCCCTGCCCAACCATGGAGGGAGAGCGCGCGCCGGTGGAGGCATCCGCGAACAGAAGCTGCACATCCTTGGCGCGGGCTTCCTTGCCGTTGATGCGGTAGACGGAGCCGTTTTCGCGCTCGATGCGGCGTGTGACCTGAATTTCGTCGGCATCGTTGAAGGCTGCGGGCGCAGTGCGGTCGGAATTGTCGAGGTAAAGGCCGACTTCGGCAGTGTTGCGGGCCGGGCGATTGCCTGAGCCGGAGAAGATGACGTCATCCATACCGGAAGCGCGCATGTTCTTGTAAGAATTCTCGCCCATCACCCAGCGCAGCGCTTCGACCAGATTGGACTTGCCACAACCGTTCGGACCGACAACGCCGGTAAGCCCCGGCTCGATGATGAATTCGGAAGGCTCAACGAAAGACTTGAAACCGACGAGGCGGAGCTTGTTGAACTTCATGCCGTCACGCCCCGGCAAGAATATGGGCAATAAAAAACGGGCGTGCGGAAATATCCGCCGCCCGTTTCTTTCAGGGTCCGGCGATCAGAGCAGCTTGTCGATGACAGCCGACATGGTTTCAACCGACATGTCTCCTGCGTATTTCTTGCCGTTGATGATGAAAGTCGGCGTGGAGTTGATGCCGAATTCCGTCGCACCGCGTTGCATCGTTGCGTTCACATCATCCAGAAGTTTCTGGTTCGTCAAGCAGGCCTCGAAAGACTCCTGTGAGAAACCGGCCATTTTCGACATTTGCAGCAGGGCGGCGCGCGCATCCTGTGCGACAGCCCAGCTCTGCTGCTGCTTGAACAGCATGGAAACGAAGGGGAAATACTGACCTTCCGGTGCGCAGCGCGCCAGCATGAAGGCGGCAGCGGCGCGCGGATCGAACGGGAATTCGCGCAGCACGAAATAGACCTTGCCGGTATCGATGTACTTCTTCTTGATCTCTTCGAAGGTCTTGTTGTGGAAGTTGGCGCAGTGCGGGCAGGTCATCGACATGTATTCGACGATCTTGACGGGTGCGTTGGCATCGCCGAGCGCTGCTTCCGGCAACGGGCCGGGCTTCATCACCGCAGCCATATCCACATCGCCGGTGGATTCAGGCAGTTCCTGCGCCTCGGCAATACCGGGCGTAAAGGCGAACGGCAGGGCCGTGGCAACGGCAGCAAGAGCAACGCCGCCGAGGAGGCTGCGTCTGGTAATATTCAATTCGGAAATCGGCATGGAAACACCCGTGTTGATTTGAAACTGCCTGATGCGCAATTCGCTAACCCGATACCACCAGCACCGGCAGCGCGACAAGCGGGCTATGGAACTTCCTTGTCAAAGAATCGTGACTTCGAGAAGGCGAAAACGCAAAAACAACGAAGAGAAACAAGCCCTGAATACAGAGGGTGCGGGCAATGGTCGCAGCGAGCGCCCCTTATGAGCTCAATGCGATAGACCAAACTGGATTTCGATATTGTGATAAGACGAGCCGTGCCCGTTCCAGCCGTGATAAATTTCACGACTCTCACCCGAGAAATGGTGGCGAGACATTTCTATCTCCGCAACCAGCGGGGCATATCCTTTGGTGAATAACGATCTCAGTGATCCTTGATGCACCCTGCTTGCAACGATGATTGGTTCGAGATGATGAAGCTCGATTGTCTCATCCCACTGCACGGGTTTTCTTATTGGGCGGCATATCTCCCAGTCAAACAGGGTTTTGCTATCTCTTGGCAGGTTGTGGGAAATGAAAATCCAAGGCCCATCGGCTTCCAGGCGGTGCTCGGCCAGCTGTCTGTCTATGATTGCCGAATATTCGGCAGCAGCCTGCCTGACATCGGGTATCCGCAGACGTTGACCAAAACGCACAACCCACATTTCTGGTGTTTCCTTGATTTCCATCGGCATACTCCTTTGAGCCATGGAGTAATTCGGAAATCGTCGGCCAACAAATTGAAATCGAGAATGAAATTCTATTTACCGCGTAATCAGAAGCCGCCTCTGAAATTTCTTCCTATTTCAAAGTTCGTTGCGGTGGCTTCTTCTGCAATACCGCCGTGCCCAGCCTCTCCACCGCCTTGCGCAGCGCCTCGCTCTCGATGCCGTCCATCATGTCATCGAGACGTTTTGCCACATCGCCGCGCAGGGGCTGCGGTTTGCGCCGGCGGTTGACGGTTTGGGACACCGGTTTCTGCACGATCCTGATCTGGCGCACCGCCGGAAAGCCGAAGAAGCCGTTGATGCGGGCAATGAGTTCGCCCTGCGCGTGGGTGAGAAATAGCGCGCGTGCGCCTTCGCAGGCGATCGTCAGCACGCCGGGCTGATAACCGCCGCGATCCGGCCCCTCGTCGCGGCGCGGCCAGGTGATTTTTTCCGGGCGGGTGCAATCGGCAAAGTCGTCACCGGCGATCTCGTCCCAGGAACCGAGCAGCGCGGTGTTGATGCCGGCGCGTTTCGAGAGCACGGGGTCCATGATGCCATTGGCGACTTCGGCGATCTGGACGACGCCCTTCTTTTTGCCGGCGCCGCTCTGGGGATAACGCATGTTTCACTCGCGATTTTGGAGAGGGCGATCCACATTTTCTTGATCGCCCGCTACGGATGTCCCAACTATAGGCCAAATCGAACAGAAACGGCAAACCATGCTTCAAAAAACCGCCCCGTCGTCTTATGCGCAGACGCTGCTAGCATGGTACGACCGGCACCATCGCGAACTGCCATGGCGCACGTCTCCCGCCATGGCGGCACGGGGAAAACGCGCCGATCCCTACCACGTCTGGCTCTCCGAGGTCATGCTGCAGCAGACGACGGTGCAGGCGGTCAAGCCCTATTTCCTGAAGTTTCTCGCGGCATGGCCAAGCGTCAGCGATCTGGCGGCGGCGCCGGTCGAGGATGTCATGGCGGCCTGGGCGGGGCTCGGTTATTACGCCCGCGCCCGCAACCTTAAAAAATGCGCCGAAGCCGTGGCGCGCGAGCATGGCGGCACCTTTCCGGACAGTGAAGAGGGCCTGAAGCAACTGCCCGGCATCGGCGATTATACCGCCGCCGCCGTGGCGGCCATCGCATTCAACCGGCAGGCGGCAGTGATGGACGGCAATGTGGAGCGCGTCATCTCCCGCGTCTTTTCGATAGACGCTCCCCTGCCCGGCTCAAAGCCCGCCATGAAAGCGAAGGTGGCCGAACTTACCCCTTCCGACCGGCCCGGCGATTTCGCCCAGGCGATGATGGATCTCGGCGCAACGATCTGCACGCCGAAACGGCCGGCCTGCGCGCTCTGTCCGTTCAACGGCCACTGTCTTGCGCTTGCCCATGACGAGCCGGAGCGTTTTCCGGTCAAGGCCGCGAAGAAGGCAAAGCCGGTGCGGCTCGGGGCTGCCTTCGTGGCGGTGAATGCGAGCGGTGAAATCCTGCTCCGTCGGCGCATCGAAAGCGGGCTTCTCGGCGGCATGACCGAGGTGCCGACAACGGCATGGACCGCACGCATGGACGGCGGCACGGAGGCGAGCCATGCGCCCTTTGCCGCCGGCTGGCAGGCGGCGGGCGTCATCGTGCATGTCTTCACCCATTTCGAACTGCGGCTCACCGTCTATCGCGCGCAGGTGTCGGACGGCCTTAAAACCGGCCCGGATGACGGATGGTGGGAGCCGGTTACAAATCTTGACGCGCAGGCGCTGCCAACGGTGATGAAAAAAGTCATCGCGCAGGCTATTCCATCCGCATTCGATGAAAGCAGGAAATTTCGATGACCAAGATTGAGCATATCGTATTCGACATCGGCAAGGTGCTGATCCACTACGATCCGCATATTCCCTATAGCCGCCTCATCCCCGATGCCGACGAGCGCAAATGGTTCTTCGAGAATGTCTGCACCCATGACTGGAACCTCGAGCAGGATCGCGGCCGCCGCTGGGAGGATGCCGAAGCGCTGCTGGTGGAGCAGTTTCCGGAGCGGGAAGAGCACATCCGCTCCTTCCGCAAGTTCTGGCACGAGATGGTCTCGCATTCCTATGACGACAGCGTGGCCATCATGGTCGCCCTGATCGACAGCGGCTACGACGTGACAATGCTGACCAACTTCGCCTCCGACACCTTCCGCGAGGCGCAGAAAATGTTCCCCTTCCTCACTTTGCCGCGCGGCGTCACCGTTTCCGGCGATGTGAAGCTGTTGAAGCCTGACGTGGCGATCTATGATCTGCACGCGAAGGAATTCGACCTCAATCCGGCCAACAGCCTCTTCATCGACGATACGCTCGTGAATGTGGAAGGCGCGAAAGCGGCGGGCTGGCAGGCGGTGCATTTTACCGGTGCTGAGAAGCTAAAGCAGGATCTGCGGGACTTCGGGGTGGAAGTCCGATAAATTCCCGGATCGGGAAAAGAAATTGGCGCAGGCGGAAATGGCGGTCTCCGGCCTGCGCCAGTCCTGCCGCAAGCGGCATCGGACGCAATGTTTTTGTGATTTTTCCGAACCGGATTTTCACAACCACTGCTCTGATTGAGACAGTATTGCCGATCTCTTGCGCGAAACTTGTCTTGCTAAAATAGTATACTCGAAAACACCAACGCCCGACACCGAAGTGCCGGGCGTTGGTCGTTCTCCATCCGGGACTGAAGGTACTTAACCGGACGGAGACATAGGCTGACAAGGGCGGGCGGTGGATCGTTGCGTCCAAGCCTTTTGGGCTTTGACTATTCGGCCTTTGCCAGTTCACTGCGGATGATCGCTCTCAGATCGTCGATCGGCTTCAGCGTGTCGCCGTCTTCGAAATGCCAGAACGTCCATCCGTTGCATGCGTCGAGACCCTGCACCTTCGCGCCGAGGCGGTGAATGGAGCCGGCGGTCCCGCCGGATGCAATCGTACCATCGGCACGAATAATGGCGCTATAACGGCGTCTTGCATCCGTCAGCACCTGGCCCGGGCGGACGAGGCCGCTTTCCACCAGTGTGTTGAAGGCAACACGCGGCTCGGCCTTCTTGCCGGTCATCACGGTCAGTTCCGCCTTGCCGAGCGGCTCGACGGCGGCGATGCGGGCCGATGCCGCATCGATGTAATCCTGTTCGCGCTCGATGCCGACGAAGTGGCGGCCGAGACGTTTTGCAACGGCACCCGTGGTGCCGGAGCCGAAGAACGGGTCGAGCACGATATCGCCCGGCTTGGTGGAGGCCATGATGATGCGCGCCAGCAGCGCTTCCGGCTTCTGGGTCGGATGCACCTTCTTGCCGTCGTCACCCTTCAGCCGCTCGTTGCCGCTGCAGATCGGGAACAGCCAGTCGGAGCGCATCTGCACATCGTCGTTGGAGGCCTTCAGCGCATCGTAGTTGAAGGTGTAGTTCTTGGCTTTCGGATCGCGGCTGGCCCAGATCATCGTCTCATGCGCGTTCTGGAACCGGCGGCCCTTGAAGTTCGGCATGGGGTTGGTCTTGCGCCAGACGATGTCGTTCAGGATCCAGAAATCGAGGTTCTGGAGCATCGAGCCGACGCGGAAGATATTGTGGTAGGAGCCGATGACCCAGATGGTGCCGTTCGGTTTCAGCACACGGCGGCAGGCGAGTAGCCAGGCGCGGGTGAAGGCGTCATAGGCCTCGAAGGAGGCGAACTGGTCCCACTCGTCATCGACGGCATCGACCAGCGACTGATCGGGACGGTGCAGGGTGCCGCCAAGCTGAAGGTTATAGGGTGGATCGGCGAAAATCGCATCCACCGACTGGCTCGGGAGGGCATCCAAGGCAGCGACACAATCACCTTTGATGATGCTGTCTTTCCAGGCGTCGCTCTCGCCCGCACGATCAAAACCGGCACGCCGAAAATCGGCCAGCGGAAAAACTGCTGCCATTGGTACTCGCTCCATACGCTTACTCTCTACTGATGCTTATGGTTACCGAAGATGGTTATCAAAGCCTGAACAAGTCACGGAAAATGCGAAATAAATGGCTGTCGCGGCCTGCAGGCGCGATTTGCGGCGGCCGGCGGGGGAACCCGAAGTCGGGCGAAAACGTTGTGCACAACGGGTTCTCCTGTCCTCGCATATCGTCGCGACAGGAAGAGCCATGATGGCAGGGGTAATCCGCAATGGGGTCCGTGATGAAAATGGCTTCTTTTTCCATGAATGTCGTCTGCGCCGCACTTTTCGCAACGGCGCTGCCAGCGCCATCGCAGGCGCAGCAACCGGCCCCGCAATATAACGTCGTCACCGATGCGGTCCTGTTCGATGGCGGCCCGTCGCTCGGCAATAGCGACAGGGTGCGGTGGGATTTCTACAAGGCGGACCGTTCCGGCGGGCGTACGGACGACAATGCCGGCGGCTCCTATGACGCCACCTTCGAGGCGAAACTGCCGGCGGACAAATATGTCGGGGTGGCGGCGCTGGGCAATGTGACCCGCGAAGTGTCGTTCGAGGTGAAGGACGGAAGCATCGCGAGGCCGAAGGTGAATTTCGACGCTGCGGAATTGACCGTCGTGCCGAAACGCAGCGCCGGCGGTGATGTGGAAACGCAGGCAAAGACAGAAATCACCAAGGACGATTTCAAGGACAGCGTCTACGGTCAGAATACCGTCTTCGTGCCGGCCGGAGACGTCGTCCTCACCGGCAGCATCGGCCCGGCGCGGGCTGAGGAGACGCTTGCCATCAAGGCGGGCGAGAAGATCAGCCACGAGCTGGTCATTCCAAGCGGCGTGATAATCGCCAAGGCCGTTTATGCGGAAGGCGGCCGGGCGGTGGAAACGGACGATATCCGCTTCGAAGCGATGTCTGCCAAGGAAACGCTGGACGGCACGCGTGAGACCATCAACGGCATTTACGGCACCGGCAAGATCATGGAAATGCCCGCTGGTGACTTCGTCATGCGCGCGCGTCTGGGCAAGGTGACGGTGGAACAACCATTTACCGTGACTGCCGGAAAACGAACCGAAATCACCCTCGATCTCGATGCGGGCGTTCTCGCCATCAAGGCGCCCGGTGCAGAACGGATCGATATCGTTGAAACCACCAGGGATCTTCAGGGCACGCAGAAGGAGATTTCCGGCCGTTACGGCACGCAGCATCAGGAAACCCTGCATCCCGGCGAATATTCGGTGAAGGTGAGCTACGACAAGAAATCCGGCCGCGAGCCGAAGGAGATCAAGGCGACGGTCAAGGCCGCCGAGAGAACCGAGACGGATGTGCCGGAGTAGGCCTCGGCCTCCGGCCGGCCAGAGGCTCCGGACGTTCGCCGATTTTCACGCCTGCGAAACCTGATGCCGCGATACGGTCGCACAGTCTTATCCACTGACAGCCTCGACAAGCAGGCCTGATCTCGCCTGCGGCGAAAGCCAGACGCATCTTCGCAAGAAAGTCGGGCGTCGCCTGCAACCGCTTGCCGGCAGTCAGTGCCTCGCCCAAAAGCGCCGACACCGAAAGGCGGGCTGTCTCATCCCGCTGCACCACGCCTTCGTTGAAACAGTGGGCATGGCTTTCACACAACAGACCCTCGCAAATATCGTCCGGGCCATCCACCAGCTCGATGTCCTCCTCGCCGGCGTTCAGGCGGGCGGCGACACGGTCGTAATTTTCGACGAAGCCGGATGTATATCCCTTGCCCACATAGGTGAGCATACACAGAAGATGGTGGGGCCGCAGGCGGACGGTCACGCGCCCGCCCTATCCGACGATGGCGAAGGCGTCGCGCACCGAGCCGGACGAGGTGCGGATGGCCTTCCGGCCAATCCATTGCACATGCCCGTCAAGAATACGCACCGCCTCTTCGGCGCGGCCGCCGCGCAGCGCATCGATGATCGCGCGGTGATCCGTATCGGTGCGGCTCTCCCAGCCGGCGCGCCAGGCGGAAAACAGGAAGCGGGCGCTCGCCGCATGAAGACCGTCGATCGCCTCCATCAGGCGCGGCATGTTGCAGGGCGCGGTGATGAGACGATGGAAGCGGCGGTTGGCCTCCTCCCAATGCTGCACATCGACGGCGCTGTCGCCCTCGAGCGTTGCCGCCTCCGCCTGGTCGAGAATGGCGGGCGTCATGTTGGGAATGGCGTGGCGCAGCGCCAGAACCTCAAGGGCGGCGCGCATTTCCGCCACCTCGCGCACATCGTCAAGGCCGAAATCCGCCACCCGGACACCCCGGCGCGGAATGCTGGCGGCAAGCCCCTGCGCTTCCAGCCGGCGGAATGCCTCGCGCACCGGCACATGCGACGCGCCGAATTCGGCGGCGATGTGGTCCTGCCGCAACCTTTCGCCCGGCGACAACTCGCCGCGAACGATGCGGTCGGCGAGCGTGCGGCTGATGCGCGCGGCGATGGTGTCTTCGGGCGTGTTTTTCACTGTCTTGGGCATAACATCCCATAACGCATATGGCGCGACCGTGTGTAGCGGTTTTTGCGCGAAAGAGGAACGCCAAACCAAATATTCGAGGCGGCACAGTCGCTTACACAGGCCGACCGAGCTATGAGCCTGATGGGACCGACCTTTGCGGGTGAGCCGGTTGAGCTTGGCGCGGACATGGTCTAAAAGCCCGGCATCATTTTCTTCCAGCCAAATCCGATACAGGGAGCGCCCATGAGCGGCTTCGACCTCATTATTTTCGACTGTGACGGCGTTCTGGTCGATTCCGAAATCATCGCGGCGCAGGTGGAATCCCGCCTCTTGACCGAAGCCGGATATCCGATCTCCGTCGAGGAAATGGGCGAACGTTTCGCCGGCATGACCTGGAAGAACATTCTTCTGCAGGTGGAAAGCGAAGCCAGCATTCCGCTCTCCGCCTCGCTGCTCGACAAGTCGGAAAAGCTGCTGGACATGCGGCTGGAACGCGACGTGAAGATCATCGAGGGCGTGAAATTCGCCCTGTCGCGCCTGACCACGCCGCGCTGCATCTGCTCGAACTCATCGAGCCACCGCCTCGACATGATGCTGACGAAGGTGGGCCTGAAGCCCTATTTCGCGCCGCATATCTATTCCGCCAAGGACCTTGGAGCCGACCGCGTGAAGCCGAAGCCCGACATCTTCCTGCATGGCGCGGCGCAATTCGGCGTTTCCCCCGACCGCGTGGTCGTGGTCGAGGATTCCGTGCACGGTATACATGGCGCAAGAGCCGCCGGCATGCGCGTCATCGGCTTCACCGGCGCATCCCACACCTATCCAAGCCACGCCGACCGGCTGACGGATGCGGGCGCGGAAACCGTGATTTCGCGCATGCAGGACCTGCCGGCCGTGATTGCGGCAATGGCGGAGTGGGAAGGCGCTTTTTAATCTGTGGCTTTGTCACAAACGCCACTTCGTCATGCTCGGGCCTGTCCCGAGCATCTGCAACGGTTTGATTTTACGATACGTGTTAGGATCCTCGGACAAGCCCGAGGATGACGTCGCGTGTGAGGAATGTTTTGTCCGCGATCTGACCGGAGCCCGCAAAAGCAGCCTCCGGTTTTTTAACATCTAGCCCGTCAAATCACCGGCGCTTGGTCTTGGCCTTTGCGCCCTGCTCGGCGAAGCCGATGAAGACGCTGACAGACTTCGGTGCGCCGCCCGGTCCGTTGGGGATGGCGACGTGGTCATTGTTGAAGATGAACTGCGTGCCCGCCCCGCCTGCCGGAACATCGATGGCGAAGGCGGTGGTTTCGCCGTAGATCTCGCCGTCGCCGTCCTTCACCGTCACGCGGATCGGCACGGTCACGCGGCCGGGCTTGGCCATCGGGCCGGGAACGAGGCGGCCCTGGGCCAGCACGTTCACGGTAAGCGTCGATTCATTGGCGGTGCACGAACGCGTCGTATCGGACAGCGAGACCTGATAGGCGAGTTTCTGCGGATCGTCCTTGGCGCCACCGGCATAGACGCGATGAACGGCGTTGGCATCGAGAACCGTCACGGCCGGGCAATTGGCCTGAACCACGGCAGCCGTCGGTGCGGCCTGCGCCGCCGGCGGGTTGACGGCAAGCGAGTCCGACGGGTTGGAGGAATTGCATCCTGCAACAACGACGAGAAGCGACATCGCGGCGGACAAACGCAAGAAATTCCCTGACACTCTTCTAAATCCTCTCCCTTGTCCCGGAACAGAACCGGAGACGCTGTTTATTGACCTTTCACCCAGGTTGGCGATGGTCTATAGCAGCGACGCCGGAAAAAATCGATTGGCATGTTCGGTTTTGCTTGAATTTTCAGAAAAGCCCTTCATTAGCTCGCCAATCGCCTCATTCCGGTGAGACGCTGCGGACAAAGACGCCGATCGCATCGGCAACGGATAAGGGACTATCTCGTGGAATATGTATCGACCAGGGGTGCGGCCCCTTCGCTTGGTTTTTGCGACGCGCTTCTGGCGGGCCTTGGCCGTGACGGCGGGCTTTACGTTCCGCGCAAATGGCCTTCCATGTCGAAGAAGGAAATCCGCAACCTGCGCGGCAAGTCCTATCAGGACGTCGCCTTCGAGGTTCTCTACCGTTTCACCGGCGGCGAGATTCCGGCAGACAAGTTCAAGGCGATGATTGACGACGCCTATGCGACCTTCCGCCATCCTGCCGTCGTGCCGCTGACGCAGACCGGCCCGAACACCTTCGTTCTCGAGCTTTTCCACGGCACCACGCTCGCCTTCAAGGATGTGGCGATGCAGCTTCTCGCCCGCCTGATGGACTATACGCTTTCCGAACGCGGCGAGCGCGCCACCATTGTCGGCGCAACCTCGGGCGATACAGGCGGCGCGGCCATCGACGCCTTCGCAGGCCGCGAGCGCACCGATATCTTCATCCTTTTCCCGAACGGCAAGGTCTCTCCGGTGCAGCAGCGCCAGATGACGACCTCGACCGCTTCCAACGTGCATGCGCTGGCAATCAACGGTAATTTCGACGATTGCCAGACGCTGGTGAAGGAGATGTTCAACGACGTGAAGTTCCGCGATGGCGTGAAGCTTTCCGGCGTCAACTCCATCAACTGGGCGCGCATCATGGCGCAGGTGGTCTATTATTTCACCGCGTCGCTTTCGCTCGGCGGCCCCGACCGGAAGATTTCCTTCACCGTCCCAACCGGCAATTTCGGCGATATCTTCGCCGGTTACGTCGCCAAGAAGATGGGCCTGCCGATCGACAAGCTCGTCATCGCCACCAATGACAACGACATTCTGGCGCGCACGCTGAAGACCGGCCGTTACGAGATGCGCG
The DNA here is from genome assembly GCF_027871645.1 of Agrobacterium sp. ST15.13.015. Classification (NCBI taxonomy): domain Bacteria; kingdom Pseudomonadati; phylum Pseudomonadota; class Alphaproteobacteria; order Hyphomicrobiales; family Rhizobiaceae; genus Agrobacterium; species Agrobacterium sp. ST15.13.015. Next base: position 198,168 of record NZ_JAQAHF010000009.1, read on the forward strand.
GCGTCAAGCCCACCACCTCGCCCTCCATGGACATCCAGATTTCATCCAACTTCGAGCGGCTGCTGTTCGAAGCCTATGGCCGTGATTCCGCTGCGGTAAAGGCATCGATGGACGGCCTCAAGCAATCCGGATCCTTTGAAATTCCGCCGCACGCGCTGAAATTCATCAAACGCGATTTCCGCGCCGGCCGCGCCACCGAAAAGCAGGTGGCGGCAACGATCCGCGACACGCTTGAGAAAACCGGCTACCTGATCGACCCACATACGGCGACCGGCGTTTTCGTGGCGGAAAAGCATGAAAAGGCGTCAAGCCCGATGGTGGTTCTGTCGACCGCTCACCCGGCTAAATTCCCGGCCGCTGTAAAATCCGCTTGCGCAATCGAGCCTGCGCTTCCAGTATGGTTAGCTGACATTATGAACCGGGAGGAGCGTTTCGACATTCTGGATGCGGAGCTCAAAGCCGTGGAAACCTTCATCGGCAAACACGCACGCGCCGGCAAATAGAGACGCGGAAAGACGTTGAGTATGAGAGTAAATGTGACCCGGCTTTCGTCCGGGTTGACCGTTGTGACGGAAAAAATGCCGCATCTCGAAAGCGTCGCTCTTGGGGTGTGGATCAAATCCGGTTCCCGCAACGAGACGACTGCCGAACACGGCATCGCCCATCTTCTCGAACATATGGCTTTCAAGGGCACGGCGCGCCGCACTGCCCGGCAGATCGCCGAAGAAATCGAAAATGTCGGCGGCGAAGTCAACGCCGCGACATCGACCGAAACGACCTCCTACTACGCCCGCGTCCTGAAAGACCACGTTCCCCTCGCCGTCGATATCCTTGCCGACATCCTGACGGAATCGCTGTTCGACGAAGATGAGCTGGAGCGGGAGAAAAACGTCATCCTGCAGGAAATCGGCGCGGCGACCGATACGCCCGACGACGTGATCTTCGACAATTTCTCCGGTGTCGCCTATCGCGACCAGACCATCGGCCGCCCGATCCTCGGCACGCCGGACACCGTTCAATCCTTCACCACCGGCCAGATCAGGCATTATCTCGCCCGCAACTACACGACGGACCGCATTTTCGTCGTGGCGGCCGGCGCAGTCGATCACGAAAGCTTCGTGAAGCAGGTGGAAGAACGTTTCGCCTCGCTGCCGCAGCTGCCCATCGCCACGCCGGTGCTCGAAAAGGCTATCTATACCGGTGGCGAAATCCGCGAGACCCGCGACCTGATGGATGCGCAGGTGCTCCTCGGCTTCGAGGGCAAGGCTTATCACGCCCGCGATTTCTATTGTTCGCAGATTCTCGCCAATATACTGGGCGGCGGCATGTCCTCCCGCCTGTTCCAGGAAGTGCGCGAATATCGCGGCCTCTGCTATTCGGTCTATGCATTCCACTGGGGCTTTTCCGATACCGGCATCTTCGGCGTGCATGCGGCCACCGGCGGCAACGACCTGCCGGAACTGGTGCCGGTCATTCTGGAGGAACTTCGCAAGTCCTCGCAGACCATCCACCAGGAAGAAATCGACCGCGCCCGGGCGCAGATTCGCGCGCAATTGCTGATGGGCCAGGAAAGCCCGGCCGCCCGCGCCGGCCAGATGGCCCGGCAGATGATGCTTTATGGCCGGCCCATCCCCAATGAGGAGATGATGGAGCGGCTTGGCGACATCACCCGCGCGCGCCTGACCGATCTTGCGGGACGGCTGTTTTTCGATACAGTTCCGACATTGTCCGCAATTGGCCCGCTCGAACATCTGCCGCCTCTTTCCGACATCACTGCCGCGCTTTCCGCGCAGCAGCCCGCAAGGAAAAAGGCGAACGGATAAACCGATATGAGAGCGGGATTTAAAGGCAAAGACCGCTCATCTTTTTCGCCATCCCGCTCGCGGATGGCGATGTCTGCCGCACAGGGATCGTGAATGCTGCGTTTTCTTTCCCGACATAGCGACACGCCCGAACTGCGCAGCGCCAATCACCTTCTCAGACTGCCGCGCTACGGCGATTTCAAGCAATGGCATGTGCTGCGCTCCGAAAGCCGGCAGTTTCTCCAGCCCTGGGAGCCGACCTGGCGGCCGGACGAACTGACGGAAGGCGCCTTCCGCATGCGCGTGGTACGCAATGGCCAGGAATTTTCCTCCGGCACCGCCGTTTCCTTCCTGCTGTTCGAGAAAGAGACGCTGCTGGTCGGCGGCATCACCATCGGGTACATCCGCCGGGGTGCGGCGCAAAGCTGCATGATCGGATACTGGATCGGCGAGCGGCACGCCGCGCAAGGCCATATGTCTGCCGCATTAAAATTGGTAATACCATACATCTTTAACGGACTTCAGTTGCACCGTATCGAGGCAGCCTGTATTCCGGAAAACTTCAAAAGCATCCGGCTTCTCGAAAATGCCGGGTTCCAGCGGGAAGGCCTCCTGCGGGAATATCTGAAAATCAATGGCCAATGGCGGGATCATATGATGTTTTCCCTTCTTGCCGACAAGCAAAGCTCCGGCGGAACGAAGTACGATACATGACCTACAATCACACTGCGCCTTGCCTTGCGAAACGTCTGGCGGCAATCGCGCTGGCTGCGCCGTTTTTCCTGCTTTTCCTGCTTTTCTCTTCCTATTCCTATGCCTTCGAGCCGGTGAAGATTTCCCGTGACGACACGGCGCTCGACCTGACGGCCACCACCGATATCTATGCCAACCAGGGCGAAGCCTTTCAGGTCTCGACCGCGCCCGGCCCCGACGGCATTCGCCGCCGTATCGAGGTGCGCGCCAGTTCCACCGACCATCAGGGCGACTGGGCGGTTTTCGCACTCGCCAACGTCTCCGAAGAGCAGCTGGAGCGCGTGATCGTCGCGCCGCATTTCCGCCTCGTGAATTCCAAGCTGTTCTGGCCCGATCTCGGCTCGCAGCGCATCATGGCGATCACGCCGAGTGAGGGCTTTGCGCTCGACCGGCAGCCGAGCCCGGATGCCGACGTGTTCCGCATCACCCTCAATCCCGGCTCCGTCATCACCTTCGTCGCCGAGCTTTCCACGCCGCAGCTACCGCAGCTTTATCTGTGGGAGCCGGAGGCCTACAAGGACACGATCAACGCGTTTACGCTCTATCGCGGCATCGTGCTCGGCATTGCCGGCCTGCTCGCCGTGCTTCTGACCATCCTTTTCGTGGTCAAGGGAACCTCCGTTCTGCCGGCCTCGGCCGCGCTCGCATGGGCGGTGCTCGCCTATATCTGCGTCGATTTCGGCTTCCTCGAGAAGCTCATCACCGTCACCTCAAGCGATCAGCGAATATGGAGGGCGGGCGCGGAAGTGGCGCTCGCCTCCAGCTTCGTGGTCTTCCTGTTCACCTATCTCAATCTCAATCGATGGCATGCGCATCTGGGTTATGCGACCTTTGCCTGGGTGGTGGGTCTGGCGCTGCTGTTCGGCGTCGCCATCTACGATCCCTCGGTCGCCTCCGGCATTGCGCGCGTGTCCTTCGCGCTCACCGCAACGGCCGGCATCGCGCTTATCGTCTATCTCGGTTTCAACAAATATGACCGGGCCATTCTGCTGGTTCCTTCCTGGGCGCTGATCCTCGTCTGGCTGTTCGGCAGCTGGCTGACGGTGACCGGGCAACTGGACAACGACATCGTGCAGCCGGCGCTCGGCGGCGGGCTGGTGCTGATCGTGCTGCTGATCGGCTTTACCGTCATTCAGCACGCCTTTGCCGGCAGCGCCTATCAGCAGGGTCTCTTCTCCGATCTCGAACGCCAGTCGCTGGCCTTAACGGGCAGCGGCGATACGGTCTGGGACTGGGATGTGACACGCGACCGCATCGTCACCACGCCCGATATTTCCAACCGGCTGGGGCTGGAACCCGGCGCCATGCACGGTGCGGCACGCAACTGGTTGCCGCGCCTGCACCCTGATGACCGCGACCGGTTCAAGGCGACGCTCGACGTGCTGCTTGACCATCGCAAAGGCCGCCTCAACCACGAATTCCGCATTCGCGCCGAAGACGGTCATTTCCACTGGCTGCAAATCCGCGCCCGCCCGGTTCTCGGCTCCAACGGCGAAATCATCCGCTGCGTCGGCACCATCACCGACATCACCGAGCAGAAGAACTCCGTCGAGCGGCTGCTTCAGGATGCGATGAACGACAATCTGACCGGGCTTCCGAACCGGCAGGTCTTCCTCGACCGCCTGCAATCGATCCTCAACCTGTCTTCCGACAGCGACGGCGTGCGCCCGACCGTGATGGCCATCGATATCGACCGCTACAAGCTGGTCAACGATACGCTCGGCATTGCCGCCGGTGACAATATCCTCATTGCGCTGACCCGTCGTCTGCGCCGTCTTTTGAAACCGCAGGATACGCTGGCGCGTCTTGGCGGCGATGAGTTCGGCCTGATCCTGACCTCGGAGCGCGATCCGCAGCGTGTGGCCGATTTCGCCGATGCGGTGAACAAGGCGATCATGGTGCCGATCAATTTCGCCAATCGCGAAATCATCCTCACCGCCTCCATCGGCCTCGTTTCGTGGATCGACCAGCAGGAAAGTGCGGCCGGACTCTTGAGCGATGCGGAACTCGCCATGTATCGCGCCAAGCGCGCTGGCGGCAACCGCGTCGAGCCCTTCCGCCCTGCCTTCCGCACGTCGGGCACCGACCGGCTGCAGATGGAAAGCGACCTTCGCCGCGCCATCGAGCGCAAGGAGCTGTCGCTAGCCTACCAGCCGATCGTGAAGCTCGACGATGGGGAGCTGGCCGGTTTCGAAGCGCTGATGCGCTGGGAACACCCCAAGCGCGGCAATATTCCGCCGAGCGAGTTCATTCCGATTGCGGAGGCCTCCGGCCTGATCGAGCCGCTCGGCATGTTCGCGCTGGAACGGGCGGCGACCGATCTGATGGACTGGCAGCACGCCATCGAGAAGATGCCGATCTTCATTTCCGTCAATATTTCCAGCGCGCAGCTGCTGAACAACGAATTGTATAACGACGTACGCGGCATGCTGACCCGCACCCGTTGCAATCCGCAGCAGCTGAAGCTGGAACTGACGGAATCCGTCGTCATGGAAAACCCGGAGCAGGCGCGGCTGGTGCTTTCAAAGCTCAAGGAAACGGGCCTCAGCCTCGCCATGGACGATTTCGGCACCGGCTATTCGTCACTCGCCTATCTGACCCGTTTCCCCTTCGACACGATCAAGCTCGACAAGGCGCTGGTGGCCAACACCAGCGACAAGCGCAACGTGCTCCTGCGCTCCGTCATCGCCATGGCGCGGGCGCTCGACATGCAGGTCGTGGCGGAAGGCATCGAAACACCCGAGGATGCAGCGGAACTGGCGCGCATGAACTGCCATTTCGGCCAGAGCTTCCTGTTCGGCACTCCGGTTTCGGGCGATGCGGCGCTGAAGCTTCTGCGAGAACGGTTCCAGCCGACGAAGCGGGCTTCGTAAGCGGAGTATTGGAACGCGAGGTAGGCTACCTCCGTCATTCCGGCCTTGAGCCGGAATCCAGCCAACGGGCGTCTGCCCGGCGGAAAGACTCCTTTCAGCCCAAGGACTTGGGCTGGCGGGATACCGGCTCAAGGCCGGTATGACGGGAGAAGAAAACCGCGCTTCTCCTGATCAGGACACTCCGCCTGCCGCACATTTACTGCACTACCGCATTCTGCACGGCCATCGGCGACTCATCCGCCGTCACCCTCCCATGCAGCAGGTCATGAATGAATTCCATCTTCACCACCACCGGCGGTGTCAGCACGAAGGGATAGAGGTCAGCCTCCCCCATGCTGCGCTGGATGGAATTGATGGCGACACTGAGCGGAATCCACGCCTTGACCAGCTGCGCGGCGCTGCGGGCTTTGTAAGGATCAAACGTCACCTCGGCCGCCATTTCCTCATGCCCATCAGGATCGATTGCGACGCCGAAGGCGCGCGCCGTCTCCAGCGTATCGACGATATGCAGGTAGTGAGCGAAACATTCGGCGAAATCCTCCCACGGGTGGACCGAGGCATAGGAGCTGATGAAGCTTTCCTGCCAGTCGGGGCGTGGTCCGCCATCGTAATTGCGTTGCAGGGCAGCGCCGTAATCCTCGCGCTCATCGCCGAAGACGGCGCGGCAGGCTTCCAGCCGGTTTGCGTCCCGCACCAGCTTATTCCAGATAAAGTGCCCTACCTCATGGCGGAAATGGCCAAGCATGGTGCGGTAGGGCTCGTTCATATTGGCGCGCACCTGCTCGCGCGTTGCATCATCAGCCTCTGCGGCGCGAATGGCGATCAGGCCCTCATCGTGACCGGTCATGGCGGGAATGACGGAACCGTCGGGCGCCACCTCGTCCACCAGAAAATCGAAAACGAGCCCACCGGCCGGATCGGCATCGCGATTGGGATGCGGTAGGCCGAGCCGCAGGATCGAATAGAACAGATGCCGCTGCGCCTGGCTGATGCGACGCCATTGTGCGATGCCCTGTTCGGTTGCGATATCAGGCACCAGGCGATTGTGGCTGCAGGCCGGGCAGAAGGCGCTGTCGCTTTGCGCCGGCACTGACCAATTGCAGATGTCGTTCACTTCATTGGCACAAAACCGCACCTGTTTTTGCGGGTCCGCGACAATCTGCCAGTTCGGCTCACCCGCGGGCGAAAGTGCCTCCATTGAAAGCCGCTCCGGCACGAAGGCCAGACGATGACCGCAGGAAACGCAGAAACGATTGTCGAAATGGACCGGCTGGCCGCAGGATGCGCAGGAAAAAAGCTTCATCGATGAAACCCTTGCGATGGATCGGGTGGGTGGAGGAAACATACGATGCCAACATGCACCGTAGACGACAGCTGAAAATCATTGACGCTCCTGCGCTCCGGGCTTACCCCCTCTGTCCTGCCGGACATCTCCCCCTCAAGGGGGGAGATCGGCAAGACGCTCTTCCACCACTCCATTCTCAAGTATTGAGATGGGCGAGACCTCGCCTCAGGTCGATCTCCCCCCTTGAGGGGGAGATGTCCGGCAGGACAGAGGGGGGTAAGCCCGGAGCGCATATGAAAGGCGTAACAGGCGACCGCCTTCGGAACATCCCAGACGACAAGAGCGCATGTGCGGTCAACACATGCGCTCCGAAGCGCCGCATCGAAAGAGGCGCGAGGCAGTCAGACGGCATTACATGCGGTCGACGGCGCCCTTGACGGCGTCTTTCGCCTTGCCAACGCTGGTCTGTACCTTGCCCTTGGCTTCCTGGGCAGCACCCTTGGCGCGCAATTCATTATTGCCCGTCGCTTCGCCGACGTTCTTCTTCACCTTGCCAGCAACTTCATTGGCTTTACCGGCGATCTTGTCAGATGTGCTACCCATAATACTACTCCCTTGTTGAGCCGTACTTTCTGTCCGGCTTTCCGGGTGAGTAACGTCAAGGGTCGGGATTTGGTTCCAGCCAAAACCGGCGGAACATTCAGGGGCTCAGGCGTGCCCGGCATCCGTGGAAAGCATGCGCGCATCGACGCCCATGAGCGCCAGCGCCCGCTCGTATTTATTGTCCAGCCCACGGTCGAAGATCAGCTCTTCCGCAGCGGGGCAATTCAGCCAGCCATTATTGGCGATCTCGTTTTCCAGCTGGCCCGGACCCCAGCCGGCATAACCGAGCATCATGGTCGCCCTTTGCGGACCGCGGCCGTTGGAAATGGCGCGGACGATATCGAGCGTTGCCGTCAACGAAATGTCATCGCTGACCGGAATGCTGGATTCGCTTAAATAATCATCCGAATGCAGCACGAAACCCCGGCCGGATTCCACCGGGCCGCCGCACTGGATCGGGAATTCGCGGGTGCGGTTGGGCAGCATGATGGCGTCGTTGCTGTCCACCAGTTTCAGGTGCAGCAGAATATCCGTAAAGGTGATCTGCTGCGGCCGGTTGATGATGAACCCCATGGCGCCGGCATCCGAATGGGCGCAGATATAGATCACCGAACGGGCAAAATTGCCGTCGTCCAGCCCCGGCATCGCGATGAGGAACTGACCATCGAGAAAGCCACGTTCGCGTTTGTCCATCAGGGTTGAAAAGCTCACCGGCGCCTCCAGCAGACCGCATTCCGTCATTTAACGAAAACGGCGTTCGCACTTCGACAAAGGACAGGATGCGGCATAGCGCCCGATCAATCAACCGAAAATGATGAACCCCACGAATTCGTAACTGGTCCGCCGGGCCATGTTGGGTTAGACGGGAAGCATGAGCGTCAGGATATTCTTTCGATTTTCACATCTTCGCCTTGCGGCCGCAGTTGCCGTCCTCCTCGGCGGCGCGCAAGCTGCCCGGGCCGAAATTACCGACTGGGCGAGAAGCGAGGGCGGCCAGATGCGGGTGGCAAGCCTTGCCATGGATGCGGACGGCGTGCTGCGCGGCGTGCTGCAGATCGAGCCGAAGGACGGCTGGATAACCTATTGGCGCGAACCGGGCGAAGCCGGCATACCGCCGCAGATCACGCCCGATCCGGCAAGCGGCGTAACGCTCACCACCATGGCCTATCCGGTTCCGAAGCTGATCGAAAACGGCGACATCACCGATATCGGCTACGACCACGCCGTCAGCCTTCCGTTTCAGCTGAAAGCCACGGACCCGGCGGCAGGCGGGAAAATCGATCTCACCGCCTTCATCGGCGTGTGTCAGAATATCTGCATTCCCTTCGAGGCGAAGTTTTCAATCGAGCGCGGCAATGCCGGTGATGACGACCACGAGGAGCGGCGATTGCTGGAGGAGGCGCGCGAAACGCTGCCCGAGGCGGCCTCCGACGATTTCAAGGTGATCGATTTCCACATCACGCCCGACAAGACCATGCTCGGCGTGCAATTGCAGCTTCCGGAAAACGCGCCGAAGGAGACCGAAATCTTCATCGCCGGTCCATCGGGCTTTGCCTATTACGAGCCGCAGAACCTGGTGCGCGACAAGCGCAAGCTCTCCTTCTACATGAACATCAAGGGCCTGCCGAAAACCTATCAGGTGCAGGGCAATAGCTGGCCCATCCTGGTCAAATCCGGCGATCGGGCCATGGAAACGATGTTGAATTTCCCGAAACCCTGAGCACCGTTTCAGCGCTGGAAACTAGCTCGAAAACCGCATGGCAGATTTCCTTGCCGTGCTCAGGATCCTGTCAGCTTCATTCTCAATCTGACGGGATCCGGACGCCTTGTTTTCGTTTCTGCCCGGGAAAACCGGGTTCCACTTTTCCCTGCCAAACTCTATAGTCGCGCGAACCGAACGGCTATAGGAGCACGGACATGACCATCAAGATCGGCGAAAAACTGCCTTCCGCAACTTTCAAAGAAAAGACGGCTGACGGCCCGGTGGAAACCACCACGGACGCGCTTTTCGGCGGCAAGAAGGTGGTTCTCTTCGCCGTCCCCGGCGCTTTCACCCCCACCTGCTCACTGAACCATCTGCCGGGTTATCTCGAAAACCGCGACACCATTCTTTCCAAGGGCGTGGATGACATCGCCGTCGTCGCCGTCAATGACTGGCACGTGATGGGCGCATGGGCGCAATCCTCCGGCGGTCAGGGCAAAATCCACTTCCTCGCCGACTGGGACGCGGCTTTCACCAAGGCGCTCGGCCTCGACGCCGATCTTTCCGCCGGCGGCCTCGGCGTTCGCTCCAAGCGTTATTCGATGCTGGTGGAAGACGGCGTGGTGAAGTCGCTCAACGTGGAAGAGAACCCCGGCCAGGCGACGGTTTCGGCCGCTGCGGCGATGATCGAGCAGCTTTGAGGGCGAGCCTGGTCCCTCGTTGCATGTAAAGGCTCCTGCTTCCCGTCATGCCGGACTTGATCCGGCATCCAGCCACGGCGCGTCTGCGCCGTAGGAAGAGTCTTTCGCGATCAAAGACTTGATCGCACTGGACCCCGGATCAAGTCCGGGGTGACGGCGCCTTTCGTGATACGATTCTGCTATAGGCATTCACATTGCAGAATAAAGGGCGGCCCCGCCGCCCTCCACTCAAACATTCATATCGAACACCAGAAGCCCGGCCAGACCGCCATCGGTGAGCGACACGAGACGTTCCCCCACTTCCATGTGCTTGGGATGGGCGAGATAGTCGTCGCGGGCCTCGGGGCTTTCCAGCGTCACGATGAAACCGTCGACAAAACCGCCATTCAGCCCCTCGGGTGAGACATTCTGGCCGTATTTCACATCGATGATGCCGGGTATCACATCCTTCAGGGCGGCAATCGCCTCGAATATTGCGTGTTTTTCAGAAGCGGCCGTTGCAGCCTTGAAGCGTAGAAATACACAATGCAGGATCATCCGGATTTCTCTCCTCCGTTGAGCGCTACCGGAGCGCCCTTGACGACAAGATAGGTCGGGTTTCGGTTTTCACAACCCCCGATAATGGGGCCGCCGGCTCGGATTTGCCCGGCCTGAAATAGAGCAGGCTTCCATTACCGCCGTTTGAAGGGCTCCATGCCCTTTCGCGCCAATTCGTCGGCGCGTTCGTTTTCCGGGTGGCCGGCATGGCCCTTGACCCAGTGCAGGGTAACCTTATGGCGTTGTTGCGCCGCTTCCAGCGCCTGCCATAGTTCAACATTCTTGACCGGCTTGTTATCGGCGGTTTTCCAGCCCTTCTTTTTCCAGCCGAAAATCCACTTGGTGATGCCATCCTTCACATAGGCACTGTCAGTATAAAGATCGACCTCGCAGGGGCTTTTCAGCGCATTGAGCGCCGAGATCGCCGCCATCAACTCCATGCGGTTATTGGTGGTCTCGGCCTCGCCGCCCAAGAGTTCCTTCTCCACCTCACCGTAACGCAGCACGGCGCCCCAGCCGCCGGGACCGGGATTGCCGGAGCAGGCGCCATCGGTGAAAATATCGACATGTTTCATTCGCCCGCCAGCCCATATTCGGCAACAGTGGCGATGGAACGGTGGAACCGCAGCTTGCGCAGATATTCCAGCGGGTCCTTCTTGACCACCAGCGCGCCTTCCGGCGTCGTCAGCCAGTCATAAAGGCGGGTGAGGAAGAAACGCAGCGCCGAACCGCGCGCCAGAAGCGGCAGGGCCTCCAACTCCGCTGCGCTCAGCGGGCGCACCGACTGGTAACCTTCCAGCAGCGCCTTGCCCTTGGTGACGTTGTAAGCGCCATCCTTTTCGAAGCACCAGGCATTGAGGCAGATCGACACGTCATAAGCCAGCAGGTCGTTGCAGGCGAAATAAAAATCGATCAGGCCGGACAGTTCATCGCCAAGGAAGAACACATTGTCCTGGAACAGATCCGCATGGATGACGCCGGCCGGCAGATCTTTCGGCCAATGGGCGGCGAGATAATCGATTTCCGGGCGAATCTCGTCTTTCAGGCCCTTCTCCACCTCGTCGGCTCGCGCTTCGGACTTGTCCCAAAGTACCTTCCAGCCTTCGACGGAAAGCGCGTTCGGCCGCTTGATCTCGAACCCCTCGCCGGCCAGATGCATGGCGGCCAGCGCCTTGCCAACTTCGCGGCAATGTTTCGCTTCCGGCTTTCTCAGCCACATGCCCTCGAGAAAGGAGATGAGCGCCGCCGGCCGGCCCGATAGCTCTCCCAGCAACTCGCCATCCTTGCGCGGCAGCGGCAGGGGGCAGGACAGGCCCTTGGCGGCCAGATGCTGCATGAGGCCGAGGAAGAAGGGCAGATCGGATTTCTCCACGCGCTTTTCATAAAGCGTGAGAATCAGCGGGTCCTTGGTGGTATGCAGCAGGAAATTGGAGTTTTCGACGCCTTCGGCAATGCCCTTGTAGGAGGTGAGGCTGCCGACGTCATATTGCGTGAGGAAATTCCTCAGATCATCTTCGGTGATGTCCGTATAAACTGCCAATTTCAAATCTCTTGATGAAGGATGGAGTGGAAATCTCGGGTGGAGATGACGCAGGTGGGACGGAAACCGCCCGCATTCAGCGCCATCCCGCTTCAGATGCCGGCGGCGGTTTTCGGCGGCAGCGCATCATTGGCATTGCCGTTCACGAAAGCCATGTCGTCCGTCGTCAGCTCGATGCTGCGTAGCTCGCGATTGACGAGGAAATGTTCCGTTTCCTCGACCGTCACGGCGAGATCGAGCGTCGTATCGAAACGCGCCTTGAAGGCCTCGATGATCTCATCGACGATGACCTCCGGCGCGGATGCGCCGGCCGAAAGGCCGACGGTGCGAATATCGCCGATTTCATTCCAGTCGATTTCCGAGGCCCGCTGCACCAGCACGGAGCGCTGTGCACCGGCCCGCAGCGCCACTTCCACAAGCCGCTTGGAATTGGAGGAATTGGGGGCGCCAACGACGATGAAGAGGTCGCAACCGGGGGCCGCCTGCTTCACCGCATCCTGACGGTTGGTGGTTGCGTAACAGATGCTGTCGGCGGCGGGCGCCTGAATGGCCGGGAAACGTTCCTGCAGCCTGGCGATGACGCCGGCCGTGTCATCGACCGAAAGTGTCGTCTGGGTGACGAAGCCGAGATTTTCGCGGTCCGCCGGTTCGTAACGGCCGGCGTCTTCCACCGTTTCGATGAGCGAGACCGTTCCTTCCGGAAGCTGGCCCATGGTACCGATGACCTCGGGGTGGCCGGCATGGCCGATCAGCACCACATGGCGGCCAAGGCGCTGGTGGCGCATGGCCTGCTTGTGGACCTTGGAGACCAGCGGGCAAGTGGCATCGAGATAGAACAGATTACGCGCCTGCGCATCCTCCGGCACGGATTTCGGCACGCCGTGGGCCGAGAAAACCACCGGCTGCTCGCGGTGCTCGGCCGGAATTTCATGCAGTTCCTCGACGAAAACCGCGCCCTTGGCTTCCAGCCCTTCCACCACATAACGGTTGTGCACGATTTCGTGGCGGACATAGACGGGTGCGCCATAGGCCTTCAGCGCCAGCACGACGATCTGGATCGCCCGGTCCACGCCCGCGCAAAAGCCGCGCGGTCCGCACAGCCTTATCGTCAAAGGGGGTTTGGAAACGGCGATGTTCATTCCAGCTCCTTGGCCTGCTCCTTGGGCCGTGCTTCATGGCCTTGCCCGACAAGCTGCCTTACCGGACGGGCTGCGCTTTATTCACCCTGCGCCTTACCGTTCCGGAAATAGGCAAAACCGGCGACGATGACAAGGGCCGCCGCCAACCCATACCACGTTATCGCATATTGCAGGTGATTGTTGGGCAAATCTATCAGCGTCACGCCACCCTGCGGCCAACCGCCCGGGTTAGGCGCGGTGTCAGCATCCACGAAGAGGTGGACCAGCCGGTCGGGCGGGATATCGGCGCTGGAGGCCATGGCCGCCAGATCCTTCCAGTAGAAGATGTTCTTGGCGATATCGTTATCGGGCAGCAGCGAGGACGGTTTTGCAACCAGCGGCGCGCGCGAAAGCCCGGTGATCGTCACCTCCCCGGCAACCTGCCCGTTAGGCCGTTTGGCCGGTTCCTTCATCTCGAAAGGCACGAAGCCGCGATTGACGAAGAGAATGCGGCCATCGGCAAGTGTCAGCGGCGTATAGATATAATAACCGGTTTGCCCCTGATGGGTGGCGAAGAAATGCCGCTCGCGGGCATGATCGAAGGTGCCGGAAAGGCTGACCGTGCGGTATTCGATATCGCCGCCGCTTTTCGCGATCGCCTCTATATCGGAGAGGGGCACCGGGCTCGCGCTCCGCCGCTCCTCGATATCGGCAATCAGCGCTTCTTTCCAGTAGAGACGCTTCACCTGCCAGGTGCCGAGCCCGAGAAGAATGGCAAGCGCCAACAGCACCAGCGGCGCGGCGAACCAGACCCGCCTTTCCGCCGCCTTCATGTGGGAAACGTCATTCACGATCAAGCCTGCCTTCGCTTGCATTGTTGCGGTATTGCAGCGCAATCATGATCCCTTTCAGCTTGCGCAGCAGCACGAGGGAGACAATCACCGTAAACGGCAACCACAGCATGACATGCACCCAGACCGGCGGCGCAAAACGCTGATCGAACCAGAGCGCCAGCCCGACGACCAGAAAACCGACGATCAGCATGACGAAAACCGCCGGGCCATCGCCCGCATCGGCAAAACCGTAATCCAGTCCGCAGGCGCTGCAGGCGGGTTTTATGGTCAGAAAGCCGTCGAACAGCCGTCCGTTGCCGCAACGCGGGCAGCAGCCTTTCAAGCCCACCTTGATGGGATCGACCGGCGCGAAATTGCCGTTTGATGGTTCAGACATGACGACCTCCCGCGAAGTTGCCCAAAGCCCGAGGACGACAGCGAGCCTGTTGGAAGCGTGCTTCTAAACCAAGGCAGTCATCTGTCGCTCGGCTTTGCTGCTTGTTTCTTCTCCCCGCCGGGGAGAAGGTGGCCCGAAGGGTCGGATGAGGGGGCTAGCTCTCCGAATATCTCTACCGTAGCCCCCTCATCCCGCTGCCGCGGACTTCTCCCCGGCGGGGAGAAGAAACACGTGGCACCTGCTCGCTCCACAGGATGCCTTGCTGCGGACCCAGTCCTCTATCCGACGCAATCAGCCGTGCAGCGGCGCGCCCCAGCCACCCCAGATATAGATGGCGAAGAACAGGAACAGCCAGACGACGTCCACGAAGTGCCAGTACCAGGCAGCCGCCTCGAAACCGAAATGCTGCTTGGGCGTGAAACCGCCGCCAACGGCGCGGAACAGGCAGACCAGCAGGAAGACCGTGCCGACGAAGACGTGGAAACCGTGAAAACCGGTGGCCATGAAGAAAGTCGCGCCGTAGATCGAATTCTTGAAGTCGAACGGCGCGTGCATGTATTCGTAAACCTGCACGGTGGAGAACAGGACGCCGAGCGCGACGGTGAGCAACAGACCGGTGATCAGGCCCTTGCGGTCATTGTGCAGCAGGGCATGGTGCGCCCAGGTGACGCAGGTGCCCGACAAAAGCAGGATGACGGTGTTATAGAGCGGCAGGTGCCAGGGATCGATCACCTCGATGCCCTTGGGCGGCCATTGCCCGCCGGTATATTCGAGGCGCGACGCCTGAATGGCTTCGTGCGGGAAGAGGCTGGCATCGAAATAGGCCCAGAACCACGCCACGAAGAACATCACCTCCGAGGCGATGAACATGATCATGCCATAACGCAGGTGAAGCGAGACAACGCGGGTGTGGTTGCCCTCATGGGCTTCCTTGATCGTGTCGGACCACCATGCGTACATGGTGTAAAGCACGATGACGAGGCCGATATAGAACAGCCAGGGATTGGCCAGTTCCGCGCCGAACAGCTTGAAGGAGCCGCCCGACAGGTAACGCATGTAACAGACGCCACCAAAGGTCAGGATGAAGGCGCCGATCGAGGCCAGAAGCGGCCAGGGGCTTGGATCGATAATGTGGTAGTCGTGGTTCTTCTGATGCGTATCTGCCATTGCGACAATCCCCGAATGTCTCTTCCCTGATCCGGCCTTCGATAAAAGGCCAGATCTCCTCTCACAATTTGCTTTCGCCAGATGAAGTCTTTACCGGCAAGGACGCAACCGGTTTTTCGGTTTTGGCCGGATAAAACGTATAGGACAGCGTTAAAGTGTGAATGCTCTTGGTTTCGCGCGCCGTGGCGATGTCAGGATCGACGAAGAACACCACCGGCATCTCCAGCGTTTCACCCGGCTGCAGCGTCGTTTCGGTGAAGCAGAAGCACTCCACCTTGTTGAAATAGGCGCCGGCTTCCATCGGCGTGACGTTGAAGACCGCCGTGCCCGTGGTCGCCACGGGTGAGCGGTTCGTCGCCTTGAACGTCACCTGCACCGTTTCGCCGATCTTCGGCGTGACCTTTTTGTCGACCGGCTGGAAATCCCAGTTGAGGCCGTTCGACGTATTGGCGTCGAAGGTGACGTTGATGGTCTTGTCGAGGATGACGTCGGAATATTGCTCGACGCGCTGGGTGGTGCCGTTATAGCCGGTGACACGGCAGAACAGCGTATAAAGCGGTACGGCGGCATAGGCCATGCCGATCATGGCGCAGAAAAACACCAGACAAAGCACGAGGATGGAGCGATTGCTCACCCGCTGCCTGCCGGTCCCTGCCGTCTGCGCTTCCATATTCGCCATCTCCTCCTCCTCTCCCCTCAATCAGCGCGTCAGTGCGAGCCGATCTTGATGATGGTGATGATGTAGAACAGCACCACCAGGCCGGCGAGCAGGACGCCGAGCGCGATGTTGCGCCCACGTCTCGATTTTTTCTGCGCCGCGCTCAGTTCCACCGTTTCCATCACAGGACTCCCGACATGACGGCCTTCAGGGCCGGCGCGAAATGATCGGCCAGAAGGCCGGAGAAAATCGCAAAAAGGTAAAGCACCGAATAGGCGAACATCTTCTTGGCCGGCAGCATCTTCTCGTCGCCCTCAGGCATGCGCCGGACATCGAGCGAACAGTAGACGAAGATAGCGCTCAGAACGGCGGCGAAAATGCCGTAACCGGCGCTCGCAAGGCCGGTGAAATAAGGCGCGACGGCCGCGGCCGCGGTCAGCACCGCATAAACGATCATCTGGTTCTTGGTGGAGCGTTCGCCGACCACGTTCGGCATCATGGGAATGCCGACGGCGCCGTAATCGCGCATCTTGAACAGCGCCAGCGCCCAGAAATGCGCCGGTGTCCACAGGAAGATGATGAGGAACAGGATGATGCTGTCCAGCGAAACGCCGCCGGTGACGCAGGCCCAGCCGAGCATGGGCGGGAAAGCGCCGGCCGCGCCGCCGATGACGATGTTCTGCGGCGTCGAGCGTTTCAGCCACATCGTATAGATGACGGCGTAAAAGAAGATGGTGAAGGCGAGCAGGCCGGCGGAGAACCAGTTGACCGCAAGGCCGAGAATGACCACCGAAAAGGCCGACAGCGTCAGCCCGAAGGCCAGCGCCTCGCGCGGCGCGATGCGGCCGGACGGGATCGGCCGCCGGGCGGTGCGGCTCATCACAGCGTCGATATCGGCATCGTACCACATGTTGAGCGCACCGGATGCGCCCGCGCCAACGGCGATGCAGAGAATGGCGATGATGCCGAGCACCGGGTTGATTTCACCCGGCGCCAGCACGAGACCCGCAAAGGCCGTGAAGACGACGAGCGACATGACGCGCGGCTTCAGCAATTCGAAATAATCGCGCGCGCCGGCTTCCGAAAGTTCGGAGCCCTTCACGCCCAGCATGTCGCGATTGTCGATAATGCTCATTTCCTGTCCTGTTTCCTTCGAACGCCGCGTGAAGCGACGTCCCTTGCACCGGCCCGAAAACAAATGTGATTTCCGGCATGCGCGATGCGTCAATTCATGGGTCCCGAACGTCCTGGCATGAGCGGCGCCGGGCAAAACCGATGCCATTTTCCGGCTTTTCGCCGCACCCTGCCGCCATTCGTCTGCGCTTGCATTTCATAAAGGCCAGATTTGGCATTTATCACGTCCGGGGCATGTATCACGTCGGACGGCAGGCATCGCTTGGACAAAATGTCACGCGGCAGGACAAACTGCCCGTTCGGGAAACGGCACGGACCGAACCGCGCCGTCCCTCATTTTCAGCGCCGGGAATTAGCAGGCCCTGCCCGCTCCTTCCGGCCCGCGCATCAACGAATGCGCGGCAGCTGTTCCCACTGGTGGTAGGGCGGCGGCGAAGACAGCTGCCATTCGAGCGTCGTCGCACCTTCACCCCAGGGGTTGTTGCCAGCGATCCGCTTCTTTGCGAAGGCTTCCCAGACGCAGAAGAGGAAGATCAGCACGCCGACGGCCGAAATGTAGGAACCGTAGGACGATACCATGTTCCAGCCGGCATAGGCATCGGGATAATCGATATAGCGGCGCGGCATGCCGGCAAGACCGAGGAAGTGCTGCGGGAAGAACACGAGGTTCACGCCCACGAACATGACCCAGAAATGCAGCTTGCCGAGGAACTCGCTGTACATGTAGCCGGTGATCTTCGGGAACCAGTAATACCAGCCGGCAAAGATCGCGAAGACCGCGCCGAGCGACAGAACGTAGTGGAAGTGCGCCACCACGTAATAGGTATCGTGCAGCGAACGGTCGAGACCGGCATTGGCGAGCTGGACGCCGGTGACGCCGCCGACCGTGAACAGGAAGATGAAGCCGATCGCCCAGACCATCGGTGTCGAGAAGGTCAGCGAACCGCCCCACATGGTCGCAATCCACGAGAAGATCTTGATACCCGTCGGCACCGCTATGACCATGGTGGCGAAGACGAAATAACGCTGCGCTTCGAGCGACAGGCCGACCGTGTACATGTGGTGGGCCCAGACGATGAAGCCGACGGCGCCGATGGCGACCATGGCATAGGCCATGCCGAGGTAACCGAAGACCGGCTTCTTGGAGAAGGTGGAGACGATGTGGCTGATGATGCCGAAGCCCGGCAGGATCAGGATGTAGACTTCCGGATGGCCGAAGAACCAGAACAGGTGCTGGTAAAGGATCGGGTCACCGCCGCCTTCCGGCGAGAAGAATGCCGTGCCGAAGTTACGGTCGGTCAGAAGCATGGTGATGCCGCCCGCCAGAACCGGCAGCGAAAGCAGCAGCAGGAACGCGGTGACGAGGACCGACCAGGCGAAGAGCGGCATCTTGTGCAGCGTCATGCCCGGAGCGCGCATGTTGAGGATGGTGGTGATGAAGTTGATCGCACCGAGGATCGACGACGCGCCCGAAACGTGCAGCGCGAAGATCGCCAGATCCACCGCCGGTCCCGGCATGCCGCTGGTCGATAGAGGCGGATACATGGTCCAGCCGCCACCGACACCGTAGGCGCCCGCAGGGCCCTCGACGAAGAGCGAGAGAATGAGAAGGATGAAAGCCGGAACGATCAGCCAGAAGGAAATGTTGTTCAGGCGCGGGAAAGCCATGTCCGGAGCGCCGATCATGATCGGGATCATCCAGTTGGCGAAACCGCCGATCAGCGCCGGCATGACCATGAAGAAGATCATGATCAGCGCGTGCGCGGTGGTGAACACGTTGAACATGTGCTTGCCGCCATCGATGGCGGCGTCACCCTCGAAGCCGTAAACCATGGACGCCAGACCGTGGAAAATCTGGATGCCCGGCTCCTGCAGCTCCATGCGCATGACGACGGAAAGCCCGCCGCCGACGATGCCGGCGATGATCGCGAAGATCAGGTAGAGCGTGCCGATGTCCTTGTGGTTGGTCGACAGGAACCAGCGGGCGAAGAAGCCCGGCGTATGGGAATGATGTGCATCATGCGAATGATCGTCATGTGCGGAATGACCATGCGAGTGATGATCGTCGTGTGCGGAAGGTCCAGCCATTGTCCTCACTCCAGAGTCAGTTGGTTTCGTTGGCGGCAACGTCGACGGTGCGCGGAGCGCCATCGACAGAGGCCATCAGCGCCCGGTTCGCGCCGCTCAGGTCAGAAGCGGCGGCGGTGAGCCAGGTGTTGTACTGCTGTTCGGAAACCACCCGAATGGCGATTGGCATGAAGGCATGGTCCTTGCCGCAAAGCTCGGAACACTGACCGTAATAAAGGCCCACTTTTTCCGCCTTGAACCAGGTTTCGTTCAGGCGGCCGGGAACGGCGTCGATCTTGACGCCGAAAGCCGGCATGGCGAAGGAATGGATCACATCCGTCGGTGCGGCGGTGACGAGCAGGCGAACGGTCTTGCCGACCGGAACGACCATTTCATTGTCTACCGCCAGAAGACGCGGATAGCGGGCCCTGTCTTCCTTGCCCGCGGCGGCGCGATCCTGGTCCTTCAGCATGTAGCTGTCGAAGGAAACCGGCTCGGCGCCTTCGGCGGCCGTATATTCATAGCTCCACAGCCATTGCGTGGCGGTCGCCTTCAGCGTCACGTCGGGGTTTTCCGGCTGCGTGAGCTGCGCGTTCAAGAGATTGAACGACGGGAAAGCAAGGAACAGAAGAATGAGAACCGGCGCCAGCGTCCAGACCACCTCGATCGCCGTGTTATGGCTGGTCTTGGAAGCCACCGGATTTTTCGCGGCGCGGAATTTCAGGGCGACGACGATGAGCAGCGCAAGAACGAAAAGCGTAACCGGAACAATGAACCAGAGCGTATATTGTTCAAACCAGCGTATTTCGTGCATGATCGGCGTGGCGGCCTCCTGCATGCCCATTTGCCAATGCACCGGCTGATCGGCGTGGGCGCCGACAGCCGTGAGCAGACAGGTCATCCCCGCCAGTGCTGCGTAAATCCTATTCGTCACGGTACCCTCTCCCTCACGCGTCTGATCTAGATCAATCACAGACGCAGAATCCATGCTTATGGTACTAACTTCAAACCACAGTTTGTCCTCTGCCGCAATATGCGTCGGGACACGGATGCGCCCCAATTTTGCCATTGGTCAATCCACGGCGACTTTCTCTCACCCCACGCCTCACCGGACCGGCCGAACGCGGTTTCAAACAGCCCAAATGCGACAAAGCCCCCTCTCACAGCCGGTTTTGCCGCCAGTTTCATCGCCGGATAATGAATGTCGCGCCGGGCAAATCACACGCCCATCCCGCAAGACAGGTCCTATTTCCGCCCAACTCCGCTGGAATTGAAGGCCTGAGGCTTTTTTTTCCGGATTATGGCGTCAAAATAGCCGCACTGATTCGAATCCCAGAGGTATCCATGCGTCTTTCCCCGCTCGCGCGCACTTTTCTTGCCGCCGCCGGTCTTGCCATCATCGCTCCCGCCGCTGCGGCGCTGGCGCAACAGCAGCCGCCCGGCACGCCGAAGTCGACGCATGGAGCATGGTCTGTCATCTGCGACAAGCCGGCGGGTGCGTCCGAAGAACAATGCGCGCTGATGCAGAACGTGATCGCCGATGACCGCCCGGAAGTTGGGCTTTCGGTGGTGGTGCTGAAGACGGCCGACCGCAAGTCGCGCATCCTGCGCATCCTCGCGCCGCTTGGCGTGCTTTTGAAGGATGGCATGGAGCTTTATATCGACAATAATAATATCGGCCGCGCCTATTTCACCCGCTGCTTTTCCGAAGGCTGCTATGTGGAAGTGGATATCGACGACGAGTTGCTGAAGGTTCTGCGCGCTGGCAAGAATGCCGTTTTCGCACTGCGCGAAGCCGTGGATCAGGATCGCGTGGGTATTCCGATCGAGCTTTCCGGCTTTGCCGAGGGATATGACGCGCTTCCTTAAAGCCTGCCATTGTCGGACAGCCTTGCGTCCGTCCGCTCCAGTGCCTAAATCGGTCATTGAACGATAATGACTGGAGCCTCCCATGACCGACGATCTTGTAAAACTCTTCGATTGCGACGAAACGCAATTGCGCAAGCTCGTCGGCGAGGCGCTTGCCGGCGCTGACGATGGCGAGCTTTTCATCGAACATGCCCAGGCCGAATCGCTTACTTTCGATAATGGCCGGCTGAAGGGCGGTTCTTTCAACACCGATCAGGGTTTCGGCCTGCGCGCCGTCGCAGGCGAGACGGTTGGCTATGCCCATGCGGGTGAGCTTTCGCAAAGTGCGCTGAAACGTGCTTCCGATGCAGTGGGCGCGGTGACCAAGGGTTATTCCGGCTCTTATGCCGCCGCACCGCAGCGCACCAACAAGAAGCTTTATGGCGACGAGAACCCTATCGGCAGCCCGAGCTTCGAGGAGAAGGTGAAGCTTCTCACCGATATCGATGCCTATCTGCGTGAAAAGGACGACAAGGTCCGGCAGGTGACGGCGACCATTTCGGCAAGCTGGCAGGTGGTGGACATCCTGCGGGCCGACGGCCATCGCGTCAGCGATATCCGGCCGATGACCCGCATCAATGTTTCCGTCGTGGCCGGCGAAGGCGACCGGCAGGAAAGCGGCTCCTACGGCATTGGCGGCCGCGTCGGCTTCAGCGATTTCATCACCACGGAAAACTGGCAGCGCGGTGCGGATGAAGCGCTGCGCCAGGCGCTCGTCAACCTCACCGCCATCGATGCGCCGGCCGGCACCATGGATGTGGTGCTCGGTTCCGGCTGGCCGGGCGTCATGCTGCACGAGGCGGTGGGCCACGGTCTGGAAGGCGATTTCAACCGCAAGAAAACCTCGGCCTTCGCCGGCCTGATGGGCGAAATGGTTGCCGCCCCCGGCGTGACCGTCGTGGATGACGGCACCATCGACAGCCGCCGCGGCTCGCTGACGATCGACGATGAAGGTACGCCTTCCGGCTATAATGTGCTGATCGAGAACGGCAGGCTGGTCGGTTACATGCAGGACCGGCAGAACGCCCGGTTGATGGGCGCCAGGCCCACCGGCAACGGCCGCCGGCAGGGCTACGCCTATGTGCCGATGCCGCGCATGACCAATACCTATATGCTGTCGGGCGACAAGACGCCGGAAGAGATCATCGCCTCCGTGAAGAAGGGCATCTATGCCGTTTCCTTCGGCGGGGGCCAGGTGGATATCACCTCCGGCAAATTCGTGTTCGGCTGCACCGAGGCCTACCTCATCGAAAACGGCAGGATCGGCGCGCCGGTAAAGGGCGCGATGCTGATCGGCAACGGGCCGGATGCGATGAAGCGCGTCTCGATGATCGGCAACGATTCCAAGCTCGATACGGGCATCGGCAATTGCGGCAAGGCCGGACAATGGGTGCCGGTCGGCGTCGGCCAGCCGCATCTGCGCATGGACCAGATCACCGTCGGCGGTACGAAGGCTTAGTTCCGCGGTGCATGGGCGGTCGTGGGAGACGTCGAACCTGTCGTGACAGTCCTCACCCGCAGCGTTGCCGCGCTGGCAGCCCAGAACCCCACACATGGCTGCCATGATGAGGTTTCCTCTGGCATGCGGCCGGTAAGACGGTAAGATCATCCCTCATGGCAGGCCCCTCCTCCCACCCCGGGGCCTGCGCGGCAAAGGAGACCATGACCATCATACGAAATGCCCTCGTTCCTGAACTCGCCGTCAGCGACTGGCAGAAAAGCCGCGCCTTTTATTGCGACCTGATCGGTTTTCACGTGGTCTATGAGCGCCCCGAGGAGGGTTTCACCTATCTGGCGCTGGGGGATGCCCAGCTGATGATCGACCAGATCGGCGCGACCCGGACATTCGTGACGGACAATGCCGCGCTCGAATTTCCGCTCGGCCGCGGCATGAACCTGCAACTTGCCGTCCCTTCCCTGCAACCCATTCTCTCCCGGCTGGAGCGATCCTCCATCGACCTCGTCATGCCGCTGGAGGAAAAATGGTACAGGCGCGGCACGGTCGAAGTAGGCAACCGGCAATTCATCGTCGCCGATCCGGACGGTTATCTGATCCGCCCGTTCGAGAGCCTTGGCGAACGCCCCTTCCGGTTCGGTTAAGTCATGCTGCCTTTTCTTCCGCAGGCCGTGGTTTTCGACATGGACGGATTGCTGATCGAGAGCGAGAGGCTCTATCGCGATTCATTTCTGGCTGCCTCGGATGAAGGGGGCCACGGAATGAAGGTCGAGACCTATCAGAAGGTCTGCGGCAGCCCGTGGGACGTCATAACCGGCACCATCTTTGCCGACTATGGTGCGGATTTTCCCATCGACAGCTTCCGCGACGCCTGGCTCCGGCATCTTGGCGTGATGATGGCGGAAGGCGTGGCGCTGAAGCCGGGCGTCATCGACATTCTCGATCTGCTCGACCGCCTCGATATCCGCCGCGCCATCGCCACCTCGTCGCGGCACGATTCGGTGACGCGCCATCTCGGGCCCCACGATCTTCTCAGACGTTTCGACACCATCGTCGCACGCGGCGACTATACCGAACCGAAACCCGCACCCATGCCCTATCTCACCGCAGCCCGAAGGCTTTCCCTCGATCCGGGCCGCTGCCTTGCGCTGGAGGATTCCTATTCAGGCGTGCGCTCGGCGATATCGGCGGGCATGATGACGATCATGGTGCCGGACGTGGCGCCGCCGACCGAGGAAATGCGGGAGAAGTGCATTGCCGTTGCGAGCGACCTGCATGCGGTGGCCGGCCTTCTGCAAAAGGCGCAGGCCTGAGTGAGATGAAAAGCGTGCTGAAAATGCGGAGAGGCGTCATATGTCCTTAGCCATCCGGCTTCATGATGAGGCTCATCTCGGCTGTAACGCCGAGATTAGCCGAGCGCCTTTGTCGGCGCATCCATAACCGGGGTGATCATGCCGCCTTTTGCCGTATCGCTCGTAACGCTGATACTGCTGGTTCTGTCCCTATTCCAGATTGCCCTTGCAGCCGCTGCACCCTTCGGACGCCTTGCCTGGGGCGGTGCGTACCGGGTGTTGCCGGTCCGGCAAAGAATTGCCAGCGCGTCGGCTCCGCTTATTTATGCCTTTTTTGCGTCCTTTCCGCTGCAAAAGGCAGGTTATGCTCACATCTGGCCATCCGGCTGGATCGAACCCGGCATCTGGATCATCGCCTGTTATCTGGCAGTGAGCGCTGGATTGAACGCAATGTCGAAAAGCCGCCCGGAGCGGCTGGTGATGACGCCTGTGGCTGCCGCTCTTGCGATCCTGTTCTTTATCGTCGCCTTCTCCTAGCCGTATCGCCAGAGGCGAGATACCTCAAGGATCAAGCCGCCGTTCGGCGCATCGTCAGGCTCCCGGCTTGAAACGCCACTTACGCTCGATCGCTCCTTCAATATCGAGACCGTTATAGTGGGCCAGCAACAGCACATGGCCGAGCAGATCGGCGGTTTCGTCAGCCAGATCCCGCTTCATCTCCTCTTTGCTCCTGCCCTTAATGCGCCCCCGTCCTGTCAGCCGATTCCAGGCCTGTGTGACCTCGCCAACCTCTTCCTGAAGCTTCAGCATGTACCAGTCCGGGTCGCGAAATATTCCGTTTTCAGCGGCATATTTTTGCGAGGCCTCTTCAAACCGAGGCATCATGTCAGCAAACATTTGTTCATCCTTTGTTCATGCGCTACAACTCTAATCATGATTCTCTGACGGCGTCGACCCGTCAGGGCGTCACGCAGCCATGAACTGAAATTTCCGCGACATGTACATGCAAGCGGGATAGAGAAAAGATATTCGAACAACCGTGCCATCGCCCATGTCCCACCTCGATTTTTTCTCATCGCTCGTCACCGCGCATAGTCCGATGCTGCTCGCCATGTTTGCGGGCGCCGCCTTTCTCGCCGGCCTTGCCCGCGGCTTTTCCGGTTTCGGTGCGGCGCTTATCTTCATCCCGCTCGCGAGCGCCATCGTCGGGCCGCGTGTCGCCTCGGCAGTGCTGCTGGTGGTGGACGCCGTGCTGACGCTCGGCATGATACCGCCCGCATGGCGCATGGCGGACCGGCGCGAAGTCTTCATCATGGCGGCCGGCGCCTTTGTCGGCGTGCCGCTTGGAACCATGCTGCTTTCCAACGGCGATCCGCTGACGCTGCGCTGGATCATCTCCGCCGTGGTCGTGATGCTGCTGTTGTTTCTGCTTTCCGGCTGGCGTTACAGCGGCCGGCCGAAGACGCCGCTGACCCTCTTTACCGGGTTTCTGGCCGGGCTGTTTTCGGGGGCTGCGCAACTGGGCGGTCCGCCGGTCGTCGCCTATTGGCTCGGCGGCGCCCTCAAAGGCGCCTTCGTGCGCGCCAACGTCATCTTATATTTCGCGATCTCGACCGTGATCTCCACCGGCAGCTATTTCGTCAGCGGCCTGTTCACCGCCGATGTCTTCGTCTTTTTCCTGCTGGCCCTACCCTTTTACGGGGCCGGGCTTTATGCCGGCGCGCGACTGCACGGGCTTGCCGACGAGGCGGCGTTCCGGCGCATCTGCTATGGGCTGATCGCCATCTCCGCCGTCATCGGCCTGCCGCTATTCGATTCGCTGCTGAAATAGGCAGGCCGTAAATGGCCTGCCCTGACCGCCCTTACGGATACATGCGGACCTTGGACCATGCACCGTCAGGCGTCTCGCGGCGGAATTCGATGCGGTCATGCAGGCGGAACTTGCGGTCGTGCCAGAATTCGATGCTGAGCGGCCGAATGCGGAAGCCGGACCAGTAGGACGGGCGCGGAATATCGCCGATGGCATATCTGGCGGTATATTCCGCCACAGCCTTTTCCAGCGCGAAACGGCCTTCCAGCGGCCGAGACTGCTTGGAAGCCCAGGCGCCGATGCGGCTGCCGCGCGGGCGCGAGGCGTAATAGGCATCCGCCTCTTCGTCGCTCACGATCTCCACTTCGCCGCGCAGGCGCACCTGACGCCGCAGGCTTTTCCAGTGGAAACACATGGCCGCTTTTTTCTGGCCGAGGATCTCCTGGCCCTTCTGGCTTTCGAAATTCGTGTAGAAAACAAAGCCGCGGTCGTCGACGCCTTTCAGCAGAACCATGCGCACATTCGGCAGGCCATTTTCGTCCACGGTGGCAAGCGCTACCGCGTTCGGATCGTTGATTTCGGAAGCCGTTGCATCCTTCAGCCATTCGGCAAAAAGCGTGAACGGTTCATTTTCTTCCGTGAAGTCACTGGATGTTAACCCCGTTTCCGACATATTGACTAAAATGCTCCCGAGCTGATTTGGACCCCAGAGATGATCTCTGGTGAAAGATGGTGACCGTCATAGCAAAGTCGAACAGTCGAACAAAGAGCCTCCTTTCGTCGGTAGCGGAAGTTTCCGCCGTCGTGTCAATGCTTGTGGTGCTGAGCGGCTGCGTCAGCCTCGACCTGTTCGGCGGCGACAAGGTCGACCGCTCGCTTTCCACGGCCTCCATTCCCAACCAGCCGAGCAATGCGCCGCAGACGGACGATGCGACGATCCGCAATGCGGTGACGTCGGCCGATCTCGCCAAGCTCGCCGACCAGCCGCTGCCCTGGGCCAATGCCGCCACCGGCAGCGCCGGCGTCGTCACCGCCATTCACGAAGACAAATCCAGCGGCTTCGTCTGCCGCGATTTCAGGACGACGCGACACTCCTTCGAGGGCGTTGCGAGCTATGCGGGACAGGCCTGCCTGTCGGAAACCGGCGAATGGCTGCTGACCCGCTTCGAGCAGAAATAATCTGTTTACCCTTAAATATGGAATAGCGCCGGCCCGGGTGCGGCGCGCTTCCTCCGTAAAGGAGTGATTAGCAACTTATTGCAACAGTCGACGTTGATTAAACCGAGGGCGTGCAGGCGAATGATCGCGGCATCCCTTTTCGGAGGGGTTAGTTTCAGGATTGCGCCATGAAGGGCGGCAGCGCCTGAGCCAACGTAACTGGTGTTTCGCATGCGCGATCCATATTCTATCCTCGGCGTAAAACGTGACGCCCGCCACGAGGAAATCAAGGCCGCCTGGCGCACGAAGGCGAAAACCGTCCATCCGGACGCCAATCGCGACGATCCCGACGCCTCGGCGCGATTCGCCGAGATCGGGCAGGCCTATGATCTTCTCAAAGACCCGAAAAAGCGCGATCTCTACGATCAGGCCCGCAGGGCAGCCGAAAAGAAGCAGCGCGGCGAAACCATCATGCAGCAGCGGGAAGCCGCGCGCGAGGCTGCCGAGCGCGCCAAGGCCGCCGAAAAGCTGATGGAGGAACTGGCCCGTGCGGACGCCCGCAACAGGGCGCAGACCGGCCAGAAAACCGACGCCAAGGCGGAAACCGCCGAAGATATCGTCGAACGGATTTTTGGCGCGGAAGCACAGAACGATCCCAAGGTGCAGCAGGCGGCGGAAGCGGCAAAGGCTGCTGCAGGCCCCGCAAAAAGCGATATGCCGGGTGCCGGCGAGACCGCGCAGCCCGGCGCCGCCGATGACAGGACAGCGCCCGCATCGCTCGCCGCCAATCTTTTCAGCGCTCTGGTGCGCCGTTTCCGCACGCCGCAGCCGGCTCCTGAAAAAGCGCCGGACATCACCGCGGAGGCCACCGTCACGGTCGCCGATCTGCTGGAACACAAGTGGATTACCGTGTCGCTTGCCGACGAACGCGAGGTTCGTTTCCAGCTCGAAGCCGGCATGAGCGACGGACACGTGGTCCGGCTGAAGGGACAGGGGCTGAAGCTACCCAACATGGCGCGCGGCGATCTTGCCGTGACATTGCTGACCGCCCGTGACGACGCGTTTTCCCTTCGTGGCTTCGATATTCACACGACGCTGCCGATCTCGCTCAGCGATGCGGTTCTGGGGTGTGAAACGAAAGTCAGGACTCCGCTCGGTGAGGAAAACATCACCATTCCGGCCTGGTCCGGCTCCGACCGTGTGCTGAGGCTTACCGGCAAGGGGCTCGCCGACGGCAAGGGCGGACAGGGCGATCTCGTCATCGAATTGCGCATCGTTCTCTTGGAAAAGCCGGACGAAAAGGTGACCGACCTGATGCGGCACATGCGCGAAGGCCTTTATTTGTGAAAGTTTTGCGAATAGCCGGGACAACGCACCCTTTGTTACGCTCCCTAACAGTTGATGATCTTTGGCAATCTTGAACAGGATTGCAGCCTATGCCATAGGCAGGACCGATCAAAAGTACTAGGGAGCATAAAATGGCTCAGGCATCCGGCCTCATGGCTGGCAAACGCGGCCTCATCATGGGTGTCGCCAATAATCGTTCCATCGCTTGGGGCATCGCCAAGGCCTGTGCCGACGCGGGCGCGGAAGTTGCGCTGACCTGGCAGGGCGACGCGCTGAAGAAGCGTGTCGAGCCGCTGGCGCAGGAACTGGGCGCCTTCATGGCCGGTCACTGCGATGTGACCGATCTCGAGACGATCGATGCGGTTTTTGCCGGGCTGGAAAAGCACTGGGGCAAGATCGACTTCGTCGTGCACGCCATCGCCTTTTCCGACAAGGATGAGCTGACCGGCCGTTACCTCGATACCAGCCGCGACAATTTCAACCGCACCATGGACATTTCCGTCTTCTCGCTGGCCGCCGTTGCCAAGCGCGCCGAGCCGGTCATGAATGACGGCGGCTCGATCATCACGCTGACCTATTACGGCGCCGAAAAGGTCATGCCGAACTATAACGTCATGGGCGTGGCCAAGGCTGCTCTCGAGGCCAGCGTGCGTTACCTCGCCGTCGACCTCGGCAATCGCGGCATCCGGGTCAACGCCGTTTCTGCCGGCCCGATCAAGACGCTCGCAGCCTCCGGCATCGGCGATTTCCGCTACATTCTGAAATGGAACGAATACAATGCGCCGCTGAAGCGCACCGTTTCCATCGAGGAAGTCGGCAAGTCGGCGCTTTACCTGCTGTCCGACCTTTCGACCGGCGTGACCGGCGAAATCCACCATGTCGATTCCGGTTACCACACCATCGGCATGAAGGCGGTGGATGCGCCTGACATTTCGGTGGTGAAGGACTAAGCCTGAAAAGTGTAAGAACGGGGTATCGCCTTGCTCGTCTATGTGATCCGGCACGGACAAACGGACTGGAATGCGATACGCCGGCTTCAGGGCCAGAAAGACATTCCGCTCAACGATTTCGGCCGCCAGCAGGCGGTCGGTAACGGCAAACTGCTTGCGCAGCTGCTGGGGGAACAGGCCACGGATTTCGACTACGTGGCAAGCCCGCTCGGGCGCACGCGCGAGACCATGGAACTGATGCGCGGCGCGATGGGCCTCGATCCCAAGGCCTATCGAACCGACGATCGCCTGATCGAAGTTTCCTTCGGCGACTGGGAAGGGCAAACCCTGCCGGAGCTGAAAAAAGAGTTCCCGGACCGGGTGAAGGCGCGCAAGGCCAACAAATGGGATTTCATTCCCCCCGGCCAGGATGCCGAAAGCTATGAAATCCTCTCCTGGCGCATCGGCGCATGGCTTTCCTCCGTCGAGGTTCCGACGATATGCGTCTGCCATGGCGGCGTCATCCGCTCGATCTTCCGGCTGGTCTCCGGCATGGACAAGGACGAGGCGTCAAGGACGCAAATTCCGCAGGACCGGATTTTGAAGGTCGAGATCGACAGGAATAGTGCGGAGTGGATTTGGTGAGAGATCACGGGGCATAACCCTCTGCATCGTCCTACTCGAGCAGCCCGTATATTTGGCGCAAAGGCCGCCGCGTATTTCTTCTCCCCGCCGGGGAGAAGGTGGCCCGAAGGGTCGGATGAGGGGGCAACGATAGCTATAGACCGCACCCTTGCCCCCTTGTAACTTGATTTCGCCGCGCTGTGCTATTGTCGCTTGTGCGGTGGCGGATGGAAGACCGATCCCCCCTGGGGACATTGATCCCGTGGATGAGCCCGGGT